>NZ_JBIJDC010000042.1:0-33848 GCF_044344315.1 Zoogloea sp. | reverse complement strand
TCACAGAATTGCCGTTGATCGTGTCCGCGGGCTACTGATGTCGCCCCTACGAGTCGCCCTGCGCGGATCGTCAGACGACGCGTCAAACTCAAGAAATCAGCTTCACTCGACCTCCGCACGTGGCTTCCCGGACAGGTTGTTGATTACAGGAAACCGCGCAGGTGCTCCGCCGTCTTCACGTGCGCACCTGCGTAGGCCACGCCCACTTCCTGGATCTGCGGAATGAAATCGATGGAGTCCAGCGTCTGCACATCGGCGGCTTTGATGTGGTCAAGACCCAGCGCATCGAGCCCGGTCTGGCTCACGTCCGGGTCGTAGCGCACGTAGGCAAACTGTTTGGTGCCGGTGGAGGTGGCTGCGCCCACCATGTCGCCGAACTCCCGGTCGATGGGGCGGCCGAAACGGCACTCGCCCACCAGCCGGCAGGCCATGTCCCAGCCGGCGCTGGCAGCGTTCATCAGGGCGCCGGGCAGGTTCCTGGCGTTGTCCATCAGCCACAGGTCGCCGGGCTTCAGGTCTGGCCGGGCGGCAGGGGCGCTGCCGGTGCCCACCGAGACGATCAGCAGCTGGTCGGTGCCGGTCTTCCAGTTGAGACGATAAGGCTCGGCGGTGGCCATCTGGTAGGCCAGGAAGGCGGCGTTGTTGTAGGTGGTGACACCGCCATCCACGAAGACGAAGGTGTAGGCCTGCTTGCCCTTGCCGAGGGTCACCACCTCGGGCGGAAAGAAGGTGGGCGCGGCCGTGCTGGCGCGCACCAGCTGCCACAGGGGCAGCGCCAGGTTGCAGTCGTGCCGGTCGCGCTGGTTGTACGTGGCGAAGGGGTTGTTGCTCACCGGCCAGGGTGAATCGGTGCTGGCGTTGCGCATCACCATCATCAGCAGGGAGCGCAGGCCCGGGCTGCCCAGGGTCGTGTCGGCGCCCAGTGCATCGCTGAATGCAGCCTGCAGCTTTTTCGCCAGGGGTTCCTTGTTGTAGGAGTAGTGCAGGCGCTTGAGCAGGGAGGCCTGGTCGAACATTTGCTTGCCGCTGCTGACGTAGAAGCCGCGGATCTGCTCGGTGCTCATGCCGGCCGAAATGCAGGCGGCGACGATGGCCCCGGTGCTGGTGCCGCAGACAAAGTCGAAGTAGTCGCAGAGCAGCAGATCGGGCTTGCCGAGTTCGGTGCGCAGGTCGGACTCCAGCCTGGCCAGAATTTCGACACTCATCAGGCCGAGGATGCCTCCGCCATCGCAGGACAGGATCTTCTTGGGGCCAGGGGTCTTGATGCGCAGTTCGAGGGCGGTGGGCATGGTGGGTGTCCTTTGCGGAGAGGGCTTACCAGAGCTTGCGTGTATCGAGCCAGACGACCTGGCCGGTGCGTTGTTTCACTTCGCGAACCATGTGTTCGGTGCCGCCGGGGCCGTCGCCACCACTGCCGTTCCACAGGCAGATCATGTAGCCGCGCTTGACGCCCAGGGACAGGGTGCTGTGCAGCAGCCAGTGGTTGCAGCGTTCGAAGGGGCTCATCGGCTTGCCGGACGCGTCTTTGGGCAAGGGGCCGAGAACCTCCGGCATGACCCGGTTGGGCAGGGTGCGGGTGTGGTCGCGCACGGCAAAGTAGCGGTCGCGCCAGGCATCGCCATTGGTGGCCGGGAGGATGGATTGTTCGATGAAGTCGGCCTCGGGCAGGGGCAGCAGGAGCTGCACATGCATGCCCAGGGCGAGGCAGGCTTCGGTAAACAGCAGGTCGCCACCCGAGGCGCCCTGGGTGATGGCCAAGTCGTCCTTGCCGGCGCCGAGGCGGGCCAGGGCGTCGGCGATGGCCTGGGCGGCGATGGGCTCCTTGTCGGCCGGGAAGCGCGGCGTGGGCCGGGCGGGGCTGTCGATCATGTGCCCGGAGAACAGGAACACCTTGCGCGGCTGCCAGCCCTTTTCGGTGGGGGGCTCGAGCCGGGTGAGGGCGCGCTCGAAGGTGGTGATGCCGGCGCCCACCTCGTCGGGCCGGAAGCCCAGGCTGGCGAGCAGGCGCAGCTGGGCCAGGCAGGCATCCAGGGCAAACCAGTCCTTGTCGGCCAGGGCGATGGCGGCCTGGTAAGCATCCTTCACATCCTCGGCGTTGCCGTTGAGAATGGCCAGATCGCCCAGGGTGGCTGCAGCCCAGAAGCGCTGCGCCGGGGACCGCTCGCAGGTGGCGGCCCAGGCCACACCGCCAGCCATGGTGCGCGCTTCGGCGTCGAAGTCGGCCTCGTTGGTGAGATGGCGATGGAGGTGCATCAGGGTGACGGCATTGATGCCCGAGTAGTAGTGGTCCGGTGCGGCGCGGAAGGCCCCAGCATAGCCGACGATGGCTGCCTTCAGCAGCGCTTCCTCGTAGGCGGCGTCTTCACGCATCTTCGCCGGGCTGTGCTCCGGGTGGTTCCAGGCGTCCATCCACGCGTCCTTGTCGAGGCGGGCGAGGAGCGACTGGGTTTCCACATCGCCCGGGTGTTCGACCAGGATGGCCTCGTAGGCGCTCCGGGCGTCGTCCGGCCGCTTCAGGCGCTGCAGGCAGATGCCGCGCTGGCGGGCGGCCTCCAGATTGGTGGGGTCGAAGCCGAGGGCCAGATCGAACTGTTCCAGGGCGTAGTTATAGTGCCGCCCCTTGAGCAGGGCCGTACCTGCCTTGAGCCTGGCCTCCACCCGCAGGGCGGTGACTGGCGCCTCGTCGGCCAGCACCAGCACATCCTCCGGTCGGCCGGCCTTGCGGGCTTTGTCGATGAGGGCCGCCCAGGCATCGTGGCGATGCCAGTACTCCCGCACGGCACCGATGCGCAAGCTCTTCCAGTCGGGCTCACGCAGATTGGGGAGCAGCCCGTACACCGGGCTCACCGGGCGTTCGTGCCAGGCCGCGAGGGTGGCGACGGTCATGTCGGTGATGGCCTTGCGGTCGTCGGCCAGATGGGCCGGGTCGGGCGCGCCGTCCTTCAGGTGGTAGGTCAGCTTGCGGTCGGTGTAGATGTCGAAGGGCTTGGTGTTGCGCGGCCCCTGGACGAGGACCACCCCGCGGGCCCGCAGGGCGTGGCGCACCCCCAGTTCGTACCACACGTTGGGGTTGTCGATGCTCAGGTCGGCCACCACCAGATCGGCCATCAGCAGCTCCTGGAACATGTCCAGGCGGATGTCCCCGGCCCGCTGCTCCTTGTCGGCCCGCAGCACCTCCAGCCCCGCATCCTCCAGGGCCGGCTTGATCAGTTCATCGAAAATGCGGTTGAAGTCGACCTGCTCACCCTTGTCGTTCGGCTTGGTGCCGAAGGGCATTGCCACGAAGGCATGGAGTTTCATGGAGGTGTCCCGGGAGTGGAGGGGGTTGAGCTGGCAAGAGGGAATAGACGTATGCATCTTAGTTGGCACTGCATGGGGCTGACAAGCACGTGGCTGAGGCGCATGCGGTTGATTCCAGGCCGGGGTCTTGATTCTCCAGATAGCCAGCCGTGGCCTCATTTGAGCCGGTTTGACTTGAACACATGAGGTGGTTTCGGGTGGCGAATTGGGTAGATGTCCGACGAGTGGAATACTGTGAAAAATGTTGTTGCAAAATCGGCCGCGTCATTCGAATATGCTCAGCGATAGAGAGGCGGTGGCGCCTCAGAGGCTTCGGTAGTGATTGCCGATGGTCTGATGATGGAGATCAAACCGTAGCATGTCGCTCCTGAACACGTGTTGAGTTGAATTGAATGCGCGCGTGAGCTCAAATCAGGCTTTTGCGGTCTTTGAGGGGCAATTGGCGATGGCGAATTGCTCTTTTGTATTTTGCTTGTTGGTACTTGCGGGGCTGGCGAACTCGAACGCCGCCGATTAAATGCAGGCTTAATCGCACCCGATGCCCGATCAGAGTCTGGCGGGGTAGTGCAGCAGGAGAACAGATGGCCATCTATCTTGGGTCGCGTGGTTCCAGTAGGCACTCATCAATTTATCGTGCTGACGGGCTTCTACCTCATGTCGTGCCGGGCTTTTTCTGCCGTCGAAGCGCAGGCGCGCTTCCTTGGGCGAAAAGATGGTCAGGACGTTTATGGTGTGGTCGTCGGTGCGCAAAACATCAACGGGCGACTCGTCGCCGAGTATTTCGAGAAATCAGACCTCAAGGCGACGATGGAGTTTTTTGGGGGAGAGAAGGTTTCAGCTTTCCGGTCAGATTTTGATACAGAGATGTTTCAAGCCGGCTTTGGCGCTTTGAGCGACACGGCTGCCATTGAACGGGTCATCTGGCGGATTGAGAACTACAGGATCAATGTCCGCAATGACCCAATCAAGTATCCCGCGGCCGGTATTGGCTTCAACAGCAATAGTTGGGCTCAGACCGTGATTCAATGTGCAGGCGGAAGTGCCACCGAAAACACCACGGGTCTTGACTGGGCCAGCGACAAGAGAATCCCCGAGACCTATTTTGAACCGTATTGTGCAGCGCGCCCCAAGGTAAATTAGGCGGCCAAAAAGCAGCTTGGTTTTTCCCAATCCTGCCTGATATGCCGACGCTGCATTCGGGTTCATGTATCAAGGCGAGGCAGGATCGTCATAGCCATTAAATCGATAAGCACCTGGAGATAAGCTGATGGTTGCGCCTCTTGTTCCGGCTGGTACCGTGGTCATTGTGCGCGGCGTCAAGCTTGTTGCCGTTCCGCTTTCAAAGATACGGCCGCCTGCGATCTATGAGCTCAACCAGGCCCGACTCATTCAACTCAAGAACGGCTTCAATACTCTGGGTGAAATTCTCACCAACCCCCAGTGGCAGGGGGATCCGATTACCTTGACTTGCTCTGGCAACGCTTACGAAGTTACCGATGGACGACACCGTGTTTCGCTGGCCATTGAGCTGATGAAGGATAAAATCGACTGCGTATGGGCTCGAATTCTTAATTGAAGCCTGAGACATCTCACATCACGACGCCTTTCAGCGCTGCCTTTATCGAGGCGCCATAAATCATCTTTTTGATCCCTGTAATGCCTGCAGCGGTCAATGCCTGGCTGACCGGGATGCCCACGAGAACCTGAAAATAGGCGTATTGGGCTGAGCTGACGGCTGCCTGTGCCCCGGTACGGAGGATTTCCCTGATACTCGATTGAATCAGGTCTACATCGTAGGCCGCTTCCTGAAGGGCGAGGCTGTAGGCAATGTGCAGATCCCATGCGGGTTTCTGACTGAACCACAAGTGCTCATCCAGTGACGTTCTTGAATCCAGGTTCTGGTCCTTGAATCCGTAGTGATATGCGATGCACTGGATCGTCTCGTTCGAGACCCCAACGGTGGCCAGAATCTTGGTTGGCTGGATCTTGTCGTAGATGACATGCCAGTTGAGTTGCGACAGCGCCATTCTTCTTCCCTTTCCATTCTTGTCTGGCCGAAGGCATCAGCCTCGCTTGTCACGCGATACGCATCACGAGTCAGTCAGCCTCCCAATGGTGGGCTGGCTGCCCTGCGTCAATCATCTAACGCGCAGTGCACTGTAACGCGTCTGTCTTGCCGGTGTCGGTGTTCAGCCAGTTCACCTGCAGCGTGTCGCCCTTGGTCACGAGGCTGACGTTTTGTCCCTCGTAGCTGCCATCACCGGCCGCACCCACACGCCACAGTGTCACGGTGCGATCCCCGCGTTCCAGGCGGATTGTGGCTGGGTCGGTGTCGAAAAAGTTCGCCACGATCTCGTTGGCGGGATTGTTCTGACAGGTATGGGCGATCGTCTTGGGTGCCACCAGCCGCCACACCGACTGCAGCTCCGAGGTGCGCAGCCGGTACTGGGCATCCACGCAGCCCTTCACCGTATCCACCGTCCACGTCGCCGTGATCCAGGTCTGCTGCCCGTTCGCCTTCCAGCACTCGTTCCGGCCCTTGACCCACCCGCGCTGCTCGGCCCGCAGCTGCGCCGCAAGCTTGCCCGTGGCCTTCGCCGCGGCGGCCTTGTAGACCTCGGCAAGCCGAACATCCCGCGCCGCCAGTGACGCGTCATTGCAGATCAGCTTCTCCACCTCACCCTGCGCCTTCGCACAGGTGAAGGTGGGGCCTGCAGCGAAAGCCGCAGCCGAAAGGCCCAGCCCCCAGGCCGCGAGGGGGGCAGCAACAAACAAGGCAATCTTCATCGTGAGCATCCTCCAGACATGCGTTGTGGGTCGAACATCACGATAGTGTAAGGCACGGGCGAGGGTGGCAATCAGCCGCGTACTGCGCCGATCAGCACGAAGAACATGCGCGCCGGGTGCTCGCTGCGGTTGCGCCAGGCATGCCGGGTGCCGAGCTGCACAACGACGTCGCCCGCCTTCAGGTGGCGCACGCGCCCGTCGTCGAGATCCAGCCAGATCTCGCCCTCCAGCACGACGCCATAGTCCATCGTGTCCGTGCGGTGATAGCCCGATCCGTCGGGGTCGAAGCTCTCGGCGAGGCCGGGCAGCCGTTGCGCAAACTCCATCCCGGCGGCGGCAGGGTCGAAGTGGGGGGCGCTCATCACGCTGTCGGGGGGGAAGCTCACCATCATGGCGATGGTGCCGCCCGGCTGCGGAATGACCGACTCCACCGCCACCACCGGATCGGACGGGCGTGTGGGGATCGCCGGTTGGGGGCCGGTGCGCCAGAGCAGGTTGGCGACGAAGCCGGGGTGGTGCTCAAAGGCGCCGTGCTCCAGTGGCGTTTGCAGGGCAAAGTCGGCGCGGCCTTCGGCGTCGTGGCCGGTGACGATTCTCGTGGGTTGCATCAGCTTCTCCTCGTTGGGGTAAGGCGTGGTGGGGCGGTCAGGCGTGGGTGATGTGGAAGTTGGTAAAGCCGTTGGCCTGGGACTCGACCGCCGCGAGCGCTTCATTGAGCTGCTCCAGCGGATAGGCGTGGGGCTCCAGCAGGCCCAGGTCCACGAGGCCGGCGCCGATCATGCTCACCAGTTCCTCCCCTTCGGTCGGGGTGAACCACAGGGAGCCGATGTACTGCAGTTGTGCGCACATGAAGGGGTGCGGATCAATCGGAATGGGGCCGGCCACGCCGCCGATCTGCACGATGCGCCCGCCGCGGGCCACCGCACCCATGGCATCGACCGAGAGCTCGGCGGGCGCCTTCGCCCCCAGGGTGTCCAGCATGGCGTCTACACCGTCGGGCAGATGCCGGCGCGCCTGCTCGGCGATCCCGCCTTCGCCCAGCACCACCGGCACCACGCGCTGGGGGGCGACGGCGACGAGGCGTTCCAGCGCAGTGCGATCCCGGGCAACAACCAGCACCTGGGCGGCGCCGAAGGCGAGCGCAAGGAGCGTCGCGCCCACCCCCAGGGTGCCGGTGGCGCCGAGGATCAGCAGACTCTGGCCGGGCCGCAGGGCCGATTTGCGGATTGCCGAATAGGCGGTGCCCAGGTAGCCGAGGCGGGCTGCCTGGGCTGAACTCAGCGTGTCGGGTAGACGAACGAGGTTGGCCGCCGGGGCGGTCAGGTATTCACCGTAGCCCGCATGGGGGTAGCGCTTGAAGATCGCCTGGGAGCCCGGGCCGAAGCCGAAGTAGCCCATGAAGGTATAGCTGTCGCAGCGTGTCGGCTCGCCCTGCCGGCAGTAACGGCACTCGCCGCAGCCGATGCCCGGGTTCACATACACCCGGTCGCCCGGCTTCCAGGCGGTGACGCCATCGCCCACCGCCGCCACCGTGCCCGCGCTGTCGAGGCCGAAGGTGGCCGGTAGCGCCGGCAGCGGCAAAAAGGGATACCAGCTTGGAAAGTGCGTGACCACGTTGCGCAGGTTCGGAATCAGCCCGCAGGCCTCGACCTTCACCAGCACCTCGTGCCTGCCCGGCGTGGGGATGGGAATCTGATCAATGGAGAACCTGCCACCAATCTCATGCAAGCGCGCCGCCCGCATCATGCTCATGTTGTCTCCTCCGCGAGTGGTATGGGTTCTGGCCGCACAAGGATGGCGGGCCAGACCGGGGAGGGCTCGAGCCCGGCAGTGTCTGCAGCCCCCGCCCTCAGAAGGCGAGTGCATCCCCGAGACCTATGCTCGCCTTTCCGTCACCTGCCTGCGCTCCGTGGGCTGACGGGTTTATCCCGGTGGTGCAAGGAAAACGCGGGGCGGGTGGGCAGGCGCATGAGCGGATGACGTGTATGAGTGAAATGGGGGCAGGCGTGTCGGGAGATCATGGCTCTCACTCCCCTGTGCGCCGACTGCCCCTCAAGCCGCAACGTCCCCTGCCGATATCGATCAGAGGTGACAACATGAATTCCATTAGTCCTGGCCCTTCTGATCTGAGTGAATGGATCGCCCGCATCCGCGGGTGCGATATGCCGGTATTTGCACGCACTGTTGATGCCCTGCGGAGGATCATCGGTGACGAACGCGCGTCCGCGTCTGCATTGGCACAGGTCATCCTGAAAGACGCCTCCATGACCACCAAGGTGCTGCGGCTTGCCAATAGCGCCTACTTCAATCAAGCCCACCAGGGAATCAGCACGGTTTCCAGGGCCATCGTGGTCCTGGGATTTGATCCCGTGGCCCAGCTGGCCTTGTCAGTGGCACTCATTGACGTGCTGCTGAGCGGCAGCGTGCGCAGCCGTGTCAATCTGGAAATGGCACGCAGTTTTCACGCAGCGGTACAAGCCCGATGGGTGATTCAGCGGCGAGGCGAGCAGGAGGGCGAAAAGGTGTTCATCGCCGCGCTGTTGTCACGGGTGGGGGAGATGGCTTTCTGGTGCTTTGGTGGCGAGCGCGCGCAAGCCCTCGAACGGTGCATGAAGCAGGGCCAGCTGCGTGAAGAAGAGGCTCAGCAAGTGGTGCTGGGGTTCTCCCTGCGCCATCTTTCGGCGGGATTGGTGCGGGAGTGGAAACTGGGCTCCCTGGCGGCTGCCGCGATCGAGGGCGATGCGCGAAGCCATGGGCCAGAGTGGGCGGTGGTGATCGGCAACCGGTTGGCACGCGCGTCTGAGGACGGGTGGGATTCCACCGGTGCGCGCAGGGTGATCCGCGAAGCAGCGGACTATCTCGGTCTGCCGCCGTCCGTGGTCAGCGCAGAGGTCATCGCCAACGCAGGAGAGGCTGCACGCGTAGCCGCATTTTTTGGGGCACCTGAGGCTGGACGGGCGATTCCAAGGGCGGATGCGTCCGTCGTTGTGCCTGACTCCGAGGCGCTGGCCGTCCCTTCCGGGCCCGACGCGGCACTGCAGTTGCGCATCCTGCAGGATCTTGCGGTGATGAGCCTTGAACGGGCGGCCATCGCCGACATTCTTCAACTGGCTGCCGAAGGCTTGGTTCGGGGCGTCGGCTGTGAGCGGGTGGTGGTCGCGCTCCTGACACGTGATCGCATGCATCTGCGGGGCAAGTTCGGGCTGGGCAGTGGTGGTGAAGCTCTTTGCGAGCATTTCAGCTTTTCGATGGACGGTGATCCGGAGGATGTGATCGACGAAGCCATTGATAGCGGCACAGCAAGCTGGATCAACGTGGAACGCGTAGAGCGCGGTGGCACCGAAAGGCTGTGCGCCGTCACCGGCTGCGAGTCCGGTTTCATTGTGCCCTTTGGCTTGGCATCACGGCAGATCGGCGTGTTCTATGCCGACCGCAACGGCCGTGGGCTCGACGAGGCGAGCTGGCGCGCCGTCCAGCACTTCGCCCTGCAGGCCAGCCTCGCGGTGGCCTTGTGCGAAGCCGGTGGGGTGGGGAACTAGCCATATGGCGTCCATAGCTCGGTGGGGGGACGGGGGGATTCCCGAGGACGATAAAATCCCCTTACCCTGTGGTGCCGTAATTGACTCTGCCTGATCGAACCGATGCAAGCAGGGTGTCAAGCACGAGCAGATTATTCAGGTCCGAACTTGCTCGGGCGAGGTGGGCCGGGAATTGCTCTGCGTAGTCTTGGGTGCAGCCTGCGCTCAGAACGGCTCGATTTCCTCGACATCGAAGGTGCCGATATCGCAAGCGAAGGAGTTTTCCCAAGCGCTTCGTGAAATACCTTGTTGAAAAATGTTGTCATAGACAAGGCCCCCTACGAGGACACCAAAGTGCTGGCCACTGGTTGCGATGGCCTCATCCTTGTCAGCCGTGAATGGCAGCAGAAATGTGGGATCCTTCATCACGATATACCCCCGACCGCCTCGCGTTTTGAGACGTAGGACGCATCCCTTCTTTCCCAGTGTTGCAAGTACTTCTCTCAATTCTGTTGCGCACTCTCTGCATCTACGGATGCCGTGCTTCTTTGTCACGCTCAGCGCTAGAGCAGCGATATCTGATTTTGATGTGGTCATGGAAGTACCTCTTTGGCAAATGCGGTGCTTAGGCTTGCAGATAGGTGCGCAGGCTGATGAATGTTGCCACAGTTGCAGATCGGTCATGGCGCGCCCATTCCGGGCGAAAGATTCGAATGATTTTCGACGTACCACCGTGGTACTTGACGCATTGCATAGCTTTGCAGGGCATCTAGATGAGACTGGCTGGCTACTTGAAAGTACCCAGGAAAATGAATGGCGAAGTGGCCTTGTTCGATGTGCTCGATAAAATACTTGGTGCCATCTACTGAGATGTAGCCGCCGCGGCCTAGGTACTCTACAGATAAGTTGACATCGTTGATCACTACGTTGTTGGCTGGAGGGATGGGCTTATCCATAGGCCTGAACTTGCGCTTTCTGGGATTTAAGTCTTGCGGGTGTGGCTGATGGCCTAACGTTTGACGTGAGGGGCCGCGTAGCGGCGAAGCCGCGAAGGGAACCCACAAGCGCAGCTAGTGGGCGGTCCCCCTCGACGGAATTGTTAGACGCCACGCTTTCAGGCCCGAAGCGTGAAAGCTAAGTTTTCATGATGGTGTGCTGGGAAGCCAATCGTGCCCATGATTGTGGGTGCCGCCAGAATATTGGCACCAACCATGACAAATTTGCACAGCTTCACAATCACTCAGTCTCCATTGGGTCTGAATTGCCGCTGATACCTCCAGCTTTTTGACTGGCCTGATAAGCAAAGATCTATTCTCAACATCTACTGTCTCAAGCAAATATTCATCTGATTCAACAGGGAAATGGCTATGAAGAAGCGAGACCCCAAATCGGTCTAAAGCACCATGTTTGACTAAAACGTCCCGAATTTCGCGAAGGCACTCGGAATCCTTGTAAGAGAGACGCTCAACTTGATGAATATCTTTTGCGCTTGACCATTGCATAGGTTGAACAACAATTTTTTCCATCTGACTCTCCATCTGTGAAAAGGTATGGCAAATGGGTGACGTTGCCGTTGCGCCTAACGTGACGTAGACGACATCTGACGCCTTACACGACTCTCACCTAAGCGACTGAAATGTGCTAAGTTGATGTATATAAAAACAGTTTTTGCGGAGTTTTGCGTCATGATGTCGTCTACCCTTCTTGCGGCTCCCCCCTCGTCGCCCCGCTTGCTGGATCAGGTTCGGGAGTGGATCAGGGCCAAGCATTACAGACTGAGAACCGAGCAGGCTTATGTGAGATGGATTAAACGCTACATCTTCTTTCATGACAAGCGGCACCCGCTGGACATGAGCAAGGTGGAGGTGGAGGCATTTTTGGGGGCGCTGGCTGTAGAGCGCAACGTGAGTGCCACCACGCAAACCCAGGCCCAGGTATCGCAGAGGGAAATCCTGGTGCGGGATGGCAAGAGCCAGGAGGACCGGGTCACCATTTGATCCGGCTCAAGTTTGCCGAACGCTGCGAGAGGAGAATGTGAGCATTGTCGATGGGTGATTGCGGGAGATATCCGAAACCCGTTCTGTTTCGGCCGATTTCGGCGTATTGATGCATCGTGTCTGTGGGGTTGTCGTTCATGAGGATAGATTTGCCAGCATGTCAATCCGTTTGAAAGGATGTTCGTTCATCGTCGCCGATGCCAATTCGCAGATACGGTCGATATTAGCGACGATGGTGGCCCGCGAGGGTGCGCGCGTGCTGGCCAGCTTGCGTACGCCAACGGAAGCGTTGGCGACAGTCGGGCGCCTCCAGCCCGATATCGCGATATTCGATCTGCACCTTATGGAGGCGTCGATACCCGACGCCCTTCGTACGTTGATCGCCGACAACCCCGAGACCGCCGTCGTGGTGATGGGGCTGGATGGTCAAAGGGGGGCGGCAAGGACGGCGATGGACTGCGGTGCGCTCGGCTATATACGCAAGCCATTGAACGAGGCAAACATACTGACGGCGCTCCTCCAGGTGAAGGCCATCATGGCGTTCCGAAAGAGCCGGCAGGCAGTGCCCAAAAGTGAGGGGCCGCAACACCGTGCGGTTATCGTCGACTGTGATGTGCTGGCGCGGGGCCTCTTGCGCGTCATCCTCGAAGACAACGGTTTCGAGGTAGTGGCCGAGGCGGCTTCGGGATTCGAAGGGCTCATGGCCGTCGAACGTCACGAGGCCGATTTCGTCTGCCTGGCTGTCGATCTGCCGGAGATCGACGGTTTGAATACCGTCGCCTGCCTGCGCGCCGTGCATCCTGATCTGCCCGTGCTCATGGTGACAGCCCATGCAGACCGGGAAACGGTCAGTGCGGCCATCAGGGGCGGCGTTCACGATTACGTTATCAAGCCCTTTGAGGCGGAGCGTGTGATTGCCGCCGTCAGGAAAGCCTTGGCCTGATCAGTTGTCCGACAAGTGGCGGAGGACGACATCCTCGGCTGCCGTCTGTTCTTTCTGTGACAGGCCGGTGTGTCCCGCGAATGTCCCCCCCCTTCTTCCAGCCAGAACTTCGCCTCTCCGCCCGAGTGTGCGACGCGAACATGCATGCTCGGCTCTTCAGGTAAAAACCCCCATCCTCCGTTGGGCCCATGGCTGAACCGGAAGCTGGCCATTCGCGCGGGGCGGCGCTCAGTAGATCTCCCGCGTCTCCAGAAACTTGATGTCCGGAAACCGTTCCTGGGCCATCTGCAGGTTAACCGTAAGCGTCCTAGCCTCGCCGTCTTGACGCCTACTTCCCATGTGGGGCATTGATCTCGTCGATGAAGTTGCCCTCCTGGAGTGCGCAGGCAATCGCCGCGTCGAGCCGGAGCAACAGATCAGCGAGAGATTCACCAGGACGGCGCTTGAGCATGGCCAGTGCGTTGTCCGCGTCGGCAGCGATGGCAACGCCGCCGACGGGATGCAGGATACCGAGGGTGATCTCGCCTTCTTCGAAAAAGGCCTCGAGGTGGGGCAGGTGCAGGTCCGCGATGCGGGCGGGTTCGGAGACTTTCAGGCGGCCTTTTGCGGGGCGGCCTGAAGTGCGCTGGCGACGTTCCATGGCAATAACTCTTCGACGCGATTGACCGGGTGATTGGCAATCCGGGCAATGACATGCCGCAGATAGGCTTCGGGATCGAGGCCGTTGAGCTTGGCCGAGCCGATCAGGCTATAGATGCTGGCAGCGCGCTCGCCGCCCGCATCCGAGCCGGCGAAGAGAAAGTTCTTGCGACCGATCGCGACCGTCCGCAACGCCCGTTCGGCCGCGTTGTTGTCGATCTCGATGCGCCCATCGGTGCTGTAGAGAACGAGCGCTTCCCAGCGCACCAGCGCATAGCGGATGGCCTCCGCAAGGGTCGACTTCTGGGACAGCCCCAGGAGCGTGGCGTCGAGCCACTCGCGCAACGTCCGCAGGGCGGGTCCTGCCCGAGCCTGCCGCTCAGCCTGGCGGAGAGCCGCCGGTTTGCCGCGGATGTCCGCCTCGATGGCGTACAGCGTGCCGATGCGCTGAAGGGCCTCGGCGGCCAGGGGTGAGGCCTGTGCCTTGTGCAGATCGTAGAACTTGCGCCGTACGTGCGCCCAGCAGGCGGCTTCCCGGATCGTGCCCGTCGCGTAGAGCGGGCCGAAACCGGCGTAGGCATCGGCCTGCAGAATGCCCGCGAAGGCTTTGAGGTGCCCCTGGGGATGTTCGCCGCGCCGATTCGGCGAGTAGGCGAACCAGACCGCCGGCGCTGCCGTGTCGCCCGCCGGGCGATCGTCCCGCACATAGGTCCACAGCCGTCCGGTGCGGGTCTGCCCTTCGCCGGGGGCGAGGACCGGCACGGGCGTATCGTCCGCGTGCAGCTTGTTAGCCGACAGCACATAAGCCTGCAGGGCCGCAACCAGGGGGCGCAGCAGTTCGTGGCATTGGCCGACCCAACCGGCCAGCGTCGAGCGCTCCAGCGCCACGCCTTCGCGCTCGTAGATACCGCTCTGCCGATAGAGCGGCAGATGGTCCGCGTACTTGGCCACCAGCACGTGGGCCAGGAGGCCCGCCCCGGCCAGACCGCGGGCAATCGGACGCGTCGGCGCCGCCTGCTGGACGATGGCATCGCAGCGGGTGCAGGCGAGCTTGGGTCGCACGTGGCGGATCACCCGGAAACTGGCCGGCACGTAGTCGAGCACTTCGCTGACGTCCTCACCCAGGGACGTGAGTGCGCCGCCGCACTCCGGGCAGGCGCAGGCCAGTGGCCGGTGCTCAACGGTTTCCCGCGGCAGATGCGCGGGCAGCGGCTTGCGGCTCGGCCGGTGCGGCGGCTCAGCGGGGCGCTCGGGCGCGCTCGCTGCAGCACTCCGTTCGGCGCGAACGCTCTCGAGCTCCTCCAGCGACAGTTCGAGCTGCCCGAGCATCTGTTCGCGCTGCTCGGAGCGGCGCCCGAACTGCATCCGGCGCAGCTTGGCGATCAGGAGGGTGAGCCGCTCGATCTCGGTGTCCCGATTCGCCAACTGTGCCTGCTGGGCGAGCACGAGCGCCTGCAGGGCAGCGATGTCGGTGGGCAGGGAGAGGGGCGACGGGGGCATGGACGCAGTTTACGCGACCTGACCTGCGGTGAACAGAGGGAGAAGCCCTCCTGTCTCAGGCGCTGTGTCGGGGACGGGCCGTGTGGCGGGGCCGACGCCAGTCGATGCCTTCGAGCAGCATCGAGAGCTGGGCGGCTGTCAGATGCACCGCACCGTCGCTCGCCTGCGGCCACACGAAATGACCACTTTCGAGCCGCTTGGCGAGCAGGCACAGACCGTCGCCGTCCCACCACAGGAGTTTGATCCGGTCGCCCTTGCGTCCCCGAAAGACGAACACCTGGCCCGAGAAGGGATCGGCGCCCAGACGCTCCTGGACGAGCGCGGCCAGACCGTCGAAGCCCCGGCGCATGTCGGTCGCCCCCGCGGCGAGCCACACCTGCAGGCCCCCGGGCCAGCCGATCATCGGCGCAGACCCGCGATGAGTGCGCTCACGACGGCGGGGTCTACCCGGCCCCGGAGGGTAATGCGCGCACCGCCCAGTTCGACATCGACAACGCCGTCGTATGCTCCCGGGGACGCAGAGAGCGCGTGAGCGGCCGGCGAGACCTGGACGGGCAGGAAAGCGGCCCGAGGCGGGGGAGCCTCCTGCCGGGCGCGCTCGATCCATTTGCGCAGAAGGTTGGCATTGACGCCATGTGCGAGGGCGACGGCGGCCACCGACGCGCCGGGTTCAGCGCAGCGCGCCACGATCCGGGCCTTCTCTTCGAGGCTGCGGCGCTGGTAACGGCCGCGCCGCTGAAGGCCGCTCTCAATGCTTTGAGGGCTTTGAGTCTCCTGCATGGTGTCCACCTTTCAAATGGTGGACACCTTCTCAAATTCAGCGGGACTCAAACAAGACGGCGCAGACCGGACGATTACGATACATCGCAATCGACGAACTCTCTATAGGGTGGAACATTTGGTTTGGACATTGCAAGCCTAACGTTCAAGGTCAGGGACGCTGCGCGGCTTTATCGCGCAGCGTCCAGCGACCGAGGGGAGCGAGGTTGAGCGCCGGGTTGGGCGTACTCAATTCAATCTCCATTGGTACATTTCCTTGAAATCCTCAAAACATGACTTGCATACCCAATAGGTTTCCTCACTATCGGCCCACCCCTCGTGTTGGATGTCTTGGCCTTCGATATCAGAGATTTTCTGCGAACAGAACTCGCAATGATCGTGGTCCCAGTGCGGACGTGTTTTCGTCCACTTTTTCAGCGACCATCTGTACTGGCTATAGAAGGACGGCTCCTTGCCAAAATTTAATCGCCAATCATCTCTATCAATCGTCATGAGCTTGGCCCAGACATGCCCAAAATCGAAGTTCATCGGACGGCAAAAGCGCAGCTTTTGACGGTCCGCTGGAATGCCCTTTTAGGGCATTTTGTGGATTAAAAATCATATTCTGTTTTGATATTTTCTTCGTGGATGGTTTCTTTCATGGCGTAGCCAGGCTCTACGTAACCGCCTAGCCCTTCAACGGATTTGCCATCCGCAAAATATGCTTTTAGGGTGTACGCATTTTCACCGCCTGGGAAGAACGCGAGAGTCTGCATTTGTCCGGGGCCCAGATTACATATCTGAACACGACCTCTTTCATGTGTGAGAACAACTTTCTCTATGTTCTTGGTAGTGGCGTTCTGTACTTCGACAACGACTGCATTCACCCCCGGGCGGGCCGCTGACTGAAACAGAATGCCAACGATGAACCCCGTGACTAGGAGCACTAAGCCCAGCAGAGTTCGGAGAATCCAGCGTTTCACTTGCCTAGCCCTAACGTGCTAACTCAGCGGACGGCGGACAGCAAAGCTGGCTGACGGCCCACTGGAGCTGAATGTTATGCGGCACATAGTGCCCCCAGTTTATTAATCACTTTGTCGTACTGAGCCGTCACCAGCCCAATGGAGGGGTGGTAGCGGAAGCCGGAATGCTCGTGGCTCGCCGCACCAAGTGCGCGCTTAGCGTGAGCACCAGCAACTTCAGTTTCTCCAGAAGCTGCTGCAATCAGTGCGTGCGCGGCATGCCAACGAAAGTGGTCAACGGGAAACATTAAGCGAGACCCATGCTGATTTAGCAGTTCCTTGGCGCGGTTGTAATGCTTCCCAATACCGCGAGTAGCGATCAAATATGGAAGATCGAGATACGCCTGGGTTCTTAAATTTGGAAAAACCGATTCTCTAGCCAGGGCTGCTTCGTAGGCAGCCATCGCGTCCTCAATACGACCAAGAACCAGAAGTGCCGTAGCTTGATCAACATAAGCTTGGGCATGATCGAAATCGTCGTGCAGTTGGAAATAGCGCTCAAGTAGCTTTAGGGCGACTATTGGGTGAGAGTGGGCCAGCGTGTTCCCTTGGATACGGAGGTATTGCTCTTTTTTCCGTGCCCGGCTAAGCCTATCATCGAACTCTCGCTCGATGGCCTCGTTCCAAGTGGTGTTGCGGAACCAGTCAGCGCTCATTGTTTTGCCGCATAAAGTTCAAATTCTGCGGCCACCGAAGGCGGCCCGCTGGAATGCAGGGTTAGTCATCAACGGCGTTGCCCTTGAGGTAGCTCGCGAGTCGTGAAACAAGATGCTCCTCGTCGCGATAGAACTCCTGTTCGAGCGCGCCAAATCGGGCAACGTCTCTGATTTTCTCAAGCATCTCTTGCCGCAACCTGCGATCAGCAGGTGGCGTAGCCGATGGAAATTCGCTGTTGGCTGCCGCGAGCAATGATGCCGTGTTTGGTGCGCCGATGGCTTCGAGTGAGGAAACAGTCTGAATAGCCAACTCGCCAGCGGAGTTGAAGTAGTACTGATCAAATCCACCGTTGTTGACTTCGGCTTCCAATGTCCATATGCCGACTCCTACCAATTCAAGCGGGCTCAGCTCAGCGCTGCCCTCGGAAATGAACTTTGAAATCCACGGATCAATCAGCTCAAGCACGAAGTCGAGATCTTTCATGATGGCTAACGTGGAACTAACCCGACTGCGCGGCTTTTCGCGCAGGTCGGGTTGAGCGCAGGGTTAGAACTAGATGGAGCGAGCAGCATAGCGATATTTTTCGCGCTCAGGCGTTGCGATGACATTTGCTTTGAATTTTTCCTCACAAGCACCAAACATAAGGAAGTTTTTGCGACCATCGTAAAGCGAGAGGCCATGATTTGCGCCTGATGGCTCATAAGGCTCCCAAAAACAGACAGGACAAATTTCATAGTCATTGCCATCCGGGATGGTGAAGTAATCGCAGCAGTCACATTGAGCAAGCGGTTCGGACATGCGAGTTCTAACGTCAAAGCTCAGCGGACGGCGAAGCCGTCCGCTGCAGCGAAGGGTTCGGCGTCGCGCTTGATCTGCTCATGCGTTCTTCGCCTTTTCCAGAATTCCGCTGGCCAGTCTGGAATCCAGCATGATCGAGAACCTCGTGAAGTCGTGCGCGGCTTCAGGTGCGACATACATCTGATCGCCAAAGTGCTCTGCGTAGTCTTCGAGGTACAGCCCGTTGTCTCCGTAGTACTTGCTGGCAAACGAATTGCCTTCGTCGTTCAGATCCTCATCCGTGAACTTGCCATCGCAATACTTGAAGAAGAACTCCGTGGCAGACGACCGCCCGTCCACCACGTGCGTGACAGCATCTGGCTCTTCTTCGGTGTGCAACTCGCCAGCCCAGCCTCTAGCGAAGCACCATTTTAGAAAGAGTGCGATGTGGGTACCGCCATGCTCGATTGGTTGGTCGGCCGGGAAGTCTCCCCCGTAGTGCCAACTTGCATCGTCGTACTTCATGCTCCTCCTTGTGACGCCGAACACCTGAATTAAGCCGCGCCGCGAAGTGGCGTCGGCTTGAATGAATTGTTAGGCATGCTCACGCAGACCAACAATAAAGCGGACTGCCGAACACACCATGCGCTCCAAGTTTGCTCTGGTCTGTGCCCCAGAAGCAATAGAACTGATCCTGCTCAGGCCGGTACACCAACCAATACCCAGATGAGTTGTGAGCAATGCATTGACCGGAAATGGCGTTGCCAACGGCCACATCAGGAAAGCCTGGAGGCATGACTGTTGCAGTGAGCGGAAAGGGTATACAGGTATGCTCCCGGATGTCTGCGGCCAGACCAGACAGATATGCCTGTGCATCAACGCCAGCGCTGATAAAGACACCAGAGGTATCTCCCAAGGCGACTTCCAGTTTTGTCAGCAGCGGATCACTCACAAGCACACCTAACGTTGTAGGTAAGGGGCGCTGCGCGAAGCTCTATCGCGCAGCGCCCAGCGACCATAGGGAGCGGCCTTGACCGGGATGTTAGGCAGCATGTGTGCTCCCGAACACCTGCGAATACCAGTACGAGTTGGTGTCAGCAAACCATGATGAATTTGCTTGGTTTGCAAACTGAGCGAGTTCATTCATGTTGCCCTGATAGCGTTGATAAAGGGCGAGGAGTTCTCGAAGGCTCTGAACGGAGAGCCTTTTGGAACGAAGGCGAATATGAAGCTCATGGCCATAGCCTCTAACCGAAACGACGCCGGAAATAGATTGTAGCCACGAGAAAAACGCGGCTTCATCACCGGCGGAGAAGTAGCGCATAGGTGCCTGCCAGATGAGCATGGCCATAAGATGCCTAACGTTGAAAATCACCGGGCGGAGGCAAGCGCAGCTTGCCGGAGGTCCGGTGGATTGTGATGTTGGGCGTCATAGTTCGGCCTCCTTGATTTCGGTGCCACGCTCCCAAGGCGCAATGGTTTCTGGGCATGGCAATGGCGCTCCGCCTTCGTGGTGCCAATACAGCTCCAACTCCACGACTTGCCCGGGCGAGCCATAAACAATTACACCAACTTGTTTGTTGTCGGGCGAGAGCCCGAGGCCATCTGCGATTAGCTTGGTGTTTGTATTTGGATGTGTTCCTTCGGGCAAAAAACCGACGCTAGCGCAGCCGCAATCACATTTGGAATGAACCATCAACCCAGACAGTAATTCACTGGAAATCCTTGGGGCATCTGAAGCAGGTGCACGAGAAAGAATGGCCTGCAGCACGGCAAGCTCAGCATCTAAGAGGTGGCGAGGAACGATGTAGCTCATGACGCCCAACGTTTAGCTTGAGGGGCGGCCCGGTGCCGCAGGCGACGGGGAACTGAGAAGCGCAGCTTCTCGGCCGTCCCCTCGAAGCGATGGTTAGGCGACATGGTTAGACTCTCTTTGGTGCGGGTCTGTTGAAACCCTCTCAACAGCCCACTTATAACGTTCGGCCAGACGAACAGCGGCCCGTAGTGCCTGGGCTCGCCAGTAATTCTCAGCGGTCCGAATCTCGATGTCTTCCCGGACTAGCGCATGAGCGGCCCACTTCTCTCTGACAGGGCCAACGGGGAGATGGTCGGTCTCGGATTCGATGGTGCGAAACAAGATGAACTCTGGCTCATTCTCGACTTTGGTCCAGACCGCGAGCGAGTAAAGTGCCCTTGCCGTTTCAATTACTCCCATTCGACAGTCGATGAGATCCTGGGCGCGAGCATGTATCTTCCGGCAGTGCTTACGCCACTGAGGTTCGTTCGTGATGCCATCGGGCATGGGGAGTGAGGGCGTCATTTGTCGCCTAACTTTGAAGCTGAGCCGCGAGCGGCGGCCTGCCGACGCGAGTCGGCTCAAGCGACTGGTCAGGCAGCGCTGAAGTCATCAATGAGGTCTCGAAGTTCGGACCAAGCTTCGTCTTCGTAGAACTTGATTTCGATTGGATGTCTGGGATGACCGGCAACATGGCTGTTGAACTCCTTGAGGAAGCGATCTCGATCGGCGATGTAGAACACATATTCCCTTAGCCCAGCGCCAACTCGGCGATAAGCCTCAATGTAGAACTCCGGCCGCTCGATCTGCGCCAGGGCTCCCTCAAGCCGCAGCATTTGCTGATTCTCTGCCGCGCTGGGCATGCCATTGTTGCCAGATCCATCGTATTCCCATCGCACCACTGTCAGCCACGGAGTGGCGCGTCGTGCATCCTCTTCCGGCATCTCGGGAACATATGTCCACAGGATCGGCAGCCCGTCCTTCTCTGTTCTAACTATGCGCACCGATGGTGTTGTGCCTGTGTTCATTGCTTATTGACTGAAGACGTGGAAGTACGCGCGTGATTCTTGCGATGCCAAACGTGGAGCTAAGGGGCGTGCCGAAGGCGCGTCCCAGCGACCAAAGGGAGCGAACTTGAGCGCAGGGTTATGCATCTTGGTCCACCTGCATATATGACTGGAAGTTATTGATGTAGTCATCCATGTTTTCATTAAGTATCTTGCGATACTCCACCACGAAATACTCAATGGTTTCTTCTTTTGCGGTGGCCATTTCTTCAGCACTGTGCCAGCCACACGCGCTCACCCAAGAGTTAAATCTTGCGGTGGCGTACATCATTGATGCACTGACCTTGCCCTTTGTTACATCATCAGAAATCTGGTCGTTCGAGAGATGAATGTGTGCATCTGCTCGTTCATAGAACTTGTCATCTGGATTCTGCACAAAACTCTCCTGATGCATAACGTGGAAGTAACCGGCGCTGCGCGGCTTTATCGCGCAGCGCCCGAGTTGACTGCCGGGTTATGTTGAATTTTCTAGTTGGCATATTCGTATGTGATGTACCACTTTTCGTCGATTTGTTTGAAACCCATCTGGTACGGTTGCAATCCTGTTGGGTGTTCGTCGAGTGATGGATATAGCGGAGCCAGCGCCTTTGCAGAATAAATATAGCCCTTTCGATGGCTGGAATAGTTTCGGCTGCTCGGAAACACCATAATCCCCTCCGAAATTGGGTCGACGCCAATACCGTCAGCCTCGACCTTGGCTAATAGCCCCAAACAAGCGGTATTGCTTTTGGTGACGTAATGCCGCCACAGTATTTTGTTTTTTTCGATATGGCAGTCAGCACCTGTAACAAGCGCAGAGAAATATTCTTTCTTGCTCTCGTAGAGGCCCTGCATCTTGGCATCAGTCTGTGGCCCCGAACATCCGGTGAGTGCTACAAGAAAGATAGTGGCAGCGTAGCGCATAGGCCTTTCGTTGCAACATAACGTTTGACTTAAGCGGCGCCGTCAGGCGTCTGCTTGAAGGAGGGGTTAGAGCGTACGCCTGCCCCAACACCCAACGGATCGATGACAACCTTTCCCTCAAACCTTGGATCAGCGACCTTCACTCTTCCGACTTGAAGGAGTCTTTGGATTTTCTCAAAAGCTTCATCGCGCCGCCCGGATGAACAGTTTTGCGAATTCACAAAGAAAAGCAGTTGGTCTCCCGGAATGAACTGCTCCAACAGGGCATCGACTCGAACGCGATTCAACTCGTTTCCCTCCGCAAGATGCACGTACTCAGCAGGACCGAGGTCGCCATAAAAAAGACGCTGCATCAGGCTGGTGATCTGGCGTTTGTCCATGCGCTCTAACGTGAAGTAGACGACATTTGACGCCTCCGGCGTCTTACACGACTGTCGCCTAAGCTGCCATACGCCTTCAAACCATTGAATCCAAACACCCTCTTATCTGCCTCATCGCCCATCTTGTCGTCTACCTCTCCTGCATCCGCCTGCTACCCCAAGGTCATGCCGATACTCACACCTTGGCCGCCGTTTTCCTATGAACTGGTTCACTCGACCTGGGCGCGTACCCGACAGCAGAGGTGTAGGGAGATCCGATGGACGCCCCCCGCCCGGCAAGGCGCCATCACCCAGGCTGGCATCTCCCGCACCACCTCCAGCTACTCACCCCCGGTCAGCGCCTGAAGCTGCTGGTTCGTATAGAAACGCAGGCTGACGATTTCGGACATGTTTCCGGGGGCGAAGGATTTGGGAAAGGAGAGCACCGGGCCATATACGTAGCCCTGCAGCCCCTCGCCGGCGTTGCCGAATGAAGACAGGCTCTTGATGACGGTCAGGCGGTATCCCTTGCCGGCGTAGAACAGGGTGCCGCCATCGGCGGGGAGGGGGGCCTGTTCATCGAGTGCTGCGTTCTTGGGCTTCTTGCCCTGCAATACCCGCTCGAAGTCTTCCGAGGCCTGGGTGATGATCTCCCGCTGTGCGGGCGAGAGCGTGTCCAGCTCGACGCCCTGGAAGGGGCCGGACGGCAATGCGGTGCCCGCAAGCGCGGAGCCCGCCAGGAGGATGAGTGCCAGTGTTACTGCGTGCCGAAGCATCGATGAATCTCCATTAAGGGTCTTAAATTTATAGGCGCCGGGGGCGCCATGGCCTGCCCTGACGTAACAGCATCAGACACTGCCGCCCCCACGAAAAATTAGATTAACCAAAGAAAGGAAAAATATGTAGCCGATAGAAAAACACAGTATTCGTATGACCCACACAACAGAACTCAACATCAAAAACGCAGGCTTAAACCTTCGATCCTCTAAAGCCAACCGTGACAGACACCCAAGAGCCATAGGCTGAAAACCAAGCCGTCTCTTCTCTCTGTCAAACAAATTAATTGCCGCTATAAAAACAACCCCTCCCAAGGCTGTCGCCACCCCCACGGCAATTACAGAAAAAATATAATATTTGTTATAAACAGCGTCACCAATTGCATTAAAAAATAGCGGCAACAACACTCCAAAAACACACCCCGAAAATAGAGAAAAAGGAAATTTATCTTTACCCATTTTCAAATCTAGCCTATCAGAGTGATGCAAAGCCCATCTCGCCGAGCTTTCGCTCGTAGGATGCCTCGGAACGGGGCACACACTCGGACAAGGGCCTATCGATGGGACGGTCGGCCCGGCACCTGGCACAGCCGCGCAGCCGGCCATCAAGCACGTCAGCGCCAATATCGAGGTCGACCGGGGTGTGAGTGTGCAAGCCATGTAGGTATCCAGAGCACTTGAATGCCTTAAGCATACACATAGCGCCATGCAGGCAGAAGAAGCCGGTGCAGCCTACCCCGCCCCCCGCATCCCCAAACTCTGCTTACACACCGGATAGCGCTGGCAGCCCCAGAAGTCCGCCTTTCCGCCCCGGCCTTTCACGGCCCGCATCTTTACCCCACAACTCGGGCAGCTTGGTGTGCGGTAGTCGCCTGCAGTGGCAAAGGCCAGCAGCGTGTCACGGGCGGGCTCTGGAAGACGGTTGATCATCATGAGAAACATCTCTCCATCGATCAGGGTGATGCGATTGGCCTTGGCAAAGTCCTTGGCCTCGTCGGAGTACTTGCCGCTGGTCATGAAGAAGGCTTTGACGATCTTCTCGTGGGTCATCACACCCAGCAGTTCGCGCACGGGCTTCACGCCGACGAAGCGCTCGCCCCAGGCCTTGCCCTGGACGATGGAGGTGGCCTTGCCGGAGTCGTCCCGGAAGAGGCGGATGTCGATGCCTCCATCCGGGCCCAGCGCGGTGGTTTCGCTGCGGATACCTTTTGATTCGTAGAACTGCTGGCAGACGTCCTCGAAGCGCTTCCACTCGATGTCACGGATCAGCTCGATGCTCCAGGCGGCGGGCTTGGCTGCACTGGGCGAAGACACCGCGTTTTCCTGCACCGGCAAGTCCGCAAACCCTTGAGGCTCCCGCCGCTCATTGACGGCGGATAGGCGATTTTCAGCGCCAGATCCAAATGCCTTTCCGTCATATCGCCAGGCGACATTCTAGATCGACAATGTCATCAACCCGATCTGTTGCGCCCCCCCTTGCGCCTCACCCCACCCGATCCGCATTCAGAAACGCAATCAAGGCCTGAAACCCCGCCTTCGCCTGCCCCGACGGGTCCACGATGCTGTGGCTGAAGTACCGCTCCACGTTGGCCGCCGTGATGGCGGTGTTGAGGGGGTCATAGGTCGCCCCGCCGGCGCCCCCGGCCGTGTGGCCCATCATGCGGACCAGGGCGATCTGGCTGATGCCGGCCGCGGCGGCGGTGTTGCCGCTGGCCACGGCCTTGTCATACAGCGCCTTTTCGGCCGAGCTGAGATTGGCCATGGTGTTCACCAGCCCGGTGGCCTTTTGCATGTAGTCCAGTTCGTCAGCGGTGAGCTTTTCGGGTGGCTTGCCCTGGGTGGCGATCTCGGCAAGGCGCTTGTCATGGGTGAACAGGTAGGCCTGATCGGCTTCACTGCGGTTGATCGGCCCACGGGCGCGGATGGATGCCAGCTTTGCTTCGACGGAGGCGTCGCCCTCGGCAGCCAATGCGGCCCGGGCGGCGGATGAGATGTGGACCGGGTCGGCAGATTCTGCCGCCGCGGCGGGCGAAACATGCCGCAAGGATGATGCCCGCTCCATGGCGTGGGCAAAATAGGTGGCGGAAACGGGCTGGATGTTCATGACTGGCCTCCGGTGTGGTTCCGGTGGGGATGGAGGCAGATTGCGTGCCAGCGTGTGTCGAGCGACGGGCTCATGACACCGCTGTCATGAGGCAATGACGCTCTCCCTCAACGCCGTGGTGGAGTCCTGGCAGGCGTAATTGACGGTTCCCTGGGCGGAACGATCTATCCGCCTACTGCGGAAGGCGTATTCTTGAATCCAGTGCTCGCGCTACATATAATCCCATTGAAATAGGAGAATAAAATGGCACGGCGCGTCGTTCCCACAGCCTTCCCCACCGCCCCCCAGCTCAGGACGTGCGACGAGCTCGGCGCGGCCGTTCGTGCGGCCCGCACCGCCAGCGGGCGCACCCTTGAAGAGGCTGCGCTGGCGGTGAGCATTGCCAAGCAGACACTGGGCGACCTTGAGGCAGGCAAGCCGACGGTGGGGCTGGGGATTGCGCTGCGGGTGGCACAGGCCCTCGGCGTGAGCCTCTTCATTGCCCCCGCGGGCGAGGCGGAGCAGATTGCGCAGCTTATCCATGAGGCGCGCGGCTGATGGAGCTCGACGTTCTGCTGAATGGAGAAGTTGCCGGCACGCTGAGCTACACGGCCAGCACCCATCGCTATGCCTTCCGTTACAGCCCGGCTTGGCTGTCGCGCAAGGATCGCTACGCCCTCGGCCCGACACTGCCGCTTGAACTGGCCGTGGTGGCACACGGTGCTGAGGCGGCGGTTCAAGAGCAGCACAGCGCTGCGGTGCGCCAGTTCTTCGAGAACCTGCTGCCCGAAGGGCAGGCGCTTGACGATGCGGCGAGCACGCACAGGCTCTCGAAGGGCAACCTGATGGGGCTTCTGGCTGCGCTGGGCGGGGAGACTGCCGGGGCGCTTCAGCTGCGCCAGCCCGGAACGGAGTTGGCGCCCGTGGCCGAGATCCGCCGGGCTCACCGGCAACGAGTTCTTCTGCATGCGCCTTGCCCATTGGGCAAAGCTGCCCGTGGCCGAGGTCGCCCTCGTGCGGGTGCCCGAGCCGGTGCTGGTAGTGAAGCGCTTCGACCGGGAGCACAGGCCCGGGCGCGTGGTGCGCCGACACATCATCGATGGCTGCCAGGCATTGGGCCTGTCGTCGGCACTCAAGTACGAGAGGCCTTACGGCGACGCCCGCGACGTGCGTGATCTACGCGACGGGGCATCGCTGCCGATGCTCTTTGCGCTCCTCGCGCGCAGCCCTCGACCCGTCGCAGAGCGCCTTGCACTGCTGCGCTGGACGCTCTTTCAGGTGCTCATCGGCAATACCGATGCCCATGCAAAGAACCTCTCCTTTTACGTGACACGGGAAGGGCTCTCGCTTGCACCCGCCTACGATCTCGTGTGTGGGATCGCCTTCAATGGAGAAAGACTCCTCGACACCTACGCCCTGGCCATCGGCGATGCGTTTCAGGCGCGGGAGCTCTCTCCCTTCGAATGGGCCCATTTCGCCCACGCCTGCGCACTACCCTTCCGTCAGCTAAGCACCGAGCTGTTCCGCATGGCCGGGCGTGTGCACGAAGCGCTCCCGAAAGCCTGCGACGATGCGCGGCATGCCGGGGTGGAGCTGGCGCAGATTGAGCAAATACAAGGGCTGATTGCTGCCGAGTGCGAGCGCCAGGCAGAGATGGCCCCTGCAGTGGCAAAGGTCGCCCCCTCGCTTTACTGAGCCACACCCGCGAAACCCCTATCGATCAGGACGCCGGGTCGGATATGAAACCGATCCGCACCAGCCCCGCCTTGGCGGCGGCGGCCATCACCCTGGCCACCACGTCGTAGCGCACATTGCGGTCGGCGCGGATATGCACTTCCGGCTGGGGCTCCCGGGCGGCTTCGGCGGCGAAGCGCGCGGGCAGGGCGTCGAGGGCAACGGCTTCGCCGTTCCAGAAGAGCTCGCCGTTCTCGCGGATGCCAAACTCGATATGCTCCGGCCGGGTGATGTTCGGGCTGCTGGAGGCCTTGGGCAGCTCGATCTTGACCGAGTGGGTGAGCAGGGGCGCGGTGACGATGAAGATCACCAGCAGCACGAGCATGACGTCCACCAGCGGGACCACGTTCATGTCGGCCATGGGCATCTTGCCCCGGTAGCGGTTGAAGTCTCCCCGGGCCATGGCTCAGCTCCGCTGGGCGGCAGCGGGCGCCACCGGCTTGCCATTGCCGCCCTTCACGGTAAGCAGCACGTACAGGTCGTGGGCGAAGGACTCCAGGCGGGACAGCCACATGCGGTTGCGCCGGTTGAAGGCGTTGTAGGCCAGCACGGCGGGGATGGCCACGGCCAGGCCGAGGGCGGTCATGATCAGGGCCTCCCCCACGGGGCCAGCCACCTTGTCCAGGGTGCCCTGCCCCGACAGGCCGATCTGCACCAGGGCGTGGTAGATGCCCCACACGGTGCCGAACAGGCCCACATAGGGCGAAGCCGACCCGGCTGAGGCCAGCACGGTGAGGCCATATTCCGAGGCCGCCGCCTCCCGGTCCACCTCGTTGTTGAGGGTGCGCGTGAGGTATTCGGTCATGCCCCCGGCCACGGCGAGGTTGTCCTTGCCGCTGTCGGCCATGGCGTCGAGGGCGCGCTGGACCAGGGAGGCGAAGGCGTTGTCGGCGGGCTGGGCGCGCAGGCTGGCTTCCACCTCGGCAAGGGACGCGGCCTGCCAGAAGTGCCTGAGAAAGGCGTCGGCCTTGCGTTGGGCCAGGGCATTGGCGACGAAGCGGGTGACGATGAGATACCAGCTCGCCACCGAGAGCAGCAGCAGGGTGCCCAGCACCGCCTTGCCGACCCCGTCGGTTTGCGTCAGAAAGTGGGCAAAGCCCAGGCCATCGATGGCACTCGGTTCCATGAATCAGTTTCCGTTGAGGATGAAATTGAAGGGCTGCAGGGCCACCGCCCGCACGGGCTGGCCGTTGCGGCTGGCCGGCGTGCAGCGCCAGGTGCGTACCGCCGCCAGGGCAGCATCGTCCAGCCGGGAGTGCCCACTGCTGCGCTCGACGCGGGCATGGGCCACGCTCCCGGATTCGTTCAGCTCGACGCGGAGGAGGACAACGCCGGTCTCGCCCAGGCGGCGCGACGGGGCCGGATAGGCGGGCGCTGCGCGCTCGGGGCAGGCCACGGAGAGCTCGGACGACAGGGACACGGGCCCGGCGGGCAGCGGCGTGGCCGGCGGCTTCGCCTCGGGCTCGGGTGCGGCCTCGCGAACGGGCTGCGGCGGTGGCGGCGGCGCCACGTGGTCAGTGGGTGCCACCGTCCGCGCTTCGGCCACGATCTGCCGCGGGTGGGGCTTCTCGATGGGTCTGTGCTTTGGCTTGGGCTCGGGTGGGGGCGGCGGACGCTTGGGTTCGACCTTCTTGACGGGCTCGGGGGGCGCCACGAAATTGACGAAGAGGGTCATGGCCTCGTCCGGCGTGGGGATGAGGCGGTGCTGCCACAGGCCCCACAGGGCCGCCCCATGCAGGGCCACCACAAAACCCAGGCCCAGCGCCCGGTCGATGGACAGGAAAGCGCGCTTCTCAGGCATCGGCGGAGACGGCGGCAGAGGGGCTGTTGCGACGCTGCCAGGACAGGGATCGGGCCTTGCGCTTCTTCCACCAGATGTAAACGCCGGTCACCGACAGCATGGCGATCACCAGGCCAAGGGCGCTGACGAAGATGCGATACGGCAGACCGAAGACGTTGGCGTCGTGGAGGGCGATCAGCCAGCTGGTGATGGTGTTGCCGCTGAACTGCCCGGTGGGCAGCAGCACCAGCTTGAGGCTGCCGTCATTGGCATCGAAGAACACCCGGGTCCGGCCCCGCTTGTCCTGGATGTCGCGGCTGCTGCGCACGAAGTAGATGTACACGCCTCTTGTCCGGTCGAGGCGCAAGATGACTGGCTGCTCCACCACAAAGTCGTGCGCTTTTGCCTGCTCGTCCATCAGCCGCTCGCCGATCCGGTTGGCTTCGCGCCAGCCGATGCGGGGCTGATCGACGGGGGCGTCCAGCAGGGGCAGGTCGGTCCAGGGTTCGTGATACGTGAATACCAGGCGCGTGGTGTGGGTGTACACGGTGTCCCACAGGTTCATGTAAACGCTGGACCAGGCGAAGACCAGCAGCACGCCCCACAGCCACAAACCACCGGCCCGGTGCAGATCGAAGTTGAGGCGGTAGGTCGAGGCATTTGTCTTGACCAGCCAGGCGGGTTTCCAGCGTGCCCAGAAGGACCGGGCCGGGGCATCAGGGGTGGCCGCCGTCGATCCGCGCCGGGCGCGGGACGGCAGGGTGAGGTAGAAGCTGGTGAAGCAGTCGATGGTCCACAATAGGGCCGCGATGCCCAGGATCCAGATGCCGGTCTTGTCCAGCGCCAACCCCCAGTGCAGGCGGTAAATGAACTGCATCAGGTTGGTCACGCCGTGGGAGATGACACCGCGCATGCGCCGGGCCAGCTCGTCGCCGGTGTAGGGGTCGAGGTAGATCTGGTCGAAGCCCAGGCTGAAGGGCTGGCCGGTTTGCGGGTCCTTGCGGGGGGAGACCACCGCCATGGTGGCCCCCTGGTTGCCCACGAGGTAGAGCGCATTGACCCGGGCTTCCGGCAGCCGGGCCTCGACCCGTTCGGCCAGTTCGCCGGCCGAGAGCCGCTGCCCGGACGACTGCACCGGATAGAACTCGGGGTTGATGGCCCGCTCAAGCTCCGGAAAGAAGGCCAGCAGGCTGCCGGTGAGCCCGACGACGAGCAGGAAGCCCGCCAGGAGCAAACCGATCCAGCGGTGCAGAAAGAGACAGATGCGACGGGTCATGACGGGTGGTCGGGGTGCTCAGTATTCGAGACGCAGCGACCCGATCACCGTCAGGGGTGCGCCGGGATAGACCCCCAGGCGCGGCGCGACGTTGGAATCCGGGTCGGTCGATTCGTAGTACTTGGTATCGAGCAGGTTGCGCACGTTGAGCTGGGCCGTGGCCCGCGAGCTGCCAAGCTTCCAGCCGCTGTAGGCCACGAAGGCATCCACACGCACATAGCCCGGCAGCTGGGCCGTGTTGGCCAGATCCACCTCGCGCTTGCCCGCCACGAAGGCGCCCATGCCCATGCTGAGGCCCTTGGCGCCCTGGCCGTTCAGGTCATAGCGCACCGACATGCTGCCCGAGTGCTTGGGCACGTTGGCCAGCCGGTTGCCCTTGGTGGGCGATCCGGCGGCGTGATCCTCGATCACCTTGGTCTCGGTATAGGCGTAGCTGGCGATCAGGCTCAGGTAGCGGCTGACGCGGCCGGTGAGATCCAGCTCGATACCCTGGCTGCCCTGCTTGTTGGCGATGCGGTCGTTGGGATCGGCGGTGTTCAGGTCGGCCACCAGGATGTTGTCCTTGGTGAGCTTGTAGGCCGCCAGGGTGCCCAGCAGGCGGGATTCGAAGAGCTGGGCCTTGAGACCGAGCTCATATTGCTCGCCCACCTGGGGATCGAAGGTCCGGCCATTGGCGGCGGGCGCGTTGTTGGCGCCGAAGGACGTGGTCCAGGTGCCGTAGCCCGACAGCGTGGGCGTGAATTCATAGAGCACCCCCAGACGCGGGCTGAAGCCCTGGTCCTTGCGGATCACGGAGGGGGTGGAGTTGAACAGGGCTTCGGTCGCCGCAGAGAAGGTGGTGGCGCGCCCGCGGCCGGTTTCTGCCCAGTCGTAGCGGCCACCCAGCATCAGGTGCAGCTTTTTGCCGATGGTCACCTGATCCTGCACATACACCCCGTGCCACTGGTTGTAGATGTCGCTGCGCGGAAGGGCCGTGGACGAGGTCTTGAGGGTCGAATCGAACACCGACCGGGCGATGCCGTAGCTGGGGCCGGGGTTGAAGATGTCGATGGCCAGCGCCGGGTTGGGCGCCACCCATTGGCCGTCGGAGCCATACAGGTTGTGGGAACGGTAGTAATCGACACCCACCAGCAGATCGTGCCGGGTGCCGGCGATATCCAGCTTGCCGGTGAGGTCGAGGTTGGTGGAGTAAACCTCCTGCTCGCTCCGCTGCTGGAAGATGTTTCGCTGCATGATGCCGGTGGTTTCGTTGAAGGCCTGTGCCGCATTGAAGGCCGGCGCCGGATTCACGAAGGTGTTAACACTGTCGCCGTGGGTGTACAGAAAGCGATGATGGATGGCCCAGTCGGCATTGAGTTTGTGATTGATCTCGGAGCCGATCATCAGGGTGTCCTGGTAGCCCCGCGGCGTGTTCGGGTCTCCCAGGTTGCGGCTGATGGGAATATCGGCCGGGCGCCGACCGATCACCGGAATGCCGAAATCCGCCAGCGCCTTTTTCTTCTGGTATTCGACATCGATGGTGATGTCGGTACCCGGCGCGGGGCGCCAGGTGACGCTGGGGTTGAGCAGCAGGCGGTCCGACGAGACAAAGTCGCGGAACGAATCATTGTCCTGATACGAACCGGAGAAACGGTATTGGAATTCGTTGCCCGGGGTGATCGGGCCACCCGCGTCCCACTGGGTACGATAGAAGGAATACGAGCCGACGCTCTGTTCGATGGAGTAGTAGGGGCTGTCCAGACCGCGCTTGGTGTTGAGGTTGATCAGGCCGCCGGGCTCGGTGCGCCCATAGAGCTGGGCTGGCCCCTTGACCACCTCGATGCTCTCCAGGTTGGCCAGGTCAAAATCGCCCAGGGAGCTGCCCGGCGTGGTCAGCAGGCCGTTGCGGTAGATGTTTCCGGTACGGAAGCCGCGGATCAGATAACCGGACGTCCCCCCCAGGGAAGGCTGGGCGCGCACGCCGCTGACGTTCTCCAGCACGTCCTTGATCGTCGTGGCTTTCTGGTCGTCCATCACCGCACGGGACACCACCTGGATGGACACGGGCGTTTCCATCAGGGGCGTGTCGGTCTTGGTGCCGGATGCCGCCTTGGTCGCGGTATACGGATCGCTCTCCGCCGAGCCCTGCACGTCGATCACCCCCAGCTGCGCCGGCTGGGGGGACGAATTGATTTCGCGGGAATCCTGCGCCTGCAGGCACGAGGATGCAGTAAGGAGAGAGAGGGCAGCTACAGGCGCGCAGAGGGGCTTCACGAGGACCTCGAGAAAAGGGGATTATTGACCCATCGAAATGGAAGCCGCAGGTGCAATGGCGCCAGAACAAATGAACCGAAATGAATCAGCCAATCCGAAGCACTGCACCCACGGACCATGAGGGATATGGCCCGGAATGGTATATCGCCCAATAATCAGGGACATGCGGCATATCACCGCATCCTTTTTCTCGAGATCACCGCTCGAGCATCATCGAATTCCCGCGTCATTGACACAAGACAATTCAATTTGCATTCACTATTTTCTTATATGGTCATACAGGTCGATTCCGGCCCATATGAATAAAGGACTCATTCCCGCAACCAGCCGCGAACGGAATCGGGAATTCCCCCGGCCGGTCCGGAGGCCATTTCAGCGCCCCACCTCCACAAAGAACCCCCAGATCACGTCCGTGGCGTCGATGGCCTGGGATGCGGGTTCCTTGCCGCGGCGTACACGCTCGGTGCCGGGCCAGGAATGGCCACCGCTCTCCGTCACACAAAGCTGCAACTGGGTGCCCGCTGCGCAGCCACTGTAAGCCTCGCAATAGGCCCCTGGCCTCTCCATGGTGCGTACGGGATTCGGGCTGCAGTGATTGCGCATTGCCCAGCGGGCCAGGGTGTCAGGCACCGAGACAAAGCTGAAGACCTTGGATGGATCACGGAAGGCGTCGGGGCCGGCGCCGCCGTTGTAGAGCACATGGGTGTCGTCCTTCGCGTGGATATGCAGCACGGACACAGCGCGGGAAGGGGTGCAGGTGGTGGTGGCGTCGGTGCCGGCCACCGATGCAATGGCGCGGAAGAGGTCGGCGGCGTCGCAGGCCAGGCGGTGGCTCAGCATGCCGCCGTTGGACATGCCGGTGGCGAAGATGCGGGCCGGGTCGATGGGCAGCCTGCTGCGCACATCCGCCACCAGGGCGCGGATGAAGCCCACGTCATCGATGTTCTTGTCCCGGGCATCACCGCAGCACTGGCCGGCGTTCCAGGTGGCAAACCGGCCGCCAGGCAGCTTGCTGTAGCCATTGGGAAAAGCCACCGCAAAGCCTTCCCTGTCGGCCTTGCTCACCCAGCCATAGCGGGCATCGTCGGCCATGTACTCGGCGTGACCACCGCCACCGTGAAAGGCAATGGCGAGGGGCAGCGGCACACCCGGCGCCCGGCGGGCAGGGACGTGCAGCAGATACTTCCGCGTCAGCCCGCCGTGATGCAGGCTGTACTCGGTGGTGCCGGCCGCCATGTCGGCCGGAGCCGGCTCACGGCGCTGCTCGATGCGCTCCCGCAGCCGCTCGCGCAGGCCGGGCCGGTCCACGTCCTGGGCGATAGCGGCCGTGCTGGCCAGAAACAGGATGGCCACCTGGGCGATCCGGCGATGGACGGGGTTCATGAGCAGCCTCTACTTCATGCTTGTGGACGGGATTTGAGTGAGTATCACCGAATCACACAATGGACATGTAGATGGCGGAGTGCACGTGGGGTCGAATTCATTGGCTATGTTCACGTTAGGTATGTAAACCCTGCCCCTGGCAGGCACGCCGGGCTTGGTGAGCCTTGCCGTCCGGGGTGGACGCGCTTTCCAGGCTTTATCCGAATGTCGTTGAGTCGCTCCCTTCGACCTTTAACCGGTGAGCCCTTACGGGCGGCTTTCCGTTGTAATACGTCACATTGGCCGGGTCTCGCCCCGGCGGGCGACCTTCTTCTTTGTTGTACGACAAAGAAGAAGGCAAGAAAGCGTACCCCGCTGTCGCGCCCCCTTCGGGGGTCCCCTCCTTCCGGGCCCGTCAGGCGGGGTCTGCGCAAACTCGCCCTGCGGGCTCAAACATGCGCAGCCCTTTTTCCGCCTGCCGAACCCTCCAGTCGGCGCACCAGAGGGGAAAGGAAATGCAGGTGATCAACGGCCAGTGCCCGACTCAAGTTCCGCAGGGGC
>NZ_JBIJDC010000197.1:0-2919 GCF_044344315.1 Zoogloea sp. | reverse complement strand
TGCCCTTCTTGTCGCGGTTGAACAGGGCGTCCCAGTGGGTGCCCCAGATCAGCTTGATGACGTTCCAGCCGGCACCGCGGAACTCGGCTTCGAGTTCCTGGATGATCTTGCCGTTGCCGCGCACCGGGCCGTCCAGGCGCTGCAGGTTGCAGTTGATGACGAAGATCAGGTTGTCGAGCTTCTCGCGACCGGCCATGCCGATGGCGCCGAGGGACTCCACTTCATCCGTCTCACCGTCGCCCAGGAAGGCCCACACCTTGCGCTGCTCGGCCTTGGCGGCATCGATCAGGCCGCGGCTGGCCAGGTACTTCATGAAGCGGGCGGAGTAGATCGCACACAGGGGGCCGAGGCCCATGGACACGGTGGGGAACTGCCAGAAATCCGGCATCAGCCACGGGTGGGGGTAGGAGGAGATGCCCTGGCCGTCGGTTTCCTGACGGAAGTTGTCCATCTGGTCGTCGGTCAGGCGGCCCAACATGTAGGCGCGGGAGTACACGCCCGGCACCGAGTGGCCCTGGAAGAAGATCAGGTCGCCGCCGGTTTCGTGATTGATGCTCTTCCAGAAATGGGAAAAGCCCACGTCATAGAGGGCTGCGGCGGACGCAAAGGAGGCGATGTGGCCACCCACATTGGTGTCCTTGTTGGCACGCACGACCATGGCCATGGCGTTCCAGCGGATGTAGGAGTGGAGCTTGATCTCCATGTCCGGATCGCCCGGGTACTTGGGCTGCTGGTCTGCAGGGATCGTGTTGATGTACTGGGTGTTGGCGGAGTAGGGGATGTCGATCCCTTCCTCACGGCCCACCTCGATCAGCTTCTCGATCAGGAAATGTGCCCGTTCAGGGCCTTCCTGGGCGACGACGCCTTCGAGTGCATCCAGCCATTCTTTGGTTTCCTGGGCGTCGATGTCTGCCTGGGAATTCTGCGTGTTCGCGGCCATGGTTTGTCTCCTCATGACTTTGCGGGTTGTGGGTTGCCATCGTGGGTAACGACAGCGGGCTTTCACTGCAAACCTGCGTGGACCGGATCACGGCCCTGATATTTCGCAATATAAAACCAAATCCCGCATTGTGCAATACGTAAGATCCCCTACGCATGCGTCGACGAGGCGTGATCGCGCCCCCTGCGCAGGGCGCACGAAGGGCATGGAGGGGCCTCGCGACGAGGGTCGACAAGCGGGCGAATTGATCAAGAGCGTGATCGCCGGCCGGGCATGAGTGCACCGGCCGGCGAAGCTTCGTTCGACGGGAATGGGAAAAAAAACGGCCGGGGGCGAGGGAGGGAGGGAGAAAACCCCCGGCCGTTCGCGGAAGTGTGAGTTCCGCTGTGCGGGATCATTTGGACTGCGCGTCCCGCTTTCGGTCTTCGTCATAGGCGAAGACCACTTGACTGTTGCGTACTTCCCCGATGACCGGGATCCGGGGCGTATCGATCGCCTCGTGGTCGGTCCTGGAGAAGGGTCGATCATATACCATCACGATGCCTTCCACCCGCTCCTTGAGGGATTCCAGCGCATCGCGCAGGCGAGCGCCATCGGTGCTGCGGGCCTGGCGGATGGCGGCGGCCAGCAGCAGCATGGAGTCATAACCCTGGGCGGCGGCAGGCGCCACCGGGATACGCTCCACGCCGAAGGCCTTGCGGTACTTGTCGATGAAGGCCTTGCGCTGGGGGGTGTTGCCATCCTGGATGAAGGTCTGGGGCATGCGCGTGCCCTCGGCGTTGGGCCCGGCGTTGTCGATGAAGTTGGACATGGCCAGCGCCCAGCTGCCCATCAGCGGCACCTTCCAGCCGATGCGCACCATGCCGTTGGCCAGATGGGCCAGCTCAGGGCCCAGCCCGTAGGTGAGGATGGCCTCGGCGCCGGCGGCCCGGGCCCGGGCCCGCTGGGGCGTCATGTCCACGTCGCGGATGTTGAAGCGCTCCACCGCCACCGGTTTGAGGCTGTGGCGCTCCAGGGCACGCTCCAGGTCTTCCCGGCCGAGCTGGCCGTAGTTGGTGCTGTCGTGAAAGATTGCCAGCTTGCGCAGGCGCCGGCGCACCACGGCCTCCTCGACGATCATCGCCGCCTGGATGGTGTCGGGGGCCGACACGCGGAAGATGTAGTTGTCCGGGTACTGGGGGGGCAGGAACTGCTTGGTGATGATGGAGCCGGTGGCCACCGAGGTGATCATCGGGATGTGGGCCTGCTGGTAGAAGCGCTGGCTGGCCAGGGCCACACCGGTGTTCACGATGCCCAGGCCGGCGACGATCTTCTCCTGGTTGATGAGCTCCTGCACCACCTGGGCGCCGCGCTCGGGGCGGGCCTCGTCGTCCCGCTCCACCAGCAGCACCGGCCGCCCGAGGATGCCGCCGGCCTCGTTGATTTCCCGCGCCGCCAGCCGGATGCCGTCGCGCATGGCGATGCCCATCGGGTTCGATCCGCCGGTGAAGGGGCCGGACACACCGATGCGGATCGGTTCTATGGCCGAGGCCGGAGATACCGGCAGAGCCAGCGCGGCCAGCGTCGCCAGGATTGCCGTGCGCACGAATCGCAGCAAGGTGGTCTCCATCAATGGGTGGCCGCTCAGGGTCGGCTCTGGTTCGCACGAATGCGACCCCTAACCCTAGACCCGGCTGGCCAGGGCGGGAATGCGGGACAACCCTTAGCCCCGTGTGTTTGACGGCTGCTTTTGTGGGGTCGAATTCACTGGCGATGTTCGCGTTAAGTATGTAAACCCTGCCCCTGGCAGGCACGCCGGGCTTGGTGAGCCTTGCCGTCCGGGGTGGAAGCGCTTTCCAGGTTTTATCCGAATGTCGTTGAGTTCCTCCCTTCGACCTTTAACCGGTGAGCCCTTACGGGCGGCTTTCCGTTGTACTACGTCACATTGGCCGGGGACTCGCCCCCGGCGGGCGACCTTCTTTCTTGTTGTACGACAAGAA
>NZ_JBIJDC010000196.1:0-2930 GCF_044344315.1 Zoogloea sp. | reverse complement strand
GCGGTGCGGCACGATCTGACCGAGGGTCTGCGCCTGTCGGACGCGGATCTGCAGAAGATCCGCTGGGGCAATGCCTGCGAGCTGCTGCATCTGGACCCGGCCAAGGTGGGGGCGGTGGCCAAGCAGGGGGAGGCAGCATGAAGATTGCCCGCTGCACCGAGGGCGGCGCCCCGTTCTGGGCACTGGTCGATACCGACACCCAAACCCTGCAGCCCATTGCTGGTGCCTTTGCTGACTGGGGCCCGGCGCTGACCCGGGCCATAGCTGCCGGCAAAGCAGAGGAAGGGCGCGCCGCGCTGCCGCTGGCGGGGGAAGCCCGTCCGCTGGGCAGCGTGCGTCTGCTTCCGCCGATTGAGCCGATCAACCGGGTGGTGGTGGCTGGCGCCAACTACGCCAAACACCTCGCCGACGACTTCGGCCTCAAGGCACCGCCCCAGCCGATTGCGTTCCTGAAGGCCTACGGCGCGCTGATCGGCGCCCATGATCCGATTCGCTATCCACCGCTCACCCAGGAACTCGACCACGAGGTCGAGCTGGTGGTGGCTGTCGGCTCTGCTCCGGTGAATCTCGCTGACCCTCTCTCCAGCGTGCTGGGTTACACCGTCGGCAACGACGTAAGTGCCCGTGACCTGCAGCGCAGCGGCCCGGTGGGCATCGGCATGGACCTCTTCGCCGCCAAGAGCCAGGACCGCAGCACCGGCCTCGGCCCGTGGATCGTCACTCGTGACGAGTTTCCGGCCGGCAGCCCCAAGCTGCGCTTGACGCTCAAGGTGAATGGCGAAACCCGCCAAGACGGTAACACCGCCGAGATGACCTGGGACGTGGCCCAACTGGTGGCCTTCGTCCAGGCTCGATCCAGCTTTACCGGTGGTGACGTGATGTTCACCGGCTCGCCGGCGGGTGTGGGGCAGGGCACCGGGCGCTTTCTGAATCCGGGTGATGTGGTCGAGGCCAGCGTCGAAGGCATCGGCACGATCAGCAACGTCGTCGGCCCCAAGGCCGGCGCCTAAATTAAAGAGAGACACAGCATGATTGTCAAAGACTCCCGCGTTGTTGTTGTGGGTGCCGGGCTGATGGGTACGGGGATCGCCCACGCCTTTGCATCCAGCGGCTTTGCCACCACCCTCGTCGACAGCAACGCCGAGGCCCTGGCCCGGGCCCAAGCGAGCATCCACGCCATCCTCGAGGGCGGGGTCAAACTGGGCAAACTGGCCCCCGAGCTGGCCGACGCCGCCAAGGCTCGCCTGAGCCTCTGCGAGGATCTGACGGGCGCGGCCGAGGGGGCCCGGCTCCTCGTCGAAACGGTCTCCGAGAACCTCGCCGTCAAGAAAGCCGTCCTGACCGAAGCCGCCACGGTGCTGGCGCCGGGGGCCATCATCGCCACCAACACCTCGGCCCTGTCGGTCACCGAGATCGCCGCCTCGGTGCCTGCCCCCGAGCGGGTCATCGGCATGCACTTCTTCAACCCCGTGCACAAGATGAAGCTGGTCGAACTGGTGCTGGGCATCGCCACCGACGCCGCCACCGTGGCCACCAGCCGGGCGTGGTGCGAGGCCATCGGCAAGACCTCGATCCTCGTCAACGAATCCCCCGGCCTCACCACCAGCCGCATGTCCGCCATGCTCGGCAACGAAGCCATGTGGATGCTGCAGGAAGGCACCGCCAGTGCCGAGGACATCGACACTGCCCTCCGGATGGGCTTCAACCACCCGATGGGTCCGCTCGAACTGGGGGATCTGACCGGCTGGGACACCCGCCTGTCGGTGCTGCGCTACCTGCACAGCACCCTCGGCGAGAAATTCCGCCCCTGTCCGCTGATCATCAAGATGGTGGCCGCCGGCCGCTACGGCCGCAAGAGCGGCCACGGCGTGTACCAGTACGACGAAGCCGGCCAGCGCGTGCCCCACTCCGGCCTCAAGGCCAGCGCGCTATGAGCGATGTCTACATCGTCGAAGCCGTCCGCACCCCGGTCGGCAAATACAAGGGCAGCCTGGCCGGCGTGCGCGCCGATCACCTCGGCGCCCACGTCCTCAACGCCCTGGTTACCCGTGCCGGGATCCGTCCGGAAGAGGTGAGCGACGTCCTCTTCGGCTGCGTCACCCAGGTGGGCGAACAATCGGCCAACATCGCCCGCACCGCCCTGCTGGGCGCCGGCTGGCCGGTGACCATCCCCGGCCTGACGATTGACCGCAAGTGCGGCTCCGGTGAAGTGGCCGTGCATGTCGGCGCCGGGCTCATCGCTGCCGGCAGTGCCGACGTCGTCGTCGCTGGCGGGGCCGAGAACATGAGCCGCGTGCGCATGGGCGGCAACCGGGAAATCTACGGTGAGGCCTTCGGCTGGCTCGCCGCCGAACGCTACGAGCTGACCAGCCAGGGCGAAGCCGCCGAGCGGGTCGCCGAGCACTGGAACCTTACCCGCGAAGCCCTCGACGCCTTCGCCGTGCGCAGCTACCAGAAAGCCGCCGCGGCCGCCGAGGCCGGCTACTTCACCCGGGAAATCGCTCCCGTTCCTGTCAATGACCTCAAAGACAAGGACTGGGCCGAACCCACCGTCGCCCTGTTCACCGCCGACGAAACCATCCGTCCGGGCACCGCCGCCGAAAAGCTGGCCACCCTCAAGAGCAGCTTCCGTCCCGAGGGCCGGCTCACCGCCGGCAATTCCTCGCAGATCTCCGACGGCGCCGCAGTGTTGCTGCTGATGTCGGAAGCCGCGGTCAAGCGCCTGGGCGTTACCCCGAAAGCGCGGATCCGCGCCTTCACCACGGTCGGCTCCGACCCGACGCTGATGCTCACCGGCCCGATTGCGGCCACCCGCCGGGTGCTGGCGCAGGCCGGGCTGAGTCTGGCGGACATCGACCTGTACGAAGTGAACGAAGCCTTCGCCCCGGTGCCGCTGATGTGGCAGCAGGAGCTGGGGGCGGATCTGGAGA
>NZ_JBIJDC010000175.1:0-5052 GCF_044344315.1 Zoogloea sp. | reverse complement strand
ATTCCTTCTTGGTCATCAGGCGGGTGCCGATGATGAAGATGGTGTTGGAGAAGGCGACCTGGCGGGCGCGTTCGGTGTTGTTGGTGGTGGAGCCGCACTCGATGTCGACGGTGCCGTTCTGGATGAGAGGGATGCGGTTCTGGGAGGTGACGGGGGTGAGCTTGAGGGCGAGGGCGGGGAGCTTGAGCTCGGCCTTGACGGCGTCGACGACCTTGAGCATGAGCTCCTGGGAGTAGCCGACGACCTGCTGTTTGTCGTCGTAGTAGGAGAAGGGGATGGAGGATTCCCGGTGACCCAGGGCAATGGTGCCGCTGCTCTTGATCTTGGCCAGGGTCGGGGACTCCTGGGCGAAGGCCGGCTGGGTGGTGAGGGCGCCAGCGGCGATCAGACAGGTGGCGGCAAGCTTCAACGAGGTGCGCATGATTCGGTTCTCCTGCAAGGGTGATGGGGCTGATGGCGACGCTGGCGTCGTGTGCCCTTTACATTGCAGAGGCCGTGCCAGCTGTTTGTGGCCCGTTCCGATTCTGTAAGTACTTGATACAAAAGAGCCCCGCTGGGAAGCGGACGGGGTGTTTGTTCGGATTTCCGGATGGCGGGCCGCAAGTGCGCCCGGAAATCCGCACGCCTTCCCGGGTGCACCGGTCGAGCCGGGCTGGCGCGGGCTGGTAAAATGCGCCATTCAGCCCTTCGCCCTGTGGATCGAACCGCCATGACCCTGACTTCGCTCACCCTTGCCCGCCCCGACGACTGGCACCTGCACGTACGCGACGGTGCCGCCCTGGCTGCCGTGGTGCCCGATACCGCCCGCCGTTTCGGCCGGGCGCTGATCATGCCCAACCTCAAGCCCCCGGTGACCACCGTGGAGCAGGCCGCGGCCTATCGCGAGCGCATCCTCGCGGCGGTGCCGGCAGGGCTCAAGTTCGCCCCGCTCATGACGTTGTATCTCACCGACACCCTCAGGCCCGAAGAGATCGACAAGGCCGCCGCCAGCGGCTTCATCCCCGCTGCCAAGCTCTACCCGGCCGGCGCCACGACCAACTCGGATGCGGGCGTCACCGACATCGCCAAGGTGTATCCCGTTCTCGAACGGATGGCGGAAAAGGGCATTGCCCTATGTGTTCACGGAGAGGTGACCCATGCTGACGTTGATATCTTTGATCGCGAGCGTGTCTTTATCGATCGCGTACTGGCGCCGCTTGCAGCGCGCTACCCGACCCTGCGCATCGTCTTCGAGCACATCACGACGGCCGAGGCCGCACAGTTCGTGACGGAAGCCGGGCCGAACGTGGGCGCCACCATCACCGCCCACCACCTGCTCCTCAACCGCAACGCGATCTTCGCGGGCGGCATCCGCCCGCATCACTACTGCCTGCCGGTCCTCAAGCGCGAGACCCACCGGGAGGCACTGGTGAAGGTGGCTACCTCCGGCAGCCCCAAGTTCTTCCTCGGCACCGACTCGGCGCCCCACGCCAAGACCACCAAGGAAGCCGCCTGCGGCTGTGCCGGCTGCTACACCGCCCACGCCGGCATCGAGCTCTACGCCGAAGTCTTTGACGAGGCCGGTGCCCTGGACAAGCTGGAGGCCTTTGCCAGCTTCAACGGCCCCGACTTCTACCGCCTGCCCCGCAACACCGACACCATCACCCTGGTGAAGGAGAGCTGGGACGTGCCCGCCGGCCTCGACTACCTGCCCGGCGACCCCCTGGTGCCCCTGCGTGGTGGCGAGCAGATCCACTGGAAGCTGGCCTGACCCCTGACCGCCCCTGCCTCGACGATGCGCCCTATCCTCAAGCCCCTCCTGCTGCTCCTGACCCTGCCCTTCCTCGCCGCCTGTGAGTACGAGGGGGCGGCCTTCATCGTCAATGGCAACAAGGACGAGAACATCAGCCTGGTGCGTGAGCAGCGCTGGTTCTGGAGCAGCGAGGTGGATCAGGCCGTCGTCGTGTCGCGCATGCCCACCTGCATGCGCCGCCATGACATCAAGTCCGGTGTGGCCGGCAGCGTGAAGATGGAAGTCTTCGAGGCCGGCAGCAGCCTGTGGGCGCTCAAGCAGGGCAAGAACTGGTATCTGGCGAGCACCGAGAAGTGCGAGTTCCAGCGCTGGACCGAGCCCCCCGACGAGCCCCCCGGCCGCCTGGTGGGCACCTTCAGCCGAAAGAACGACAAGCTCGAATTCATCCCCGCCGACAAACCCGCCAAGCCCATCCGCCCGGCGGAAGAGTGATCCCCCGGCAGGCCGTTGGCGTGTCGCCGATGTGATGCACCGAGGGGGCGACCTGTAGGGGCGACTTCAGTCGCCCGCGGACTTTGATCAAGGGTGTGTCTGTGATCGACGCGTGTTGGGCGACTGAAGTCGCCCCTACAAGTCGCCCCTACAAGTCCCCCTTCAAAGCGCCGGAGCCGCCACTCAACGGAGTGCAGATGATCCGCGCGGTGGGTAGCGTCCCCATGAGTCCTTCTCCTACCGCCTACGCTCACCGCCCCCTCTTCGAGCCCATCTCCAGCCTGCTGTCCGGATTTCCGGATGGCCTGCCCGACGCGGCGGCGCTGACCGCCTGCCTGCGCGTCCACGCTCCCGGTGCGGTCAGCGGTTCGGGGCATCCCTTGCGCTTTGTCCTGCCGCCCGAGGGCCTCGACGCCTACGAGCTGCACATCCACGCCACCGGCGAGGTGCCCACCCGGCCCAATGACTGGCACGACTTCTTCAACGCCCTGGCCTGGTGTGTGTGGCCGCGCAGCAAGGCGGCCTGCAATGCCCTGCACCTGCGGGCGCTGTCCGCCAGGGCCGCCGCAGGCCTGCCCGGCCGCGGGCCCGTGCGCGATGCCCTGACCCAGTTCGACGAGTGCGGCGTGCTGGTAGTCTCCGCCGACCCGGACATCCCGGCCCTGCTGGCAACCCACGCCTGGGAGGAGGCCCTGTGGACGCGCCGCGCCCGCCTGCTGGAGAGCACCCGCTTCCTCATCTTCGGCCACGGCAGCTGGGATCAGCTGCGCCAGCCCTTCTTCGGCCTGTGCGCCAAGGCCATCTACCGGCAGGTGGAGGCGGACTGGCTGCAGCTGCCCGCGCCGGCGCGCCAGGCCGAGGCCGACGCCTGGCTCGCCGGGCGTCTTGCCGACCCGCACCAGGCCTTCGACAAGGCGGCCCTGTCGCCCCTGCCGCTACTCGGCATCCCGGGCGTGATTGCCGACAGCGAGTGCGCCGATTACTACCGGGACACCCGCCAGTTCCGGCCCCGGCGTGGCATGCATCGCACGGCGTCGCACGCGGGGCTGTGACCTGCCCCCCGATTTGAAGGAAAATAGCGGGCTCGCCGAATGCTGCCCGGGTGATGCCCGATGCGCCGGCCCCGAATTCATCCTTCAGGAATCGACCATGCTGCAGAAATTCCCCGCCTTCGCCGGTGTCCAGGGCCCGGTTGTCGTCATCGTCATGGATGGCTACGGCATCCCGAAGAACGACGCCGGCAGCGCCATCGCCGCCGCCCGCAAGCCGACCCTCGACCGCCTCTTTGCCGAATGCCCGCACATCAGCCTGCGCGCCCACGGCACCGCGGTGGGCATGCCCTCCGATGACGACATGGGCAACTCGGAAGTCGGTCACAACGCCATCGGTGCCGGGCAGGTCTACAGCCAGGGTGCAGCACTGGTGGCCAATGCCATCGCCGATGGCGCCATCTGGGCCGGTGATGCGTGGAAGGAGATCGTGGCGGGCGCCCGTGCTGGAGCCAACGGCAAGGCGGGCGTCATCCACTTCATCGGCCTGTTTTCCGACGGCAATGTGCACAGTCACATCGACCACCTGAAGGCCATGGTCGTGCAGGCCAAGGCGGAAGGCATCAAAACCGTGCGCATCCACGCCCTGCTCGACGGCCGCGACGTGCCCGAAACCAGCGCCCTGGAGTACGTGGTGCCCTTCGAGGCCTTCCTGGGCGAGATCAGCAGTGACGGCTTCGACGCCCGCATCGCCTCCGGTGGTGGCCGTCAGTACATCACCATGGACCGCTATGACGCCAACTGGCCGATGGTGGAGAAGGGCTGGAAGACCCACGTGCTGGGCGAGGGCCCGCAGTTTGCCAACGCCACCGAGGCCGTGAATGGCCTGCGTGAGCGCCACCCCGGCACCATCGACCAGGATCTACCCGAGTTCGTCATCGCAGAGGGTGGCAAGCCCATCGGCACCATCCAGGACGGCGATTCGGTGGTCTTCTTCAATTTCCGCGGCGACCGGGCCATCGAGATCACCCGCGCCTTCGTCGAGGACGACTTCAACAAGTTCGACCGCGTGCGTGCCCCCCGGGTCACCTACGCCGGCATGCTCCAGTACGACGGCGACCTGCAACTGCCCAAGCGCTTCCTGGTGGCCCCGCCGGCCATCAAGGACACCTCCGGCGAATGGTTCAGCAAGGCCGGGCTGGCCCAGTTTGCCTGCTCCGAGACCCAGAAATTCGGCCACGTTACCTACTTCTGGAACGGTAACCGCTCCGGCAAGTTCGAGGGCGAGACCTGGCAGGAAGTCCCCAGCGACGTGGTGCCCTTCGAGCAGCGCCCGTGGATGAAGGCCGCCGAGATCGCCGACGCCATGATCGCCGCCGTGCAGTCGGGCCAGTACAAGGTGCTGCGCTGCAACTTCGCCAACGGCGACATGGTCGGTCATACCGGCAACTTCCGCGCCGCCACCATGGCCGTCGAGGCCGTGGATCTGGCCCTCGCACGCCTGCTGCCGGCCATTGAGGCTGCTGGTGGCGTGGCCCTGATCACCGCCGACCACGGCAACGCCGACGAGATGTTCGAGCTGGACAAGAAGACCAAGCAGCCGGCCCTCAACGCCGACGGCTCCTTCAAGGCCAAGACCGCCCACACCCTCAACCCGGTGCCCTTGATCCTCTTCGACAAGGTCAGCGGCGGCAGGCTGGGCCTGAAGCAGACCGATACCGCGGGCTTGTCCAGCATCGCCGCCACGGTGGCCAATCTGGTCGGCCTGGAGAAACACCCAAAGTGGGATGACAGCGTGCTGGATGTGAAGTAAGGCGGCCTGCCGCGGCATGGGAAGGG
>NZ_JBIJDC010000049.1:0-29184 GCF_044344315.1 Zoogloea sp. | reverse complement strand
GTCGCCGAAAAGCACGCGCCCCTTCCCGTTCATGGTCACGCCGAGAACGCCAGCGCAAGGCACTATTTCGCGCTCGCCGGCCCCCGGCGCTTGACCCGGGCGGAGGTGCGCCGAATACTCACCGGCAATTTGCGGCCATTTCCTCCGGCCAAACGAACCCGGAAATTCCCCCATGCGTTTGCTCTCTTCCCTGCGCAGCTCCCTTGAACACGATGTGACACCCAGTGCGGATGCCGAGGCCAAGGCACAGCGCAGCAACCGGCGGCGCCTGCAAGTCTTCGCTGTGGTCTTCCTGACCGTGCTGATCCCCGGCCTGCTTTGGAACTTCCTGCGCCCGGCCGAATACCGGGCCACAGCGCGGGTGCAGATCACGCCGGGCAGTACCGAGCCGCGCCCGGGGGCGTCGCCCCTGCTGCCCAGCGCCAGTGAGGTGCCGCGCAGCCCCTCGGAGTTGCTTACCCAGGTCCAGGTGCTCACCAGCCGCCCGCTGCTCGAGAAGGTGGGCACTGCCCTGGCCCGGGCGGGCCAACCCCTGCCGGGTGGCGATCCGGCCAGCCGTCTGCGCGAGATGATCAGCGCCGAGGCGGTCGAGGGCACTGAAGTGGTTGAACTGCAGGCTACCGGCACCCGGCCCGAGCAGCTGGCCGCGGCGCTCAACATGCTGGTGGACATCTACCGGGAAGACATGAAAGCCTCCTATGGCGCAGCCGCTGGTGAAGGCTTGGCCCAGGCCCGTCAGGAAGCAGAGCGCCTTGCCGCCACCGTGCAGGCCCGGCGTCAGCGCCTGGATGCCTTCCGCAGCTCTACGGGCGTGCTGTCACCGGAGCGCGAGGAGAACGAGGCCGTGGCCCGCATCAAGGGGCTGACCACATCCCTCAACACGGCCACCGAGAAGGCCGCCGTGGCCGAGGCCCGGCTGCGCGCCATGCAGTCCGGTGGTCGTGGCAGCGCGGTGGGGGCCGACGACCCGACCCTGGCCAACATGGAGGCCCGCGCCTCCCAGATCGCCGAGGAGATCCGCCAGATGGAGCGGACCTACACCCCCGAGTTCATGCGCATGGACCCACGGGCCAAGTCCCTGCAGTCGCGCCTTGTCGAGATGGAGCGGCAGATCGAAACCCAGCGTGCGGCCAGCCGGCAGGCTGCCCTCGGTGTCGCCCAGGATGAAGTGGCCAGCGCCCGCGCCACCATCGAACGGCTGCAGGCAGAGATCCGCGGCCAGCGTTCGACCATGCAGGATTTCTCCCAGCGCTTCACCCAGGCCAAGGCCCTGGAAGATGACCTTGCCCAGATCGAGAAGGCCGGTCGGGAAGCCCAGGAGCGCCTGGCCAAGCTTGAGGCCAGCGAGCAGAGCCGTCTGCCGGCCCTGAATCTGGTGGAAGCCGCCAGCGTGCCGGGGCTCCCCTTCCGCCCCGATTATCTGATCGATGCCCTTATCGTGCTCGCCAGCGCCTTTGGGCTGGGTCTGGTGGCCATCTGGTTTGTCGAGATCTTCAACCGCCAGGCGCCGCTCCAGACGCCGGCATCCACCACCCTGATCATGCCCCAGCCGTGGGTCGGCATGTCGGGGATGGATGGCCCCGCGCCGCTGCTCACCGAGCCGTCGGTCGATCTCGTCCCAGGTGCGGGAACCGGTGGCCTGCTGGCCGCCAGTTCCCGGCCACCCCGGGAGCTGGCCCAGGAAGAGGTGGTGGATCTGCTCGCCGCATCGGCCGGTGAGGGGCGCTTCGTGTTGGGGCTGCTGCTGATGGGCCTCACTGCCGAGGAGGCTGCAGCCCTGCGCCAGGGCGATTTCGACAGTGCAGGCGGTCTGCTGCAGGTGACCGGCAACGCCCCGCGCAGCCTCAAGCTGCCTGCCTGGATGAGTGAATGCCGCCCCTCGCCCATCGGCGGCGTGGACGCGCCCCTGATGCAGGATGCCGCGGGCGGGCGCCTGCGTCCCGATGACATCCAGTCCATCCTGGCCTGCGCCGCCTTTGATGCCGGCCTGGCCAGCGCCGGTGGCGTGACCGCTGAAATCCTGCGCCACACCTGCATCGCCTGGCTTGTCCGCCAGGGCCTGCGCTTCTCCGAACTCGGCAGCCTCGTCGGCCGCCCCAGCGCCGAAGCCCTGGCCCTCTACGCCACCATGGCCCCGGAAGGCCCCAAACTCAGCGCCACCGAAATCGACCCCCTGATGCCGGCACTGCGGGCGATGTAGGGCGACGACAGGGGCCGTGGGGTAATACACGAATTCATTTGACCTCGGGCTTATGGTTAAGTGCGCTTGGACACACGGCATGAATTGGCTAGAGTGGTCGTATGGCGCCTACAGTTGTTTGTGATGGACCGTTCAGGCTATTTTTCTTCTCCCGTGAGGAGCCGCGCATCCATGTTCACGTCGCACATCCCGACGGTTAAGCTAAATTCTGGCTTACGCCGACGGTTTGCCTTGCAACATCTACCGGCCTGACCCCTCGTCAGATCACGGAGGCGGACGCTGTCGTCAATGCACACATCAAGGAAATAGAAGATGCCTGGAATCACCACTTCGGCAGTTGAAGTCACCAATATTTCCCGATATGGCTTCTGGGTTCTTCTTGACGAAGAGGAGCTCCTGCTTTCGTTTGAGCAGTTCCCTTGGTTCAGGCAGGCTACGGTTGGTCAAATCACCCATGTCGAGCGTCCTGCTCCCGATCATCTCTATTGGCCCAGCTTGGATGTTGATCTTTCTGTGGCCTCCATTCGCCGGCCTGACGATTTTCCGCTCGTGTCTCGTGGGTGAAGAAGTCTTGCCTATCGTGTAGGCGAACGGTTGAACAGGCTTGATGAAATGGCGATTGAGAACTTTCTTCCAGGATGAACTCGATGGGGAAGTGAAGTCACCTCAGATGCGTCGAACAGTGGTTTCGACGAAACGCGCGACTTCTTCAAGCAGTGCTTCCTGGGCGAATGGCGTAAACGACAAGAGGGGGCAGAAGCCCCCTTTGTCATTCGTGCTGCTGCGAACCCCGGATTATTGGTTCTTGAACTCGGCCTTGCGCTTCTCGACGAAGGCGGCCATGCCTTCTTTCTGGTCTTCGAGGGCGAAGGCCGAGTGGAAGACGCGGCGTTCGAAGAGCAGGCCTTCGTTGAGGCTGCTTTCGTAGGCGCGGTTCACCGATTCCTTGATCATCATGACCACCGGCAGGGAGAAGCCGGCGATGGTGGTGGCGGCTTTCAGGGTTTCTTCCAGCAGCTGGTCGGCAGGGATGACGCGGGCGACGAGGCCGGATTTTTCGGCTTCGGCGGCGTCCATCATGCGGGCAGTAAGGCACAGGTCCATGGCCTTGGCCTTGCCCACGGCGCGGGGCAGACGCTGGGTGCCGCCGGCGCCGGGCAGGATGCCGAGCTTCACTTCGGGCTGGCCGAACTTGGCGGTGTCGGCGGCGTAGATCATGTCGCAGCTCATGGCCAGCTCGCAGCCGCCACCCAGGGCAAAACCCGCCACGGCGGCAATCACCGGCTTGCGGCAGGTCTTCACGCGTTCCCAGTTGCGGGTGATGTAGTCACCCTTGTAGGCGTCCATGTAGCTGAAGTTGGCCATCATGGTGATGTCGGCGCCGGCGGCGAAGGCCTTTTCGGAACCGGTGATGACGATGCAGCCGATGGCCTCGTCGGCCTCGAAGGCGTTGAGGGCCAGGCCCAGCTCGTCTACCAGGGCGTCGTTGAGGGCGTTGAGCGCCTTCGGACGGTTGAGGGTGATGAGGCCGACCTTGCCGCGGGTCTCGACGATGATGTTCTGGTATTCCATGCTTTCTCCTGTTGCTGCTGTTATTAGATGGCGCCCGAGGTGCGCAGGCCGGTGATTTCCGCCGGGGTGAAACCCCAGTCGGCGAGTACGTCCTCGCCGGTGGCACCGACGACGGGCGGGCGGGGTTGTGCCGGCATGCTGCGGCTGAAGCGGGGCGCCGGGGCCGGCTGCGTGACGCCGCCGACCTCGATGAAAGTGCCGCGAGCCCGATTGTGCGGATGTTCGGGCGCTTCGTCCATGTCCAGCACCGGGGCGACGCAGGCGTCCGTGCCTTCGAGCAGGGCGCACCATTCGTCGCGGGTGCGGCCCTGCAGATGGGCGGCCAGGCGCGTCTTCAGTTCGGGCCAGCGGGTGCGGTCCCACTGCTGGCTGAAGTCCGGGTCGGCAAGGCCGGTTTTTTGCAGGAACAGGGCGTAGAACTGGGGTTCGATGGGGCCGATGGAAATGTACTTGCCGTCGGCGCAGCGGTAGGTGTCGTAGAAATGGGCGCCGCCATCGAGGAGGTTGCTGCCGCGCTGCTGGGTCCATTGGCCCATGGCCTTGAGGGTGTACATCATGGTCATCAGCAGGGCCGAGCCGTCGGTCATGGCGGCATCCACCACCTGGCCCTGGCCGGAGCTGCGGGCCTCGGTGAGGGCGGCGAGGACGCCGACCACCAGCAGCATGGCGCCACCGCCACAGTCCGCCACCAGGTTGAGGGGCACTACCGGCTTGCCGCCGGGCTCGCCGATGGCATGCAGGGCGCCGGACAGGGACAGGTAGTTGATGTCGTGGCCGGCAGCGTGGGCCAGGGGGCCGCTCTGACCCCAGCCGGTCATGCGGCCGTAGACGAGGCGCGGGTTGGCTTCGAGGCAGGTGTCCGGGCCCAGGCCGATGCGCTCCATCACGCCGGGGCGGTAGCCTTCGACGAGGATGTCGGCGCCGGCCACCAGCTGCTTCGCCGCGGCCAGCCCTTCGGGCTTCTTCAGGTCGAGGGTGACGACACGGCGGCTGCGGTTGAGGATGTCGATCTTAGGGTCGAAGAGGTCTGACGCCGGCTTGGCGCCGGGGGCGGGCTTGCGCTCGATGCGCACGACCTCGGCACCCAGGTCGGCGAGGATCATGGCGGCCATCGGGCAGGGGCCGAGGGCGGCGAATTCGATGACTTTGATGCCGTGGAGGGGGCCCATGGTTTTGTCTCCTTGGTGTTTTTGTTCTTATGCTGCTTGAGCGTGTGGTGCCGGTTGCTTCGTGGCTCGGCGGTTCAGACGGGCTCTGGTGGGGCTTCGTGGCTTTTCCCGTGGGGTCGAATTCATTCGACCGCAGTCACGCCGTAAAGGGTGCGAAGGGCGTAGCGAGCGGCCCGAGCTTGCGACGAGGAACGCAGCCGTACTTGAGTACGGCGAGTACCGGAATCGCAAGATCGGGCCGCGCAGTAGCCCGGCGCGCCCTTTACTCGGCGGCGATGGAGCGGCCGATGACCAGCCGCTGGATGTCGTTGGCGCCTTCGTAGATCTGGCAGATGCGCACGTCGCGGTAGATGCGCTCCACCGGGAAGTCGCTGGTGTAGCCCACGCCGCCGTGGATCTGGATGGCGTCGGAGGCGATCTTTTCGGCGGCTTCGGAGGCGAACATCTTGGCCATCGAGGCTTCCTTCAGGCAGGGCTTGCCGGCGTCCTTGAGCTGGGCGGCGCGCCATACCATCAGGCGGGCGGCGTCGAGCAGGGTGTTCATGTCGGCGAGTTTGAAGTTGACCGCCTGGTGCTCGATGATGGGCACGCCGAAGGTGACGCGGTCCTTGGCGTAGCGCACGGCGGCCTCGAAGGCGGCGCGGGCCATCCCGATGCTCTGGGCGGCGATGCCGATGCGACCGGCTTCCAGGTTGGACAGGGCGATCTTGTAGCCTTCACCTTCCTTGCCCAGCAGGGCGGAGGCGGGCACGCGGCAGTTCTCGAGGATGATCTGCACGGTGTCGGAGGCGTGCTGGCCCATCTTCTCTTCGGTGCGGCCGACGATGAAGCCCGGCGTGGCGGTGGGGATCAGGAAGCAGGAGATGCCCTTCTTGCCGGCGGCCTTGTCGGTGACCGCGAAGACGATGGCCATGTGGGCGTGCTTGCCGGTGGTGATGAACTGCTTGACGCCATTGAGCACGAAGCTGTCGCCGTCCCGGTCGGCGCGGGTGGTGATGGCGCCGGCGTCGGAGCCGGTGTGGGGCTCGGTCAGGCAGAAGCAGCCGAGCTTTTCGCCCCGGGCCAGGGGCTTGAGCCATTCTTCCTTTTGCTGGTCGGTGCCGTATTTTTGCGTGATGCCGCAGGCCAGGGAGTTCTGTACCGACACGATGGTGGAGGTGGCGCCGTCACCGGCAGCGATCTCTTCCAGGGTGAGCACCAGGCTCATGTAGTCCATGCCGGCACCGTCCCACTCTTCGGGCACGCACATGCCCATGGCGCCGAGCTCGCCAAGCTCCTTGAGGGCCTGGGCGGGGAAGGTGTGGTTCTTGTCCCATTCGGCGGCGAAGGGGGCGAGGCGCTCCTGGGCGAAGGCACGCATGGAGTCGCGGATCATTTCCTGTTCTTGGGTGAGGATCATGGTGTGGTGTCCTTTGGGTGTTGCGTTGTTCGTGTGGGCCGTTGGGCGGGCCGGCGGGCGGTTGCAGAACGGCTTTCCGTTGTTTGGTGTTGCGTTGGCCGGGTCTCGCCCCGGCGGGCGACCTACTTCTTTGCGTCGCCAAAGAAGTAGGCAAGAAAGGCGACCCGGCCATCCCGGTCATCCGCTTAGCGGATGACTCCCCTGCGCTGCTCGCAACAGGCGGCCGGCGCGGAACTCGCCCTTCGGGCTCAGACAGCCGCGCCGGACTTCCCCGCCTGTTGCTGCGCTGCTCGGCGGGATGGAACGGGCTTTGGCCGGGCACCGAGCCTTTACTGGAACCTGAGGCGACGTGCTTCCGGCTTGCCGATCCGTAGGTCGGGTTGGCCCGCAGGGCGTAACCCGACATCGGAGGGCTTCCTGCCTTAGAGCATTTCCACCGCCAGGGCCGTGGCTTCGCCGCCGCCGATGCACAGGCTGGCGATGCCGCGCTTGCCGCCGGTCTGCTTGAGGGCGCCGAGCAGGGTGACGATGATGCGGGCGCCGGAGGCACCGATGGGGTGGCCCAGGGCGCAGGCGCCGCCGTGGATGTTCACCTTGGCCGGGTCCAGGGCCAGGTCGCGGATGGCGGCCATGGTGACGACGGCGAAGGCTTCGTTGATCTCCCACAGGTCCACATCACCGGCAGTCCAGCCGGCCTTGTCGAGGAGCTTCTGCATGGCACCCACCGGGGCGGTCGGGAAATTGGCGGGCAGGCCGGCATGGTTGGTGTGGCCGACGATGCGGGCGATGGGCTTGGCGCCGAGCTTTTCGGCGGTGGAGGCGCGCATCAGCACCAGGGCGGCGGCGCCATCGGAGATGGAGCTGGAGTTGGCGGCGGTCACCGTGCCGTCCTTCTTGAAGGCCGGCTTGAGGCCGGGGATCTTCTCGATGCTGGCCTTGGGCGGCTGCTCGTCGTCGGCGATGGTCACGTCGCCCTTGCGGCCGGCTACGGTGACGGGGGCGATCTCCCACTGGAAGGCGCCGCTCTTGATGGCGGCCTGGGCGCGGGTGGTGGAGGTGATGGCCCAGGCGTCCTGCTCTTCACGGGTGAAGCCGTAGTTGCCGGCACAGTCTTCGGCGAAGGTGCCCATCAGGCGACCATTGGTTTCCTTGCCGTAGCGATCTTCCAGACCGTCGAAGAACATGTGGTCGAGCATCTGGCCGTGGCCCAGGCGGTAGCCGCCGCGGGCCTTGGGCAGCATGTAGGGGGCGTTGGACATGGACTCCATGCCACCGGCGATGATCACGTCGTTGCTGCCGGAGAGCAGCAGGTCATGGGCCAGCAGGGTGGCCTTCATGCCGGAGCCGCACACCTTGTTGATGGTGGTGCAGCCAGCGGTCAGCGGCAGGCCGCCATTGAGGGCAGCCTGGCGGGCCGGGGCCTGGCCGAGGCCGGCGGGCAGCACGCAGCCGAAGATCAGTTCCTGGACCGCATCGGCGGGCAGGCCGGCGCGCTCGACGGCGGCCTTGATGGCGACGCCGCCCAGCTGGGGCGCGGTGAGGCTGGTGAAGTCACCCTGGAAACCCCCCATGGGGGTGCGGGCGGCGGCGACGATGACGACGGGATCGTGAGTGCTCATGGCAGAACCTTTCTGAATTCGATGGGGCGGGGGAGGGGCCGGCAGCTTACTTGGCGGCCATGCGGATGGCGCCGTCGAGGCGGATCACCTCGCCGTTCAGGTAGCTGTTGCTGAAGATGTGCTCGACCAGTGCGGCGTATTCGGCCGGCTTGCCCATGCGCGAGGGGAAGGGAACCATCTTGCCGAGGGCGTCCTGCACGTCGGCGGGCATGCCCAGCAGCATCGGGGTTTCCATGATGCCCGGGGCGATGGTCATCACGCGGATGCCGGAGCGGCACAGCTCGCGGGCGATGGGCAGGGTCATGGCCACCACGCCGCCCTTGGAGGCGGCATAGCCGGCCTGGCCGAGCTGGCCGTCAAAGGCCGCCACCGAGGCGGTGCTGACGATCACGCCGCGCTCGCCGCCGGCATCGGCTTCGTTCTTGCTCATGATCTCGGCGGCCAGGCGGATCATGTTGAAGCTGCCCACCAGGTTGATGTTGATGGTGCGGGCAAAGCTCTCCAGCTTGTGCGCGCCATCGCGGCCGACCACCTTTTCGGCCGGCGCCACGCCGGCACAGTTCACCAGGCCGCGCAGGGTGCCCAGCTCGACGGCCGCGGCAAAGGCGTCCTTGGCGCTCTCCTCGCCGGTCACGTCGGTGGCGACGAAGCGGGCATTGGCACCCAGTTCGGCGGCCAGGGCCTCGCCGGCCTCCTTGTTCACATCGGCCAGCACCACCTTGCCGCCACGGGCGACGATCATGCGCGCCGTTGCAGCACCCAGGCCCGAACCGCCGCCGGTCACCACGAATACGTTGTTGTTGATCTCCATGTGTTTCTCTCCTCTTTTTTCTGGCTGATGGGACATCCGCGCGATGCGCGACGTGGGGCGCAGTCTAGGGACAAGCGCCACGGCGCTCCATGCCTAAAACGCTCATTGTGGATGGTAGAATTTGCCATACCAAGGGAATGCGAAAGTCTGTCATTTCATGTTGCGGCGCAGCGTCGCAATGCCCGTCCCCCATGGCATCTCCCCTCCTGCCTCCATGAATGCCCCGATGAGCGAGCCCACGCCCGACAAGGGCACCATCTCCATCCGTTTTGTCCGTGAGGCGCTGGTGGGCGTGCGGGAGCGCGGGCTCGACGCGGAGGCGCTGCTGGAGCATGCGGGCATCTCGCCGGAGCTCCTCAACGCACCCCAGGCGCGGGTCTCGTCGGCCCACTTTGGCATGCTCTGGCACCGGGTGGCCCAGGCCATGGATGACGAGTTCTTTGGCATGGACAGCCACCGCATGAAGGCCGGCAGCTTCACCCTGTTGTGCCACAGCGTGATCCACTGCGTGTCCCTGGAGCGGGCCCTGCGCCGGGCGCTGCGTTTCTTCCGCCTGGTACTTGACGATTTCGAGGGTGTGCTGGTGCGCGACGGCGATACCGCCCGGGTGGTGCTGGCAGAGCGGCAGGGCGCGCCGCGCCGGGCGTTTTCCTACGGCACTTTTTTGATCATGATTCACGGGCTGGCCTGCTGGCTGATCGGCCGGCGCATTCCCCTGAGTCATGCCAGCTTCCGCTGCCCCGAACCGGATTTCAGCCCCGAGTGGCAGGTGCTGTTCTCCCCGGATCTGCGCTTTGGCGAAGCCGAAACCGAAATCGTCTTCCCGGCCGAGTTTCTCGACATGGCCAACGTGCAGAACGAGCGCACCATGAAAGTCTTCCTGCGCAGCGCGCCGGCCAACTTCCTGGTCAAGTACCGCAACAGCGATGGCCTGGTCGCGCGCATCCGACGCCAGTTGCGGCACATCCCGCCGGACACCTGGCCCGACTTCGAGACCCTGGCCCAGCAACTGCACTTTTCAGCCTCCACCCTGCGCCGCCACCTGATCGACGAGGGCCAGTCATACCAGTCGATCAAGGATGACCTGCGCCGCGACCTGGCCATCAGCCAGCTCAGCCATTCCGACAAGTCGGTGCTCGACATCGCCCTCGATCTCGGCTTTGCCGAGGCCAGCGCCTTCCATCGGGCGTTCAAGAAGTGGACCGGTGCCCGGCCAGGGGAATACCGGCGCGCCCTGACCGAGCAATAGACACCGGAAAGGACTGCACCCATGGCCGCCGACATCCCTGAAGATCCGTCATCGCGCCATTTCCGCTTTCCGCTCCACGTCCACATCTCGACCCTGTTTTTCCTGCTGGTGTTGCTGGCCGGTGGCAGCATCGCCGCGTTCTCGTACTTTCGCAGCGCAGAGATGCTCGAACGGGCCGGCGGCGACCTGCTGACCCGTATCTCCCGCCAGACCGTGGCCGAAACGGAGAGCCTGCTGGGGCCGGTTGAGGCGAGCGTGCGCCTGCTGGCCCTGAACGCCGTGAGCCAGGCTGCCAGCCTCCCCGAGCGCCGCGCCGGGCTGGCGGTGTTGCGTGAGGCCCTGCGCGCCACCCCGTCGGTGTCGGCCTATTACGTCGGCTACGCCACGGGGGATTTCTTCATGCTGATGCGTCTGGTCGACGACGCTGACCGGCGCCTGGTGGGGGCCCCTGCCGGCGCCGCCTACCTGATCCAGAGCATTGCCGGGCAGGAGGGGCAGTTCATCCACCTGGACGCCGATCTGCATGAACTCCGCGCCGACCCGCGGCCCGACTACCCGACCCTTTATGACCCGCGTAAACGCAGCTGGTACGTGCAGGCCCAGGGCAGGGGCGACCCGGTGCAGACGGAGCCCTACCTGTTCGCCTCCACCCGCCGCCTGGGCGTGACCGTGGCCCACCGGGTGGCCGGCGGCCGGGCCGTGGTGGGGGCCGACATCCGCCTCGCCACCCTCGACGAAACCCTGCGCCGCCAGCGCATCACGCCGGGCTCGCAGCTGGTGCTCTTCGATGCGGCCCAGCGGGTGGTGGCCTGCTCCGAGCCCGGCTGGCTGCAGCCCGAGGCGGCGGGTGGCCAGATCGAGCGGCCCCGCCTGTCCGGGCTGGCCCACGGCGGCGTGGCGGCCCTGGCGCGTCAGGCGCCCCAGGCCGGAGTCCGGGAAGACCAGACCCTGGCCGCCTTCGACGGCGCCGGGCGCAGCTGGCATGGCGCTGTGGCCAGCCTGCCGGTGCGGGGCGGGCAGGCCCTCTACCTGGGGGTGGCCATCCCCGATGACGAGCTGCTCACCGACGCCCGCAACATCCGCGATCGGGCCATTCTGGTGACCCTGCTGGTGATCCTGCTGGCGCTGCCCTTCACCTACGGGGCGGCCCGGCTGGTGTCGCGGCCGATCCGCGAACTGGCCCGCGAAGCCGCGGCGATCCGGCGCTTCGACTTTGCCGGCGAGGTGGTGACCCGCTCGGTGGTGCGCGAAGTGGATGATCTGGCCCGGGATCTGGCCTCCATGAAGGGCTCGGTACGGCGCTTCCTCGACATTGCCTCGGTGATGGCCGAAGAGCCGGACTTCGAGCGCCTGCTGCCGCGCCTGGTGGACGAGACGGTGGGCGTGGTGGGGGCCCGTGCCGGCGTGCTCTACCTGGCCCGGGACGACGGTGACGGCCTGGACGCGGCCAGCGTGCGGGATGCCGCCGGGCACAGCCTGCCCCTGGCCGACGCGCCACCCGGGCCGGCCATGGCCAGCCTGGTGCCCGAGGGCGAGCGCTCCGGCGTCGGGCGTTCGGTGGGGGACATCGGTGGCACGGGGCTGTTCGCCACCCTGGGCGCCAGCACCATGGCCTATCTGGCGGTGCCCCTGCTCGACCGCAAGCACGACCGGGTGGGCCTGCTGGTGCTGTGGTTCGACGAGGCCCCCGACCGGGACCTGGTGCATTTCGTCGAGGCCCTGTCGGGATCGGCGGCGGTGTCGGTGGAAACCCGCTCCCTGATCCGTGCCCAGAAGCAGCTCTTCGAGGCCTTCATCCAGCTCATCGCCGGCGCCATCGACGCCAAGAGCCCCTACACCGGCGGCCACTGCGCCCGGGTGCCGGAGCTCACCAAGATGCTCGCCCGCGCCGCCTGTGACGCCACCGACGGGCCTTACCGCAACTTCAGCCTGGACGACGAAGACTGGGAGGCCGTGCACATCGCCGCCTGGCTGCACGACTGCGGCAAGGTCACTACCCCGGAGTATGTGGTGGACAAGGCCACCAAGCTGGAAGCCATCCACGACCGCATCCACGAGATCCGCATGCGCTTCGAGGTGCTCAAGCGCGACGCGGAGATCGCCTGCTGGCAGGCCGTGGCCGGGGGGGCTGACCCCGGCACCGAGCAGGCCACCCTGGCGGCAAGCCTCGCCGCCCTCGACGCGGAGTTCGCCTTTGTGGCTGCCTGCAATGCCGGTGGCGAGGCCATGGACCCGGCCGACGTGGTGCGCCTGCAGCGCATTGCCGCGCGCACCTGGCTGCGCACCCTGGACGACCGCCTCGGCGTGTCCGCCGAAGTCCTGCGCCGCATGGGCCCCGGCCCGGCCCTGCCGGTGCGCGAGGCCTTGATCGACGACAAGCCCGAGCACCGCATCCCGCGCAGTCTCGAGGACGCCATCCCCGCCGACAACCCCTGGGGCTTCCGCCTCAAGGTACCGGAGCTGCTCTACAACCGGGGGGAGCTGACCAACCTGTGCATCGACCGGGGCACCCTCACCGAGGAGGACCGCTTCAAGATCAACGAGCACATCGTGCAGACCATCCGCATGCTCTCCGAGCTGCCCTTCCCGCGCCATCTCCGGGCAGTACCGGAGATCGCCGGTGGTCACCACGAGAAGATGGACGGCAGCGGCTACCCCCGCGGCCTGACCCGCGAGCAGATGAGCCCGATGGCCCGCATGATGGCCATCGCCGACATCTTCGAAGCCCTCACCGCCGTCGACCGCCCCTACAAGAAGGGCAAAAGCCTGTCCGAAGCCGTCGGCATCATGGCCCGCATGCGCGACGCCGGGCACATCGACCCCGATCTGTTCGCCCTGTTCCTGCAGTCCGGGGTGTACCGCCGCTACGCCGACCGTTTCATGGCCCGGGCCTGTGTGGATGAGGTGGACGTTGCGGCCATGCTGGCCCAGGCAGGGGCCTGAAGTCCCTCGGTCGGATCACCTGATGGGTGAGTTTGAAGGGCGTCATGGCAGGTGCTGACGGCGGCCGGAGGGACTGTGGGGGCGACTTCAGTCGCCCGCGGACTTTGATCAAGGGCGGGCCCGGGATTGGCGCGCGGATGGGCGACTGAAGTCGCCCCTACCCATCGCCCCGCCGCATCGACCAGCAGACGACGCGTCAAACGGGGTAAAACCGGGTGAATTCAACCTCATGGTTCGTTCTGCTCACCGAGACGCAAACACAAAAAAGGGCGGCCGCAGCCGCCCTTGGTATCGCTTTGAGCCCGCTCAGCCTGCCAGGTTGGCCGCCGCCAGTGCCGTCAGCCAGCCTCCGGCCACCACACCCGCCGGAAACAGCAGCCGGGTGCGGGTACGGAAAGGGTAGCTCTCCACCCGGTAATGAAACTGGTGCCCGCCGATAACGCTCACCACCACCGCCAGCACCATCCCCATGGCGTTGATCACCGGGTTGGCCGGGAAGGCGACGCTGACCAGCATGTTCACCAAAAGGCAGAGGGGGAAGTGCACCAGGAACACCGAGTAGGAGATCCGGCTCAGGTGCACCACCGCCGCAGGGACCGGCAGGGTGTTCAGGAAGCCGTGCTGACGGGCCAGGCCGAGAAACAGCATGACGCCCGTGGCAACGGCGATGCGGGCGCGGAAATCCACCACCAGCGCGGCCACGGCGACGGCCGTCAGCAGGGCCAGCCAACGCCCGGCGCGGGGCTGGCTGCTTGCCCACCAAGCCAGGATGCCCAGGCCGAAGGCGCCAAAAAAGTACAGGGCCGTCTCGTCCCAGTAGGCGTCCCGGTTGAAGCCGAACAGGGAGGCCAGGGTCAGCAGCGCGATCAGCAGCGGGGCCACGACGGCCAGCGCCGGTTGCCGTTCGGCCAGACGCGAGGGCAGCCACAGCAACAGGATGGCCAGGGCAAAGAGCTGGAAGTCGATGGCCACATACCAGACGCCGGCGGACAGGGCCTCCTGGTCCAACAGGTCGTGGAGCAGCAGCACGTGGGCCAGCAGTTGCCCCAGATCCGGGGCTGCCGAGATGGATTCATGCTCCATCCACACGCTGGCCACCGCCGAACAGGCCACGGCCAGCAGCAGGGCCGCGGAGTAGGGCACCACCAGGCGAGTGTAGCGCTGGAGCAGCACCGGCAGCGGTGACAGCTTCACCGGCAGGCCCGCCGGTGCAAACTTGGCTGCGAACAGGAAACCGGAAACGACCAGGAAGATCTGCACGGCCATCCGGGCGTATTCATCGAGCCATTGCACCAGCGTTGGCATCAAAGGGCGGGCGACATCGCTCATGGGGCCGTAGAAGGCCAGGTGATGCATGACGATGGCGAGGCAGGCAAAGGCCTTCAGCGCATCGATGGCGGGCATTCTTGTTGTTTGTTTGGGCATGGACGGCAAGGTGAAACCGGGCATCAAAAAAGCACCGGGGCAGACCATGGGCCCGCCCCGGTGGTGACAGTGTGCAGTGCACAACGCCTGACACCCGGTGAAAGATGACCGGGTATTGCTTAAATTCTGCGGAAGGGGGGGAAAAACGCTGAGTTTGGCGCGATTCACCTGGTGCCAAACACGGCCTTACCGTGCGAGCGCCGACAAAATGAGCGGGGACTGAAAGAGGGCTCTAGTCAGCGAGTCGATACTGACCATTCTCGAACCACGACGCGTCAAAGCCGGGCTTGAGAAGTACCGATCGGGTGACAAGTTGGCCGTGGGGCTGAGCGCGCCCCAGGTATTTGACCAAGGTGCTTTCGTCCTCACTCAGTAAGTGGCTGATGCCTTCACATTCGCACTGGGCGATGATCTTGAAATCATCCTTTACGCGCACACGATCATCGGTGGGATCGCGCGACAATTGCCGGATCAGAAGACCGCAACGCATGGCGTGGTCGACATTGAAGGGCAGCACGACCAGATTGCGCAATGGGAGGTCGTTGATGGCTTGCTTTACCTGAAATTCCGAGATCACGATGGTCGACAGGTACATCGGTATCTGCCGATGCACGCATTCACGGAAATACTGCTGAGCGGCTGCGTGCTGCGGTCTGGCGGGATCGGCCAAAGTGATCAGGAAGCTGGTGTCCAGCAGGACGCTGTTCAATGCTCCCCTCCCCGCAATTCATCGACCCAGATGGTGGGGCTGCCCACGTCCTTCCAGGCACTTGCGCCGCGCCGGGTCAGGCGTTCCAGGTCGGCTTCGTCTACTTGGTTGCTGTGCTCAACGAACTCCAGCAGGCGGGCATTGCGTAGCTCACGGGTCAGCACGTTGTATTCGGCGGTGATGCGCAACATGGCCATCTTGTAGAGCCGGTTCACCTTGTCTTCGCGCAGCAAGCCCTTCTCGGTAGTGATGCGCAGCGTGGAACCGTCAGGCAGTCGAATGTGAGCGTTGGCCTTGGTGACACCCCCCAGATCCTGAATCTCGCCACGCACATAGCGCTCCACCTGCACCCACTGGTCGGCATCGTCACCCCGATAGTCGGAGTCAGCGCTGACCACGACAGGGCTTTGCATGAAGGGGGCTGAAATCGTGTAGGCGACCCCTTGAGTCTGGCGGGCCGCCTTTTGCCAGCGCTCCACGACTTCTTTTCTCTTGGCGTCGAGGCTGTCCAGCAGCTGGCCCTCCAACATTGCCTGGAGGTCGGCAAACAGCCGTGGAGCTACCATGATGGGCGTGGTCTGGATGGCGAGAGAGCCTTTGCAGATCGCGACTTCCAGGTTCTGCGTGTCGATCTCTTTGGCTTCTCCCCTCAGGAAGGTCTGCACGTCTTCGGCAAACCGGGCCAGATCGGCTAGGCGAACACGCTCCGGGGTGGTTTCGTAACCTCCCGAATGATCTTCAAGTGCCAGGGTGATGCGTTGTGCTTCCATAGGGTCATTTTACGAGTAACGGCATCTAAAGTAACCCTTGAGAAGACTGCCTCCCGCACAGAACGCGCGGGAGGTTGGATGGAGCCTGACTTACGGCTTGTACGCTTCCACTGCGATGGTCAGCTTTACGTCGTCGCCCACGTAGGGGGCGTACTTGCCGGCGTTGAATTCGCTGCGCTTGATGGTGGCGGTGGCGTTGGCGCCGCAGGCGTCCTTCTTGAGCATGGGGTGGGGCATGCAGTGGAAGGACGTGACGGTCAGGGTGACGGGCTTGGTGATGCCCTTGACGGTCAGGTTGCCTTCGATGGTGGCGGGCTTGTCGCCGTCGAAGTTCACCTTGGTGGACTTGTAGGTGATGGTGGGGTACTTGGCGGTGTCGAAGAAGTCTTCGCCCTGGATGTGCTGGTTGAACAGGGGGTAGCCGGTGTTCACCGAGGTGGTGTCGATGGTGACGTCCACGGAGCCGGTCCGGGCGGCCTTGTCGAGGGTGATGCTGCCGGTGGTCTTGTCGAAGCGGGACTGCTGCAGGGAGTAGCCGAAGTGGCTGTACTCGAAGCGCGGGAAGGTATGGGTGCCTTCGATGGTGTAGGTCTCCGGGGCGGCGAAGGCGGCGGTGGACAGGGTGGCTGCGATGGCCAGGGTGATGAGTTTCTTCATGCTGTTCTCCGTTTTACTGGGTTTGGTTATTGGGGTTGAGGCGGGCTTACTTCTTGGCGGCGGCGTTGGCTACCACGTGGAACTTGATCTCGATCTCGTTGGCGACGGCGGACACGTCGGCCCAGGGGCCTTCGCCGATGTTGTAGTCCATGCGCTTGAGCACGAAGCCACCGTCGAAGACGCCGCTGGCGCCTTCCTGCTTGAAGGTGAAGGGGGCGACCACGTCGCGGGTCTGGCCCTTGATGGTCATCTTGCCGAGGGCTTCGTAGCGGTTGCCGCCCAGGGCCTTGACCCCGGTGGACACGAACTTGGCGGTGGGGAAGGCCTTGACGTTGAACCACTGCTTGCCCACCACCTCGTCGTTGGCGTCCTTGGAGCCGGCATCGATGCTGGCCAGGTCGATCTCCAGGGTGGTGCTGGCGGCAGTGGGCTTGGCCGGGTCGAAGGCGATCTGGCTGGTGAAGCGCTTGAAGTTGCCCGGGACGGGCACGCCCATCTGCTTGGACGAGAAGGCCAGGCTGCTCTTGCCGGCATCCACCTGGTTGAACTCGACGGCGTGGGCGGTGCCGGCCAGCAGCAGGGCGGCGGTCAGGGTGAGGGTGCGGATCTTCATGATTTTTCCTTGGAGTTGTTCGTTCATTTGCCGAAGGGCAGCATGCGGCGCAGGGTGCCGTCCCGGTCGATGATCACGTGCTTGAGGGCACCGGCCACGTGCAGGCCGACCAGCGCCAGCAGGCCGAAGTTGAGGGCTTCGTGGACGCCTTTGAGCAGGTCGCCCAGATCTTCGCTCTTGCCCACCAGGTCGGGCAGGGGCAGCACGCCGAAGTACACCACCTGGAAGCCCTTGGCCGAGCTCATCAGCCAGCCCGACAGGGGCACCAGGAACATCAGCAGGTAGAGCAGGTGGTGGGTGCCCTCGGCGATGCGGTGTTGCCAGGCGGGCATGGGCAGCGGGGCCGGCGGCCGGTGGGTGATGCGCCACAGGATGCGCGGCACGAAGAGCAGCAGCACGGTGATGCCGATCCACTTGTGATACGAGTAGAGCTTGAGCTTGGTGGGCGACAGGGGCAGCTCGTGCATGTAAACGCCCAGGGGGAAGGCCACCAGGATCAGGGCGGCGATCACCCAATGGGCGGCGATGGCGGGCCCGGTGTAGCGCGGTGTCGGGAAGTTCATGTTCAGTGCTCCGGGTTGAAGGGGGCGGGACTGGCGTCCTGCCAGAGATAGGCGTCCATGGCCAGACCGCCGTAGGTGTATTCCGGTTCCAGGTGTAGGGGTATTTCGCCGGGGGTGGCGGCGCCCAGGGCCGAGAACAGGGGTAGCAGGTGTTCCTCGCTGGGGTGGGCGGCGGCACCGTGGGCGGACTGGCGTCGGTAGTCGAGCAGGGCCGGTCGGTCGTCCCGGGCCAGGGCCTCGCCCAGCCAGGCGGCAAAGGCCTGGGCGGCTTCCACGGGTTTGCTGTTCTCGCCCCAGGTGAGCCAGCCGAAGTTGTGGGTGACCGCGCCGGAGGCGAGGATAAGCACGCCCTCGTCCCGCAGGGGGCGCAGGGCGGCGCCGATGCGCCGGTGCCAGTCTGTGCCGGCAGAGGGCTGCAGGGCGAGCTGCACCACCGGGATGTCGGCCTGCGGATACATGGCCTTGAGGGGAATCCAGGCGCCGTGGTCCAGGCCCCGGTCGGGCGTCTCGGCGCAGGGCAGGGCCGCCGCGGCCAGGAGCTCGCGCACCCGGGCGGCAAGGGCCGGGGCGCCGGGCGCGGGGTATTCCATGGCGTAGAGCGCGTCGGGGAAGCCGCCGAAGTCATGGATGGTGTCGGGGCTTGCGGCGGTGCTGACGGTCGGCTCGCGGGCGGCCCAGTGGGCCGAGATCACCAGGATGGCCCGGGGGCGGGGCAACTCGGCGCCCAGGCGCTGCCAAAGGGCCACGCTGGCACCGGGTTTGAGCAGTACGTCGGGCGCGCCATGGGAGACGAAGAGAACAGGGTGACGGGGGCTCATGCGGGGCTCCTCGGGGCGAAGTATTCGTGGATCAGGCAGTCCAGGGACTTGGGCGGATGGCCCACCAGCGCAGCGAAATCGCTGCTGGTGGCTGCCAGACGACCGGCGGCGACGCTGACGAACCGCTCGGTCAGCGCGCTGGCGAACCAGCCGGGTACGCCCTGGGCCACAAGGCTGCCGGCGTAGGCCTCGGCCGACACGTCCTCGTAGGACAAGGGGCGGCCGCTCACCCGGGCGATACGGGCGGCGATGTCGGCATAGTCCAGGGCGGTTTGCCCGGTGAGTTCATACATATGCTTGTCCAGGCGCGGGGCCAGCGCGGCGGCGGCGATGGCCTGGGCCAGTTCGTCGCGGGACACCAGGCTCACCCGCCCCGTGCCAGCGGGCAGGCGCAGCACGCCCTGGGCCAGGGCCGGCTCGGCAAGCTGGCGCAGGTCGTCGGCGTAGAGGGTGTTGCGCAGCACGGTGTGGGCCACACCGCTGTGTGCCAGCGCCGCTTCCGTTTCCTGGTGGGCACGGGCGAATCCGCTCGGGCTGTCGGCATGCGCATCCAGCGAGCTGGTGTACAGGATGTGGCTGACGCCAGCCGCGAGGGCCGCATCGATGGCCTGGCGGTGCCGGGCACTGCGCTGAGCCGCGGGGCCGTCGGTGGACACCAGCACCAGGCGGCGGATGCCGGCAAAGGCGGCGGCCAGGGAGTCGGGCTGGTCGAAGTCGGCCTGCCGGACGATCACCCCGCGGCTGGCCAGTTCGTTGGCCCGGGCCGCGTCGCGCACGCTCACGCCCAGCCGTCCGTCGAGCAGCGAGGGCTCGCGGGCGATGAGGTGCTGGACGATGCGCCGGCCAAGCTGGCCGTTGGCGCCGGTGACGAGGATCACGGTGGCTTCCCTGGTTCAAGAATTCGATGGGCGTACTTTAGGCTTTCGATTCGGCTTGAAATAGCCTTTAATAGGGAATTATTTGTTGCCAAATATGAAACAATGGATCGACTCGATGGCATGGCGGTGTTCATCCGTGTGGCGGAGGCCGGCAGTTTCACCGCCGTCGCCGAGCATCTGGGCCTGGCCCGTTCGGCGGTGACGCGCAGCATTGCCGCCCTTGAGGCACATCTGGGCGTCAAGCTGATCGCCCGCAGCACCCGCAGTCTCAAGCTCACTGCCGAAGGCGAGGTCTACCTGGAGCGCTGCCGCGAGATCCTGGCGCTGGTGGACGCCGCCGAGGGCGACCTGTCCGGCGACGACCGGACGCCGCGGGGGCCGATCCGCATCAGCGTGCCGGTGAGCTTTGGCGTTCGCCACCTGGCGCCCCTGGTGGCGGACTTCATCACCACCTTTCCCGGGGTGAACCTGGACATCGACTTCAACGACCGCCAGGTCAATCTCATCGAGTCGGGCCTCGACATGGCCATCCGCATCACCACCCAGCTCGACCCGACCCAGGTGGCCCGGCGCATCAGCACCTCGCGCCTGCTGACCCTGGCCTCCCCCGAATACCTGGCCCGCCATGGCCGGCCGCAGACCCCCGCCGATCTGGCGGCCCACCAGTGCCTCGGCTATACCGGCACCGCCCGCGCCACCTGGCCTTACCGGATCGATGGCGAGATGCAGTGGGTGCCGGTTCAGGGCCGGCTGCAGGCCAACAGCGGCGATGCCCTGGTGGATGCCTGCCAGCGTGGCCTGGGCATCGTCCGCCAGCCCAGCTTCATCGCCGCGCCGGCCATCCGCGCCGGGCTCCTGGAGGTGCTGCTGGTGGATTTCCCCGGCCCTGAGCTGGGCATCCATGCGGTATTTCCCAGCAACCGCTACCTGCCGACCCGGGTGCGCGCCCTGGCCGACTACCTGGCCGAGCGCATCGGCCCCTCGCCCTACTGGGACGCCGGTCTGCCCTGAACGGGCAATCATGTTGCATTGCGGGGTGGGGGATCTTTGCTATAACACCATCATCACCGGCCCTGACAGAGAGTCCCGCCTTCGCCACGAGAGCGCGCAACGCGCCAGACGGAAGCGGGGGGCGCCGGCATGCAGTCTTCCGGAATAGGGGATGCATCCATGAAGCGCACTGCTCTGGCCGTTTTGGCCGTTTTTGCGATCCTGTCCGCTTACCTCGCCTTCAGCCCCGAGAATGGGCCAGCACCGGCTGCAGCACCGGCTTACGCGGCCGATGCGCCGGTGGCGCCCTCGCCCCCGGTGGCTGCGGTGCCCGACCCGGGCATCCAGGACCAGGACCTGCCCTACCGGGAAGCCTGTGCCCGGGAGGGGTTGAGTGAGTCCGAATGCGTCGGCCGCCTGATCTGGTTCAAGGCCACCGGCGGCAACGAACGCTTCCACACCTACACCTTCCAGCAGCGGGTCGGCGTGCTGGTGGACTGGTTCCGCGTGCTGCGGGCCGACCAGCGCAATGACCGCTTCTGGGCCTGGGGCATCATCAATGACCCGTCCTGCTGCACCCCGGGCTCGGAGGGGTGCCCGGCCAAGTCCCTCGACGAAACCTACGGCTTCGACTGGTGCCCCGGTGACGACGTGCTCCTCAAGTATGTGGGCAAGGCCGGCTATGTGGACCCGGCCTGCGGCCTGAAGGACGCTGCCCTCGACCCGGACGACCCCCACAGCCAGGGTGGCAAGGCCGACCAGCGCCACAGCGCCTGTGACCTCAACTTCGGCACCTCTACCGGTGCCCTGGGCATCCGCAAGTTCCCCAACCCGCGCTTCGACGCCGCGCGCTGGGCCGCCGTGAATGGCGGAAATGCCGGCTGGTCCGGCTTCAACCGCAAGATGGACAGCGTCACCGGCCTGGAGTCCGACAGCCGGGTCAGCAAGCTGGCCGATGCCTCCATCGAGCCGCCCTTCCTGATCGGCACCTCCTGCGGCTCGTGCCACATCGCCTTCGACCCCCTCAACCCGCCGGCTGATCCGGCCCACCCCAAGTGGGAGAACATCAAGGGCCTGGTGGGCAACCAATACACCCGCATGTCCGAGCTGCTGGGCTCCGGCATGCACAAGACCGCCCTCGAGTACCAGATGTTCGCCCACGCCCGCCCGGGCGTCACCGACACCTCGGCCATCTCCCACGACCAGGTGAACAACCCCGGCACCATCAACGCGCTGATCAACGTGGCCCAGCGCCCGGTGTTCAAGGGCGAGGCGGTGAGCAAGTGGCGCAAGGTGGCCCAGTGCGGCGCCGAAAAGGACGAGGCCAAGTGCTGGTGCGAGCCCGGCCGCCAGGGCAAGTGCTGGCAGTTCGGCACCCGCAACGACGACGTGACGCCGGTCTTCCTGGGCGGCACCAAGGTCAATCTGCCCGGCGTGCATCACATCCTCAAGGGCGGCGAGGATTCCACCGGCGCCCACGAGGCCATCCAGCGGGTGTATTTCAACATCGGTTCCTGCGCCGAGCAGTGCTGGGTCAATCACTTCACCGACATGCGCCAGGTGGACCCGGAGCAGCGTGGCTTTGGCCAGACGCCCTTCAACGTGGGCCAGTGCCGGCGCGATTGCCCGAGCTTCCGGGCGGTGGAAGACCGCCTGCAGAACCTCCTCGACTTCTTCGCCTCGGCCGAATCCGACGAAACCGACCTGCACGCCGCCCGCGCCAACGCCCGCAAGGCCAAGAGCCCGGCGGCGGCCTATACCCGCGCCGACCTGGTGGCCGATCTGGAGAAGGAGTTCGGCAAGGGTGCCGTGGCCCGGGGGCAGGCGGTGTTTGCCGACAACTGCGCCCGCTGCCATTCGAGCATCCCCGAGGCCGAGGGTGGCCCCTTCAAGAGCCGCGACTTTGCCGCCCCCAACGAGGCCCACCCGCGCAAGGTGCGTGCCGACTTCCTGGGCAACGACCAGGCTGTGCCGGTGACCGAGGTGGGCACCTTCCGTTGCCGGGCCCTCCATTCCAACCACATGGCCGGCCACCTCTACATGGAGTACGGCGCCGAGAGCATGCGTGGCCGCGGCGTGGTGGCCGACATCCCCGAGCCCGAGACCCTCAAGAACGGTGGCCGGGGCTACCTGCGCAACATCTCCCTGGTGAATGTGTGGAGCACCGCGCCCTTCATGCACAACAACGCCATCGGCCCGGAAATCTGCGGCAAGCCCGCCAACAAGGACAACGACTTCCACCGTGCCCGCTACGCCGACGCCGACAACCGCCTGCTGGCCAGCCAGCCCGAATGCCTGCGCTACGACCCCAGCGTGGAGGGGCGTTTCGACCTCTACAAGCGCTCCATGCACGAGCTGCTGCACCCGGGTGAGCGGGGCCGCAAGATCACCCTGACCAACGCCGACCTGCTCATCGACCTGGGCATCCGCCCCCTCGAAGGCAAGACCGAAAAGCCCCTGGGCGGCTTCGGCCAGGTGAAGATCCCCATGGGCGTGAGTGCCGGCTTCCTGAACGGCCTGCTCCACAAGCAGCTCATCGGTGATCTCTTCCTGGCCAAGCGCGACCCGGCCCGGCTGGAGGCCGCCGGCAAGAAGGACCTGGTCCCCACCCTGCAGGGCATCGCCGACGACGTGCTGAAGAACCCGGCGCGCTTCGTGGAGATCCTGCGCGAGAAGCGCGACTTCCTGGCCGCCCACTACCAGACCTGCGACCAGCTGGTGGAAAACGAGGGCCACCGCTTCGGCGAGGACCTCTCCGAAGCCGACAAGAAGGCCGTCACCGCCTTCCTTGCCACCCTGTGAGAGGAGCCGCCGCCATGCTTGCCCGCAACCTTGCCCTCTCCCTGTGTGCCGCCCTGGGCCTCGCCGCCTGCAGCAAGGACGTGCCCCCGCCCAACATCGCCTTCGCCCCCTGGGACAAGGCCTACGCCTCCAAGCAGGACCTGGCCCAGGTGGACTACGCCCACCCTCTGTCCACCGCCGAGGTCGCCCGCATCACCCCGGAGTGGCTGGCCACCCTCGACCAGGAACAGATCGACCAGATCTACGCCCGGCTCACCGCCGGCCCCATCCCCGATGGCGCCTTCGACGGCAAGATCCTGCTGCCCCGGGGCGGCACCGGCAAGTTCCGCCTGTCGGAGATCGTCGGCGGCTTCACCGGCATGGGCCTGCACCTGAAGGGCCTGGTGCTGGAGGACGTGGGCGAGACCCTGTGGCGCGGCAAGGTCTTCTACCGCAATGAGCGGGTGCTGCGGAACCGCATCGAAGACCTCTCCCTGCTCAAGAAGATGGGCCTGGTGAAGGGTGACCCGGCCAAGATGAACTTCGAGGGCAAGGAGACCTGGCTGCTCTTCCCGGCCAAGCTCTACTGCGGGCAGAGCCTGCTCGATGCCCGGCGCGAATCCATCATCATCGACTACTTTTTCACCGACGAGATCGCCGGCTACCAGGAGAACCCCGACTTCCTGGCCGGCCGCCGCGGCCTGCGGGTGCGCGACGAGATCCGCATGATCCGCCCCGGCTTCTACCTGGGCCGGGCCTACCTGGACAAGGCCTTCGCCCTCAACTTCACCCTCTATAACAAGGCCATGGACGAGCAGGGGCGCGACGCCTTCGTGAAGACCGGCCAGGTGCAGGAAGACTGCTGGTCCGGCACCCAGCCCCGCAAGGTGCTGGCGGCGGCCGGCGGTTGAGGGGCGGCGGGGTGGAGCGCCATGATGAGCCGCTGCCTGGCATGGCAGGCCCGGTTGCTGGCCGGGTTGGTCGCGATGGGGCCGCTGTGGGCCGCCGAATTGTCCACGCATCTGCCCGCTGACCCACCCACCGGACCGGCCTGGGTGAGCGACCCGGCCCGGCCTGGCGAACACCTGCCCGTGGCGGGGGCGTCCCTGTTCGATGCCCTGTTTGCCACCCCTGGCGGTACCCACGCCATTCCCTTTCCCTTCGAGCGCCTGCTCGCCCGCATCGATGCCGAACTGGCCCGCGACCCGGCCAGCGCCCTGCCGCCGTTGAAGGCCGTGTTGATCCCCCTGGGGCGCTCCCTGCAACGCAGCGCTGCCGCACCTGACTACTTCCGCTTCCCCCGCGTGGTGGTGGGGGTGGATGCGCCGCCGGCTCCCGGCTCGCCCTGGCTGCTCAAGGACAGGCTGTATATCGGCTACCTGGAGAAATCCGCCGTGCTCGAAGTCATCAGCTACAACGAAGGTGCCGGGCGTTTCGAGTTCCAGCTGGTCAAGGACTACCGGGCCGGCGGCAACCCGCAGGTGTATTACGCCAACCGCAACATCTGCATGGCCTGTCACCACAACGCGGCGCCCATCTTCTCCCGCGCCCTGTGGGACGAAACCAACGCCAACCCGGCCATCGCTGCCCGCCTGGTGGCGGAGGGGCGCAGTTTTTACGGTATCGCCCCGGCCCGCGGGGTGGACATGCCCTACGCCATCGACAACGCGGTGCGCCGGGCCAACCGCCTGGCCCTGACCCAGCGCCTGTGGCAAGAGGGCTGTGGCCCGGCGGCGGCCGGGCAGCGCTGCCGCGCCGGGCTTCTCGAGGCGGCCCTGCGCCTGCGCTTGGCCGACGGGCTGAGCCTGCCGCCCGACGCCGCCGTCGCCCCCGAGGCCGCCGCCACCCTGCGCCGCAACGCCGCCCGTCGCTGGCCGGGTGGGCTGGCCCTGGGGCGCCCCGACCTGCCCAATCGCAACCCCCTGCAGGGCCTGGCCGACGGGCTGGACGACGGGCTGGACGACGGGCTGGACGATTCCGCTGCCCGCATCGCCCGTTCCCACGTGGCGGCGCCCTTCGACCCCCTGCTGCCGCGCCCGCCCGATACGGTGTGGCGGGCCGATGCGCCGGGGGCCGTCCGCGAGGCGGTGGCCGGGGTGGCCGAGTTTGTGGCCGATGGCTACTGGCTGCGTCTGCAGGCTGCCCTGGCCCGCCGGGGTGCAGCATTGCCGCGCACCGAGCACATCCTGAGTTGTGAAGCGGTGCCCGCGTCGCGGGCTTCCCGCTGCCGCGGGGCAGGGGGCGCCAGCCTCGTCCTGGACCCGGCCAACCGGCGCATTCAGGGCCTGAGCCTGGCCGGCGAGCCACCGCGGGCGCCCTTTGCCCTGAGCGCCCGGCCGGACCTGCGCCTGGCCGGCGGCGACGTGTTGGAGCGCATGGATGCAAGCGGGCTACGCGGGGGAGAAGGTCCGCTGCGCCTCCGCCTGCGGGCCGACAGCCAGGCCCTGGCCGCGGCCATCTCCCGCCTCGCCGCGGTGCCGAGCTTGCTGGATGAACAGCCCCTGCCGCGCCGCGCCCTGGTGGCGGCGCTGCTCGATGCGCTGGGCGATCCGCTGCCTGCCCTGGCGGACCGGCCCCGGCCCCCGGCCCGGTTGGAGCTGCCTGCCGGTGGTACGTCAGCCCAGCTGGGGGTACCCGCCGCCCTCGCCGGTTTCCATGCCTGGTGCGCTGCCTGCCACCTGAGCGCCGAGTCTTTTCCGCCCAACTTCCTGCTCGGGCCGGCCAATGCCCTGGAGACCCGCATCCGCCAGTGCGCGCCGCGCATCTACGTACGCCTGGCCATGGCCCGTCTGCCCCCTGCTGCCCGGGCCAAGACGCCCATGCCCCCGGAAACCCTGCTGCCAGCCTTCCGCAGCCATGCTGCGGCCTGGGCGGCGAGCCCCGAACGGGCCGCCCTGGAGGCCGGCGTGGCGGCCATGCTGAAGGCCGAGAGCGGGCGCGACCCCGATCCCGAAACCCTGCTGGCCAGGGGCTACGAGGCCTTACGCCCGTGCCTGGCCCCTGATCGCTGATCCCGAGGAGGCGTCCATGCCCCACCGAGCCGAGATTCCCCCCGCCCCCTGGAAGCGGCGCTTCCTGTTTCTGTTTGCCTTCACGGTGCTGCTGCCGGCGGCCATCCTGCTGTGGCTGGCCGGGCGCTTCGGGGGCGACATCCCGGTGGACTACGCCGATCCGGTGGAGCACTTCAAATACGGCTCCACCGGCGGCGAGCACGAGATGGGCTTTCCCTACTGGATCTGGCGCGCCCTGCCCGAGGTGTGCAGCCAGTACCTGCCGGGGCCCGGCTACCAGTCCATCGGCATGCTCTACGAGAAGAGGCCCGACGGCAGCCTGCGCGACCTGCCGGTGGGCACCTCGCGGCGGCGCTACCAGGGGGTGGATCGGGTCTTCGTGAACTGCGCCGTGTGCCACACCAGCACCGTGCGCACTGCCGCCGGCCAGCCGCCGGTGCTGGTGCCGGGCATGCCGGCTGCCCAGTTCAACATGAAGGCCTTCGAGGAGTTCTTCTTCCGCTGCGCCGCCGACCCGCGCTTCTCCAAGGAATACCTGATCCCCGAGATCCAGCGCCAGGGCGCCGACCTGGACCTCCTCGACCGCTACCTGGTCTATCCGCTGGCCATTTCCATCATGCGCGACCGGGTGCTGGCCCTGAAGGGGCGCTTCGAGTGGGTTTTCGAGCAGAAGGCCTGGGGGCCGGGTCGGGTGGATACCTTCAATTCCGCCAAGGTGATCTTCAACTTTCCGATGCACCGCCTCGATCCGAAGGAGTTCGATGCGCCGGCCGACTTCCCGTCCCTGTGGCTGCAGCGTCCGCGCCGGGAACCCCGCGCCATGGAGCTGCACTGGGACGGCAACAACACCGACATGACCGAGCGCAACAAGAGCGCCGCCTTCGGCACCGGCACCACCCCGCCCACCATCGACCTGCCGCGCATCCGCCGGGTGGAGGAGTGGATTCTTGACGTGGAGCCGCCAGCCTTCGGCAAGTTCTTTCCGCTGGATCCAGCCCTCGCCGCCCGGGGGGCGCCGATCTACGCCGAGTACTGCGCCGCCTGCCACGGCGCCAGCGGGCGGGATTTCAGCGGCCCCTACGTGGGTCGGGTCACGCCCCTGGCCGAGATCGGCACCGACCGCCGCCGCCTGGATTCCTACACCTACACCCTGGCCGTGAACCAGGCCACCTTGTATGCGGGCTACCCCTGGCGCTTCACCCAGTTCCGCAAGACCCACGGCTACGCCAACATGCCCCTGGACGGCATCTGGCTGCGGGCGCCTTACCTGCACAACGGCTCGGTGCCCAGCCTGCGTGATCTGCTGGAACCTGCGGCACGCCGTCCGGCCGTGTTCTGGCGCGGCAACGACGTATTCGACCCTCACAAGGTCGGCTTCGTCTCCGATCAGCCCGAGGCCCAGGGGCGCGCCCTGTTCCGCCTAGACACCACCGAGCCGGGCAATGGCAACGGCGGTCACGAAGGGCGGGCCTATGGCACCGAACTCTCCGCCGACGACAAGCTCGCCCTCGTCGAATACCTGAAGACCTTCTGACCGGGAGCCTGCCATGTCCTTCCCCCTCTCTCCCCAGCGCCGCATCTGGCTGCGCGCCGCCCTCGCCGCGCTGGTCCTGTTGCTGGTGGCGGGCGCCTACCTGGGCTGGAGCCGCGGCTTCCGCGAGGAGCCCCAGCCGGCCTGGGTCTTCGAGTCGGGGGAGAGCCGCTTCCGCTATGGCTCCATCGGCGCCGAACACGATGCCGGCATCCCCTATTGGATCTTCTACGTGTTGCCCCGCGTCTTTCCCGAGAAGTTCCGCCAGGACGGGCAGCAGGTGGCGGGGGGCTACGCCGCCCTGGGCGTGGCCTGGGAGCAGGGGCAGGAGCTGCCCGTCGGCTTCACCAAGAAGACCATCGGCTTTCCCCGGGTCGGGAACAACTGCGCCGCCTGCCACACCGCCAGCTACCGGCGCAGCGCCGATGCGAACCCGGTCTTCGTCAGCGGCGGGCCGGGGCACACGGTGAACATCGAGAACTTCTTCCGCCTGCTCATTGAGTGCGCCCGTGACCCGCGTTTCAACGCCGACATCCTGATGGCCGAGATCAACCGGGTGACCCACCTGGACGTGATCGACCAGCTGCTCTACCGCTTCGTGATCATCCCGGTGACCCGCAAACGCCTGCTGGAGCGGGAGGCCCAGTTTGCCTGGATCTTCCGCCCTGACTTTCCGGAATGGGGGCGGGGGCGGGACGACGGCATGAACCTGACCCGCTACTTCATGCTCAAGGCCCCCATGGACGACCGCTTCGGCCCTGCCGACATCCCCGCCGTGTGGAATCTGGCCAAGTACAAGGCCGAGACCGGGCAACTGCCCAACTACGCCGGCGACACCCACGACGTGCACTCCGTGATGATCGACTCGGCCCTGGGCGTGCTTGGCGCCGCGCCTGCCGACAAGGCGGACTTCCAGGCCCAGGTGAAGTGGCTGCAGGACTTCCTCAGCGCCCTCGCTCCGCCGGCCTATCCCTTCCCGGTGGATGCGGCCCGGGCTGCGGCCGGCAAGGCCGTGTTCGACGCCCACTGTGCTGCCTGCCACGCCAGCTCGCGTACCGGCACGCGAATGCCCCTGGCCGAGGTGGGCACTGACTCCGGGCGTCTCGACACCTGGGACAAGGCCTCGGCCATCGAAGCCAACCGGGTGGCGGCGAGCATGGGCATCACCCGCAAGGGGCTGGTGGAGGAAGACCTGCCGGGCTACAAGATCCCCTTCCTCGACGGCATCTGGCTGCGTGCGCCCTATCTCCACAATGGCGCCGTGCCCACCCTGCGCGATCTGCTCGAGCCGGTGGAGCGTCGCCCGCGGGTGTTCTGGCGTGGCTACGACGTGTTCGATCCGGTGAAGGTGGGCTTCGTCACCGATGGGGACGAAGCGAAGCGGGTGGGCACGCGCATGGACGTGAGCCAGCGGGGCAGTGGCAACCAGGGGCACGAGTTCGGCACAGGGCTGCCGGCGGCCGACAAGGAGGTGCT
>NZ_JBIJDC010000079.1:0-21449 GCF_044344315.1 Zoogloea sp. | reverse complement strand
GCGGCCACCCGCCGGGTGCTGGCGCAGGCCGGGCTGAGTCTGGCGGACATCGACCTGTACGAAGTGAACGAAGCCTTCGCCCCGGTGCCGCTGATGTGGCAGCAGGAGCTGGGGGCGGATCTGGAGAGGCTCAACGTGAATGGCGGGGCGATAGCGCTGGGTCATCCGCTGGGGGCCAGCGGGGCACGGATCATGACGTCGCTGCTGCACGAGCTGGCGCGTCGGGGTGGCCGTTACGGGCTGCAGGCGATTTGCTGTGCGGGCGGGATGGGCACGGCAACGATCATCGAGCGCTTGTGAAACAAGCAGCGACCGGCAGGAGAGAGCATGTCCCGTATTGATCCCGTTCCGCTTGATGCCCTTCCTGCCTCGCTCGCCGAGGCGCTGGTTCGCGGCCGTGCCAGCCGGATGCTGAGTTCGAGCCTGCCGGTACAGGTATGGGCCCACCGTCCGAAGGTTGCCGAGGCCTGGCTGGCAGCCCTTGAGGAAATGCATCTGAACGGGGTGCTGGACGGCCGGCTGAAGGAGCTGGTTCGCCTGAAGATCGCGTCCATCACCACCTGCCGGGCCTGCCAGCTTGCCCGTAAAGACGATTCAGTCACCGAAGCCGACATTGCGTGTCTGGCGACAGACAGCGAGCACTTCTCCGGTCCCGAGCGCAGCGCGCTGCGTTATGCCGAGCTTTTCGCTGGTGACTACTTGTCCATTGACGACCGCATCTATGCCGATCTGGCGTGCTGGTTCTCTACGCCCCAGATCGTCGAGTTGAACCTGTTCTGCGCGTTGATGCTGGCCGGTGGCCGCATGACCTACGTGCAGCAAGCCTACGAGGAGAACCTGGCATGAGCAGCATTTACGAAATTCCGGTGGACCGTATCGACGGTAGCCCGTCCACTCTCGGCAACTACCAAGGCAAGGTGTTGCTGATTGTCAACGTGGCCTCGGCTTGCGGGCTCACGCCTCAGTACGCTGGCCTTGAAGCGCTGTATCAGAAGTACCGGGAGCAGGGCTTGGTAGTGCTTGGCTTCCCCTGCAACGACTTTGGTTCCCAAGAGGCGGGCAGCGAAGCGGAGATTCAGACCTTCTGCGAGAGCCGCTTTCAGGTGAGCTTTCCGTTGTTCGCCAAGCTGGGCATCAACAGCCAGCGTCACCCCCTTTACGACGCCTTGATCACCGCTCGGCCGGTGGCCACCTTGTCCGGCGATGCGCACCTGCGTCAAGTGCTCACCGAACACGGCCTGCTACCGGCCCGGGACAGCGATGTGATGTGGAATTTCGAGAAGTTTCTGATCGGACGTGATGGCACGGTCGCAGGCCGTTTCGCCCCCGATGTGGCGCCGGATCACCCGGCCCTGGTCGCAGCCATCGAGGCTGCGCTGGGCTGAGTCATCGCTATTCAAAGAGGAGAGAAAGCATGTCGGACGTGAAGGTTTCGGTTTTGAAGAACGGCCCTCTGAAGGTCGACGGTGCCATCGCACTGGTGCAGGACGGTGCAGTGCTTCCGGTGCAGGGTGCGGCGGTCTTTCTGTGTCGCTGCGGCGCATCGGCCAAAAAGCCGTTTTGCGACGGTGCCCATACCCGCATCGGTTTCAAGGACGAGTCCGCTACGGCAGACGCCTGAGAGCGATCGGCCGTCAGTAACAACACCGGAGGAGAGCAGAAATGAACGACAAGACAGAATCAGCGCTGGAGCGCGCTTTTGCAGGCGTCGCCAACAACTATGGCGGCAACGATGTGGATCTTTACCCGATCTATCGGGAGATGCGCAAGAACTCGCCGATCATCGCCGAAGACTTCATGAGCAAGATCGGCGTGCCGAACATCGCCCGCTACGATGCCGAGCGCAAGACCTTCACCGTGTTCAAGCACAAGGACGTGATGGCGGTGCTGCGGGACGCCACCAACTACACCAGCGGTTTCATCGCCGAGGGCCTCGGGGCCTTCTTCGACGGCCTGATCCTGACCGGCATGGATGGCGAGGCCCATCGTCGTGCTCGCGCGCTGCTGCAGCCCATCTTCATGCCCGATGTGGTGAACACCTGGCGTGACAGCAAGATGGACCCGATTGTCCGCAACGAATACCTGAAGCCGCTGGTGCCCCAGCACAAGGCTGACCTGATGGATTTCGGTCTGCACTTCCCGATTCGCCTGATTTACGCGCTGATCGGTTTCCCCGATGACCAGCCGGAAAAGGTCGAGCAGTACGCCGCCTGGGCGCTGGCCATCCTGGCTGGTCCGCAGGTCGATCCGGAGAAAGCGGCCGCGGCCCGCAAGGCTGCGATGGAAGCGGCCCAGTGCCTCTACGACGCGGTGAAGGAAGCCGTTGTCGAGGTGCGCCGGAACGGCGCCGAAGGCAACGATCTGATCAGCCGCTTGATCCGTGCCACCTACGAAGGCCGCTCGCTGGACGATCACGAGATCACCACCTTCGTGCGGTCCTTGCTGCCGGCGGCCGGTGAGACCACCACGCGTACCTTCGGCTCGCTGATGGTGTTGCTGCTGGAACGCCCGGACGTGCTCGACCGCGTGCGCAAGGACCGCTCCCTGGTGCCCAAGGCCATCGATGAGGCGATTCGCCTGGAGCCGGTGGCGACCTTCAAGGTGCGCCAGGCGGCCCAGGACCTGGAGCTGGCCGGCATGCAGATCCCGAAGGGGGCGATGGTCCAGTGCATCGTCACCTCTGCCAACCGGGATGAAGACGTCTTCGACAACAGCGAGGAATTCGACATCGACCGCAAGGTCAAGCCGTCCTTCGGCTTCGGCTTCGGGCCGCACATGTGCATCGGCCAGTTCATCGCCAAGACCGAGCTGCAGGTGGCCCTCAACGCGGTGCTTGACCTGCTCCCCAACCTCCGCCTCGACCCCGATCAGCCCAAGCCGCGCATCACCGGCGCGCAACTGCGTGGCCCGCACTCGGTGCCGGTGATCTGGGACTGATTCATGGAAAGGCTCTCGTTTAAAGTTAAACACTAATTAAAAAAGTGTTTAACAAAACGCCGGCTTTGCACTAAACTGAAACTCCAAAATCGATCTACGCCCAGCGCGTGATCAACACCAAGAGGGGACACAAATGAAACTGGAAGATCTGATTCTCGTTAGCGTCGACGACCACGCCATTGAGCCGCGCGGCGCCTTCGATCGCCACATGCCGGCCAAATTCAAGGGCCGTCAGCCGAAGGTGGAGCAGCTGGGCGGGCGTGACATCTGGGTGTTTGAAGAGCAGGCCACTGGCTACATGGGCCTCAATTCGGTGGTTGGCCGCCCGAAGGAGGAATACGGCATGGAGCCGCTCTCCTACGAGCAGATGCGCCGTGGCACCTGGGACATCAAGGCCCGTGTCGAAGACATGAACGCCAACGGTGTGCTCGGCTCCCTGTGTTTCCCGACTTTCCCGGGCTTTGCCGGCCAGCGCTTCCAGGTCATGCCCGACAAGGCCGTCAGCCTGGCTGCCATCCAGGCCTACAACGACTGGCACCTGCACGACTGGTGCAATGCCGCCCCCGGTCGTTTCATCCCGCTGATGATGGTGCCATGGTGGGACATGCAGGCCGCCGCTGCCGAAGTGAAGCGGCTGGCTGCCCAGGGCGTGCATGCCCTGACGCTTTCCGACAACCCCACCGTGCATGGCTACCCGTCCATCCACAACGACCACTGGGATCCCCTGTGGAAGGCCTGCGCCGACAACAACGTGGTGATCTGCTGCCACATCGGCACTGGCGTCAAGGCGGCTCACGCCTCGGATGAATCGCCGATCGATGCGTGGATCACCTCCATGCCGATCTCCATCTCCAACTCGGCCGCCGACTGGATCTGGGCGCCGATGTGGAAGAAGTACCCGAAGCTGCGCATGGCCCTGTCGGAAGGTGGCATCGGCTGGATTCCCTACCTGCTGGAGCGGGCGGACTTCACCCACAACCACCACAAGGCGTGGACCAACTCCAACTTCGGCGGCAAGAAGCCCAGCGACATCTTCAACGAGCACATCATCACCTGCTTCATCGAGGATGCCTTTGGCCTGAAGAACCTGGACGCCATCAACGTGGATATGGTCACCTGGGAATGCGACTACCCGCATTCCGACTGCACCTGGCCCGAGTCGGCCAACGTGTTCTGGAAGCAGGCCCAGCATCTGCCGGACGAGATCATCAACAAGATCTCCCACCTCAACGCCATGCGCGAGTTTTCCTACGACCCCTTCGCCATTCTGGGACGCGAGAACTGCACGGTCGGCGCCCTGCGTGCCCAGGCTGGCCACGTCAGCATTGAACCGGCCCTGGGCCTGGGCGGTGCCGCACCCGAGCGTGACCCCAACAAGCCGGTGACATCCGGCGACATCAACAAGATGTTCGCCGCCGCCGACGCCCAGACCGCGCTGTAAGCAGGCCGACGCCAGCCGGAGGACAGTCTCCGGCTGGCGCGTAAATCCTCACTGAAGAACGCTCATGTCTATCGACCAGTTCAAATACAGTCGTATCCCGCCGGAAGCGGAAGCGCTCCGCAGCGAGGTGCGCGCCTTTCTTGCCGACACGCTGAAGGACTATCCAGCCATTCGTCGGGCCGATTCGTGGATGGGTTTCGATGCCGAATTCAGTCGTCGCCTGGGTGCCCGCGGCTGGGTCGGCATGGCCCTGCCGAAGCGCTATGGTGGCTCCGACGCCAGCCCCTTCGCCCGCTACGTGGTGATCGAGGAACTGCTGGCTGCCGGTGCGCCCGTATCGGCCCACTGGTTTGCCGACCGCCAGAGCGGCCCGCAGATCCTCCACTACGGCACCGACGCTCAGAAAGACCGCCACCTGCCGGCCATCTGCCGCGGCGAGCAATACTTCTGCATTGGCATGAGCGAGCCCAATTCCGGCTCCGATCTGGCCTCCATCAAGACCCGCGCCCGCCGTGAGGGTGACAAGTGGGTGGTAAACGGCCAAAAAGTGTGGACCACCAACGCCCACCGCTCCCATTACATGATCGCGTTGGTGCGCACCGGCGAGAACAGCAAGCGTCAGGAAGGCCTGTCCCAGTTCATCATCGATTTGTCCCTGCCCGGCATCACCATCCGCCCGATCAAGGACTTGACCGGCAGCGAACACTTCAATGAGGTCTTCCTCGACGAAGTGGTGCTGGACGCCGATGCCCTGATCGGTACCGAAGGGCAGGGCTGGTCGCAGGTTACCGCCGAGCTGGCATTCGAGCGCAGCGGCCCGGAACGCTTCCTCAGTTCCATTGCATTGATCCACACATTGATCGACGCCGTAGGCCGCGATCCCGATGCCCTGCAGGCCAAGGAAATCGGCCGCCTGGCGGCGCGCCTCGTCACCCTGCGCAACATGTCCCTGTCGGTGACGGCCCAGCTGGCCGCCGGCGAAAACCCGGCGTGGGCGGCGTCCTGCGTGAAGGATCTCGGGGCTGTTTTCGAGCAGGAAATCCCCGAGTTGGCACAGCTGCTGTGCGACATCCCGCCGACGGCGGAGGGCGGTTGCGACCACGCCCAGGTACTGGCCTATCTGACCCAGATGGCGCCTTCGTTTTCATTGCGTGGCGGTACGCGGGAAATTCTCCGCGGCATCATCGCGCGCGGATTGGGCTTGCGTTGATCATGCGGGAAATCTTCGATTCGACCGTCGAGCGACTCTTCGCCGACCTCGTTACCCCCGATGCGGTGCGGGCTGCCGACAAGGGCCACTGGCCTGCCGAGCTGTGGGCAGCGCTGGAGGAGTCCGGCTTCGGCCTGGCCGCAGCGCCCGAAGCCCTGGGCGGTGCCGGCGCCAGCTGGGCCGACCTGTGTGGTGTGGTGCGCCTATGCGGCCGCTATGCGCTGCCGTTGCCGCTGCCCGAAACCCTACTGGCCAACTGGCTGCTTGGCGTCTGTGGGCAACCGGCCCAGGCCGGGCCGCTGTCGTTTGCCGCCCGCGGCTCGTTGAAGCTGGCTGCTGGCAAGGTCAGCGGCGTCGCCGTCGATGTGCCGTGGGGACGTAACGTGCCCGCGCTGGTGGCGATTGCCGCCGGCGAGATGCCGACGCTGGTGCTGTTGCCCCTCGAAGGGGCCAGCGCCTGCACGCTGCGCAGCAATACGGCTGGCGAAGCGCGGGACGAGTTCGTTTATGAATCTGCCGTGCCCTTGCTGGCCGTGCCCTTACCGGCAGGTGTGCCCACCGACGTGCTGCTTCTGGGCGGCGCCATGCTGCGCTCGGCGCAGATCGCCGGTGCCCTGCAGGGCATGCTTGAGATGACCACCACCTACGCCAACGAGCGGGTCCAGTTTGGCAAGGCGATTGGCAGTTTTCAGGCCATCCAGCACCAGATCGCGGTGCTCTCGGAGCACACCGCGGCGTCGGTGATGGGCGCTGAAGCCGCCTTCGCCGAATCCGCCGAGACCCTGGCCCGCCTGCCGGTGACGGCCGCCAAGGTGTGTGCTTCCGAGGCCGCCGGGATTGGCGCTTCGGTGGCCCATGGCGTGCACGGTGCCATTGGCTTCACCCACGAACACGCGCTGCATCTGGGCACGCGCCGGCTATGGAGTTGGCGCAGCGAGTTCGGAACCCTTACCTACTGGTCGGGCGAACTTGGCCGGGCCCTGTGCCAGGGCGGCGCAGCGGCCTTTTGGCCAAGTCTCGTCGCTGGCCAACTTGAAACCCCGGCAGGAGCCCACGCATGAAGCCCTTTCTGATCGCCGAGCGGGAGGATTCCATCCTCACCGTACGCATGGACAGCCCCGAGACCCGCAACGCCCTGTCCGAACCGGCTCAGATGCAGGAGTTCGTGGACCTGTGCGCAAGCGTCAAGGCCGACCGTTCGGTCAAGGTCGTGGTGCTCACCGGCAATGGCCCCGCCTTCTGTGCTGGCGGCAATGTCAAGGACATGCGTGAGCGCGGCGGCATCTTCGCCGGCTCGCCCTACGAACTGCGTGAAAGCTACCGCAACGGCATCCAGCGCATTCCGCTGGCCCTTTATGAGCTGGATGTGCCGGTGGTGGCTGCCATCAACGGCCCGGCCATCGGTGCCGGTCTTGATCTGGCCTGCATGTGCGACGTGCGCATATCCGCCGATACGGCGAAGTTCGCCGAGAGCTTCGTCAAGCTCGGCATCGTTCCCGGTGACGGTGGCGCCTGGCTGCTGCCGCGTATCGTCGGCATGCCCAAGGCCAGCCTGATGGCCCTGACCGGCGACACCATCGACGCCGCCAAGGCCCTCGAGTGGGGGCTGGTGACTGAAGTGGTGCCGGCTGCCGAACTGCTGAGTGCTGCGCTGGACGTGGCTCGCCGCATGGCTGCCAACCCGTCCCACGGCCTGCGCCTGACCAAGCGCCTGCTGCGTGAGGGCCAGCACATGCGCCTCGACTCCCTGCTCGAACTGTCGGCCGCTTTCCAGTCGCTGGCTCACCACACGGAAGACCACCATGAGGCAGTGAATGCCTTCGTGGAAAAGCGTGCACCGCAGTTCACCGGCCGCTGAGCCGGCATAAAAAATCGAATCTGGAGGAGAAACAATGCGAACCGTTTTCCGTGAAGACCACGAGATGTTCCGCGACATGGCGCGCCGCTTCATCGACCGGGAAATCGTGCCCCATCTGCACGACTGGGAGAAGGCCGGCATCGTGCCCCGGGACGTCTGGCTGAAGGCCGGCGCGGCCGGGTTGCTGTGCTCCTGTGTACCGGAGGAATACGGTGGTGCCGGTGGCGACTACGGCCATTCGGCGGTGATGATCGAGGAGCTGGCCCGGGTCAATGGGACGGCGGTGGGCTTCACCACCCACTCGGAGATCGTCGCAAATTACCTGGTGGCCTACGGTTCCGAGGAACAGAAGCAGAAGTGGCTGCCTGGCATGGTCAGCGGCGAAACCATTGGCGTGATCGCCATGAGCGAGCCTGGCGCGGGCAGTGACCTGCGCTCCATGCGCACCACAGCCCGCCGCGAGGGCGACGAATACGTCATCAATGGCCAGAAGACCTTCATCACCAACGGCGGCAACGCCGACCTGGTGGTGGCAGCGGTCAAGCTCGACCCTGCCAGCAAGAACCTTACGCTGATCTGCGTCGAAGTCGACCGGCCGGGTTTCTCGAAGGGCCGCCTGCTGGAGAAGGTTGGCCTCAAGGGTCAGGACACCGCCGAGCTGTTCTTCGACGAGGTGCGGGTGCCAGTGAGCAACCGCCTGGCCGAGGAGAACGAGGGTTTCAATTACCTCTTCCATCAACTCGCCTGGGAGCGCCTGATCATCGCCATTCGCTCGGCCCAGTCGATCGACACCCTGCTTGAAGAAACCATCGCCTATACCCGCGAGCGCAAGGCTTTCGGCAAGGCGATTCTCGACTACCAGAACACCCGTTTCAAGCTGGCCGACGCCAAGGCCCAGGCCACCATGCTGCGCGTGTTCGTTGATCACTGCCTGGCCCAGGCCCTGGCCAGCGAACTGTCGGCGGACGTGGCTGCGATGGCCAAGCTGGTGGGCTCCGAGATGCAGGGCAAACTCCTCGACGAGTTCCTGCAGTTGCACGGCGGCTACGGTTTCATGAGCGAGTACAAGATCAGCCGGGCCTGGGTGGATGCCCGGGTGGCGCGCATCTATGGCGGCACCTCCGAGATCATGAAAGAAATCATCGGTCGCAGCCTTTAAGGCGGTCCCGCCGATCCTCGATTTACCTCCACTTGAGGGCCCGTTTACACGGCCCTCTTTTTTCGCGCCTTGGCGTGGAGGAAAAGTGAAAACATTCGATTTGTTCTCTGGCTTGAAATCGTGGCAGCCGGCGGCGGCCTTTCTGGGCCGCTATTCAATCGGCGCGAAGCTGCTCGTCGCACCCGTGCTGATTGTTGTCCTGCTTCTGATGGTGGCCGGTGTGGCCTGGTTCGGCATGGCTGGCCAGCAGGAGGTACTGCGCTCTTTCGAGCAGGTCCGCTTTGAGCAATACCGCAAGACTTTGGTGGCTTCGTCGGCGGCCCAGGACACGATGGTTGGCACCTACGCGATGATGGTGCACCTGATGCAACCGGGTACGGAAGTGCGCAAGGAAGAGCTCGCCCAGTACGCGGACGACCTCAAGGCCAGCGTCACGGAACTGGTCGGGATCATCGCCGCCAGTTCGGCGCGGCCCGGCCTCAATGCGGACGAAAAAGCCCTCTATGAAGAGTTGAAGGGGCAGGTCCAGGTTTTCGCCGATGCCGTGACCGAATTAACTTCGGCAGCGGCGACTGACCCGGAGGGCAGTTTTCGCCGCCTGAGTCTGGTGCGCAAGGAATACGACCGGGTCTTCGGACAGATCTCGGCCCTGGTTCGCTTGCAGGATGCCTTGGCGAGTGAAGATTTTGCCAGCGCCGACCGCATGGCCGGGCAGGTGGTCAAGGTTGTCATCGGGGTTTCGGTGCTGGCCGTGCTGCTGGCCTTGGTGGTGAGCCTGCTGGTGCGTGGCCAGATTGTCGGGGCCATCCGGGCCATCGAAGAGGCGTCCATCGAGCTGCGCTCGGGCGATCTGACACGTCGGGTTCGTGTGGTGGGCAACGACGAAGTGGCCCGCACCGCACGGGCCTTCAATGAACTGGTGGATGGTTTCCAGACTGCGGTGAAGAAGGTGGGGCAGGTGTCGACGGTGGTTGTCGCGTCGGCCGAGCAGCTTTATGGCGCGTCCGGCCGGGTGGCCTCAGGTGCCAACGATCAGGTTCAGGCCGCCTCTTCGGTAGGGGATACGGTGGAGCGCATGATCCGCAGCATTGAGTCCATCGCCGCCAGTGCCAGTGATGTGCGCAAGTCGGCTTCGGCCAGCCTGCAGGGGGCCGAAGCGGGGCGCGGCGCCTTGCAGCGCCTGCTCGATGAAATCGTGCACATGCGCAGTGCCTTCAACGACATCCGCGGCTCGGTGGGGGATTTTGTGCGCAGCACTTCGGCTATTACTACCAGTATTGCGCAGGTCAAGGAGTTGTCGGGGCAGACCAATCTGCTGGCCCTGAATGCGGCCATCGAGGCCGCCCGTGCCGGCGAGCAGGGGCGCAGCTTCAGTGTCGTGGCCGATGAGGTCCGCCAACTGGCGGAGCGCTCGGCGCTGGCTGCCAACTCCATCGACGCGTTGACCCGCGATCTGGGGCGGCAGTCGGAGGCGGTGGAGCGGTCGCTGCAGGAGGGCACCCAGGCCCTCGACGACAGCCATCGCCTGATGGGCGAACTGGAGGGCGTGCTGGAGACGGCCGGTGCGCTGGTGAATGCATCGCACCGGGGCGTTGACGAGATTGCCGGTGCAGTGACGGCACAGAATGAAGGTAGCCAAGACATTGCCGCCAGCGTGGATCAGTTTTCACGGCTGGCCGGCGAAAGTGACCAGCTCACCCGCGATGTGACACGGGCGGTAAGCCTGCTGCGCGAGTCGGCAGGAGAGCTGGACCGGGCGGTGTGCCACTTCCGCGTCTAAACCGAATGAACGAGCGAGAGGAGAGAGGGATGTCGAACAATCATGAAGAGGCCGGCACGCCGGTCGCCCGGCCGACCCGGGAAGAGGCCGAGGAGGCCGTGCGCACCTTGATCCGCTGGGCGGGTGACGACCCGGCGCGGGAGGGTCTGCTGGATACGCCTTCGCGGGTGGTGCGCTCCTACGATGAGTTCTTTGCCGGCTACCGGTCCGATCCGGCCGATATTCTGGCCCGCACCTTCAGTGAGGTCGGTGGATACGACGAGATGATCGTGATGAACGACATCCGCTTCGAGAGCCACTGCGAACACCACATGGCGCCGATCATCGGCAAGGTGCATATCGGCTACCTGCCAGACCAGCGGGTGGTCGGCATCTCCAAGCTGGCGCGGCTTGTAGACGTCTTCGCCAAGCGCCTGCAGATCCAGGAGAAGATGACCGCCGACATCGCCGATACCCTGCAGCGGGTGCTCCAGCCTCGCGGCGTGGCGGTGGTTATCGAGGCTTCGCACCAGTGCATGACGACCCGCGGGGTGCACAAGCCGGGCACCAGCCTGGTGACCAGCCGCATGCTGGGCGCTTTCCGCGAGAACCCGGCAACCCGGCGCGAATTTCTGGGCATGCTGGGGCTGGGTGATGGCCGTGGCGCAGCCAACCGATAGGAGCCGGGTATGAAAGCGCTGGATACCAGCCTGCCGCCGCCCGATGTTCCGACCGGCGAATGGCACGATGGCCTGCTTCTCGGCTACCGACCCATGGACGACACGCACCAGGAGTTTGTCGCGCTGGTGACGCGCTTGCGCACGGCTCCCGAGGACGAGTTGCCGGCCGTACTGGACGATTTTCTGGCCCACATCGGGCGCCACTTCGGCGAAGAGGAGCAGTGGATGTCGCTGGACGGCTATCCGGCCGGAGATTGCCACGTGGAGGAGCACGCGGCGGTGATGCGCTCTGTGCTTGAGGTGAGGGACTTGGTTGCCACCGGTCAGCGCAAGGTATGCCGCGAATTGGCCGGGGCGCTGGAGGAGTGGTTTCCCCTCCATGCCACCTATATGGATTCGGCCTTGGCCAAGTGGATGGTCAAACGTTCGACGGGGGGCTCGCCGGTGGTGCTTAGGCGCAGAACGTCGAGCGCGGGCTGATCAGCTTGCGCAGGTGTGGATCAGGAATTGCCGGAAGGCTTCCGCCGGCCGTTCCAGCGGGGCGTCCGGTCGCCATATCAGACCCACTTGCATCGGCGGAACCACATCCAGCACCGGGCGCGCCTCGATCTTTTTGCCGTCCAGTGACCACGGTCGATAGACCATGTCAGACAGGATGCTGACGCCGAAGCCGTGGGCGATCAGCCCACGCAGGGCTTCCATCGAGCTGGTTCGAAAGGCGGTGGCCGGCGTGATTCCCCTGGCCGCCCAGTAGCGGCCGGTGGACGCCTCGCTTTCGTCCACGGTCAGCTGGATGTAGGGATAGGCCGCAATGTCCTCGAAGGATGCAGAGTCCTTTTCCAGCAGCGGGTGCGAAGCCGAGGTCCATAGTTGGCGGCGGGCCCGCACCAGCACGTGGTGAGCGAAACGTTCCCGCTCGACCACGTTGGACAGGATCACCACGCCCATGTCGATGCGCTCCTCCAGCACTGCTTGCTCAATGCCCTCCCGGTTCATGTCGTGGAGGTCGATTTCCACCTCCGGGTAATTCATGCGAAAGCGTGCCAGCAAGGGCGGCAGAAAGTAGCCGAGTAGGGTGTAGGAGGCGGCTATGCGCAGCACGCCCTTTTGCTGGGGGGCCTGGAAACGGGGTTCCCTTACCGCATCCTGCAATGCGCTGAGGATGTGGCTGGCGTGTTGATGAAAACGGTGCCCCTCGGCGGTCAGTGTCACCCCATGGGGCAGGCGCTCGAAGAGGCGCGTGCCAAGGGTCTGCTCCAGCAACAGCACCGCGTTGGTGATGGCCGACTGGGATACATGGCTGCGGGTGGCGGCCATGGAGAACTGGCCGGTCTCGGCTGCGGCGACAAAATAGCGCAGTTGGCGCAAGGTGATATTGCTGTCGGCTTCCATGCGTTTTTCAAATACCAGAACTCAGTATTTGTGATTTTACGATAACAATACAGTTTTGTATTATTTGTTCAAATAAAACGAGTAACAGGAGACAGCGCATGAATTCCCCCCTGACGGTGGCCGCCACCGACGCCCTGCGTGCGGTGTCCCTCGAGGACAAATACACCCTGGAAAAGGGCCGCGTATACATCAGTGGTACCCAGGCTCTGGCCCGCTTGCCGATGCTCCAGAAGGAGCGTGACCGGCTGGCCGGTTTGAACACGGCCGGCTACATTTCCGGCTACCGCGGTTCGCCCCTGGGGGGGCTCGACATGGCCTTGTGGAAGGCCAAGAAGCACCTGGTCAGCCATGATGTGGTCTTCATGCCGGGCCTCAACGAGGATCTGGCAGCCACTGCCGTATGGGGCACCCAGCAGGTGAATTTGTACGAAAATGCCCAGGTCGATGGGGTTTTCAGCATGTGGTACGGCAAGGGCCCTGGCGTGGATCGCTCGGCCGACGTGCTCAAGCATGCCAACGCCGCCGGTACCTCGAAGCACGGTGGCGTACTCATGCTGGCCGGCGACGACCACGCAGCCAAGTCCTCGTCGGTGGCCCATCAGTCGGAACACCTGCTGATCGCCTGTGGCATTCCGGTGCTGTATCCGTCCAACGTTCAGGAGTATCTCGACTACGGCATCCACGCCTGGGCCATGAGCCGTTACTCGGGCTTGTGGGTGTCGATGAAGTGCGTGACCGATGTGGTTGAATCGACGGCCTCTGTCGACATGGATCCGGAGCGGGTACAAGTGGTGCTGCCCGAGGACTTCGAGGTGCCGAAGGGGGGGCTGAATATCCGTTGGCCCGATCCCCCGCTGGATCAGGAAGCCCGCATGCTCGACCACAAGTGGTACGCAGCGCTGGCTTACATCCGTGCCAATCGCCTCAACCGGGTGGTCATCGATTCGCCAAAGGCCCGTTTTGGCATCATGGCCGCCGGCAAAGCCTATCTCGACGTGCGCCAGGCACTGACCGACCTTGGGCTCGACGACGAAACTTGCCAGCAGATCGGTATCCGGGTTTTCAAGGTGGGCTGCGTGTGGCCGCTGGATGCCCATGATGCGCGCGACTTCGCGACCGGGCTGGAAGAAATCCTGGTCGTCGAGGAGAAACGCCAGATCCTCGAATATGCCCTCAAGGAAGAGCTCTACAACTGGCGTGACGACGTGCGTCCGCGTATTTACGGCAAGTTTGACGAGCGCGACAACGCTGGCGGTGAATGGTCGCAGCCCCGTGGCCAGTGGTTGCTGCCGGCCCGCTACGAACTATCGCCGGCGCTGATTGCCAAGGCCATCGCCAGCCGCCTGGAGCGGGTCGGCCTGCCGGAAGATGTGCGCGCCAAAGTCTTGTATCGCATTGCCATCATCGAGGCCAAGGAGCGCGAAGCAGCCCGCCCGCGCCTCACCGTCGAGCGCAAGCCGTGGTTCTGTTCCGGCTGCCCGCACAACACCTCGACCCGGGTGCCGGAAGGCTCTCGCGCACTGGCCGGCATCGGTTGCCACTACATGGCCATGTGGATGGACAGGCGTACCGAAACCTTCACCCAGATGGGCGGGGAGGGCGTCTCCTGGCTTGGCCAGATGCACTTCTCGGGTGACAAGCACGTCTTTGTGAACCTGGGTGACGGCACCTACTTTCACTCCGGTCTGCTGGCTATTCGGGCGGCCGTGGCCGGCAAGGCCAACATTACCTACAAGATCCTTTTCAACGATGCCGTGGCGATGACCGGCGGCCAGCCGGTGGACGGCATCCTGACGGTGCCGCAGATTGCCCGCCAGTTGGCGGCCGAGGGCGCCAACAAGGTTCTCATCGTCACCGACGAGCTTGAGAAGTTCGCCTCACGCGAAGGCCTGCCAGCCGAGGTTGCGGTGCATCACCGGGACGAGTTCGACCGCCTCCAGAAGGAGTTGCGCAATACCGCTGGCGTCACCATTCTTATTTACGACCAGACTTGTGCCACCGAGAAGCGCCGTCGCCGCAAGCGTGGTGAGTATCCGGACCCGGCCCGTCGCGTGTTCATTAACGAGGAAGTTTGCGAGGGTTGCGGTGACTGCTCGACGGCGTCCAACTGCCTGTCGGTGGAGCCGCTGGAAACATCGCTCGGCACCAAGCGCAAGGTCAACCAGTCTTCGTGCAACAAGGATTTCTCGTGTTTGAAGGGCTTCTGCCCGAGCTTTGTGACGGCTGAAGGTGCCCAGCTGAAGAAGGCTGCCGGTGGCCGCGATCCTAACGCAGCCCTGGCCGGCTTTACGCTGCCCGAGCCGACTCTGCCCGTGCTCAAGCGTCCGTTTGGGATCATCGTTACAGGCGTCGGTGGCACCGGCGTCGTCACCGTAGGTGCGCTGCTGGGAATGGCCGCCCACCTCGAAAACAAGGGTGTCACGGTGCTCGACATGACCGGTCTGGCTCAGAAGGGTGGGGCGGTTCTGAGCCATGTGCAGATCGCCAATACGCCGGGTGATATCCACGCCACCCGCATTGCCACCGGGGAGGCACAACTGCTGATCGGTTGTGACGCCATTGTTTCGGCCTCGTCCGACGCCCTGTCAAAGATGCGCCACGGCGTAACCCGGGCAGTGGTGAACAGTGCCCACACACCGACCGCCGAGTTCATCGGCAATCCGGACTGGAAGTTCCCGACGCTTTCCACCGAGTCGGATGTGCGCAACAGTGTTGGCGAGGCGTGCGAGTTTCTCGATGCCAACGCGCTGGCTCTGGCTTTTCTCGGTGACACCCTTTACGCCAACCCGTTGATGCTCGGTTTTGCCTGGCAGAAGGGCTGGGTGCCGGTGTCCCGCGCGGCGCTGCTCAAGGCTATCGAGCTGAATGGTGTGGCGGTGGATAAGAACCGCCTGGCGTTCGAGTGTGGCCGTGTGGCCGCCCACGATCTGTCAGGGCTGAACGCCCTGCTGTTCCCCGCCGACAAGGGTAGGCCTAGCCAAGTGCTCGAACTGCGCGAAAGCCTGGAGGCGCTGCTAAAGCGGCGTGCGTCCCAGCTCACGGCGTACCAGAACCGCGCCTATGCCGATCTCTACTTGCAGGCTGTGGCCAAGATTCGTGTTGTGGAAGAAAAGCGAGTGCGCGACGGCAAGCTGCAGCTCACCGAAGCGGTGGCCCGCAACCTGGCAAAGCTGATGGCCTACAAGGATGAGTACGAAGTGGCACGGCTGCACGCATCGCCGGTCTTCCTGGCGCGCCTGCGGGAACAGTTTGAGGGCGAGCCGGGCAAAGATTATCAGCTTGGCTTCCATCTGGCACCGCCGCTACTGGCTAGAAAGGACGCTGATGGCCATCTGGTCAAGCGTCGCTATGGCCAGTGGCTGATGAAGCTGTTCCCCCTGCTTGCTGGTTTAAAGGGCCTGCGTGGCACGCTCCTCGACCCCTTCGGCAAGACTGCCGAGCGCCGCGCTGAACGGCAGATGGTGCGCGACTATTTGGATCTGGTGGATGAGTTTGCCCGCACCCTCGATGGTGAACGCCTGCCACTCGCCTTGGAGCTGGCCAGCCTGCCGGAGACGATCCGTGGCTATGGGCACGTCAAGGAAAACAACATGAAGAAGGCAGATGCCCGTCGAGTGGCCCTGCTGGCCCGCTACCGGGGCGACTTTCACGATCAAGCTGCCGCCTGAGTCAAACAGAGCGGTGCTGAGGCGGAAAACAAGAGGAGGAGAAGGGAAATGGGAGACAACCAGAATCAAGCGCTGTGGGTGCCCGACCCTGCCAACGTGGCCGCCACCAACATGGCAGCCTTCACCGACCGTGCCCGGATTCTGTCCGGCCGGCCGCTGGAGAGCCAAGCGGCTTTGCATGAGTGGTCGGTCCACTCGCCGGTGCCGTTCTGGCGCCTGGTGTGGGAGTTTTGTGAGGTGCTCGGCGACCAGGGCGTGCGCGGCCTCATTCGTTCGGGCGGCATGCAGGATTCCCGTTGGTTTCCTGATGCCAGCCTGAACTTTGCCGAGAACCTGCTGCGCGACAGCGACAACCCACAGGCGCTGGTGTTCTGGGGCGAAGACAAGGTCAAGCAGAGCCTGTCGCGGCAGGTGCTACGCAGCGAGGTGGCCCGCTTTGCCGCCGCGCTGAGTGCCGCCGGTGTGGAGCAGGGCGACCGCGTGGCAGCCTACATGCCCAACGTGCCTGCAACACTCATTGCGATGCTCGCTGCGTCGAGCATCGGCGCGGTGTTTACCAGCGCCTCGCCGGATTTTGGGGTTCAGGGCGTGGTGGACCGCTTTGGCCAGACCGAGCCCAAAGTGCTGCTGAGCTGTGACGGCTACTGGTACAACGGCAAGGCCATCGACATCACGGGCAAACTCGCCGAACTGATGCCGCGCCTGCCTCGCGTGCGCCAGCTGGTGGTGGTGCCCTATCTGGCAGCCGGCGCTGAGCCGGATCTGGCGGGGCTGCCGCGGGCCGTGTCCTACAAGAGCTTCGTTGCGCCCTTCCAGCACGTCACAGAGCCACGCTATGTGCGCCTGCCTTTCGACCATCCGCTCTACGTGATGTACTCGTCGGGCACCACTGGTGTGCCCAAGTGCATTGTGCACGGCGCCGGCGGCACGCTGCTGCAGCACCTCAAGGAGCACCGCCTGCACAGTGACGTGAAGGACGGTGATCGTCTGTTCTACTTCACCACCTGCGGCTGGATGATGTGGAACTGGCTGGTGTCCGGTCTGGCTGCCGGGGCGACGCTGATGCTCTACGACGGCAACCCCTTCGTGGACGACGGTCGCATACTGTGGGACTACGCCGAGGCGGAACGCTTCACCCATTTCGGCACCTCGGCCAAGTACATCGAGACCCTCGCCAAGAGCAGCCTGCGTCCGGCCAACGCCTACCGCCTGCCGGAACTGCGCATGGTGATGTCCACCGGCAGCCCACTGGCGCCGGCGAGCTTCGATTTTGTCTATGAATCCATCAAGAAGGATGTGCTGCTGGCCTCGATTTCCGGCGGCACCGACATCGTTTCGTGCTTTGTGCTCGGCAACCCGACCCTGCCCGTGTGGCGTGGCGAAATTCAGGGTGCCGGCCTTGGTCTGGCTGTCGAGGTGTGGGACGACGATGGCCGGCCGGTGACCGGCGAGAAGGGCGAGTTGGTGTGCCGGCTGCCTTTCCCGAGCATGCCGGTCGGTTTCTGGAACGATCCGGACGGGGCGAAGTATCGGGCCGCCTATTTCGAGCGCTTCCCGGGCGTGTGGTGCCACGGGGATTTCTGTGAGCTCACGGAGCACGGCGGTTTCATCATTCACGGCCGCTCCGACGCCACTCTCAACCCGGGGGGCGTGCGTATCGGCACCGCCGAGATCTATCGTCAACTCGAGAAGTTGCCTGAGGTGCTCGAGGCTGTGGTGATCGGACAAGACTGGCCGCCGACTGATCCAAGCGATGTGCGCGTCGTGCTCTTTGTGCGCCTGGTCGATGGCCTGGTAATCGACGACGCACTGAGGAAGCGTATTCGCCAGCAGATTCGCGACAACGCTTCGCCGCGTCACGTGCCGGCATGCATCGTCCAGGTGGATGAGATTCCCCGTACCAAGAGCGGCAAGGTGGTTGAACTGGCCGTGCGCAATGTGGTGCATCACCAGCCGGTGAAGAACGTCGAGGCGCTGGCCAACCCGGAAGCCCTGGCCCAGTTTGCCGACCGGCCCGAGCTGGCCGGCTGAACCCGCAATAACAAAGGAGTGAAAGCAATGAAGGTACTGGTTCCGGTCAAGCGCGTGCTTGATTACAACGTTAAGGTGCGCGTCAAGGCCGATGGTTCCGGGGTCGATCTGGCCAACGCAAAGATGGGCATGAATCCCTTCGACGAGATCGCCGTGGAAGAGGCTGTGCGTCTGAAGGAAGCCGGTGTCGTCAGCGAAGTGGTGGCAGTGAGCTGCGGTGTTGCCGTCTCGGCTGAGGTGTTGCGCACGGCGATGGCCATTGGTGCCGATCGAGGCATCCTGGTCCAGTCGGATGCTGATCTGCAGCCGCTGGCGGCGGCCAGATTGCTCAAGGCTGTGTGCGACCGGGAAGGCCCGGCGCTGGTGATCTGTGGCAAGCAGGCCATCGACGATGACGCCAACCAGACCGGCCAGATGCTGGCTGCGCTGCTGGGCTGGTCGCAGGCGACTTTCGCTTCGAAGGTGACGATTGCCGATGGCCAGGCCACTGTGGTGCGCGAAGTGGACGGCGGCCTGGAAACACTGGCGGTGCGCCTGCCCGCGGTGATCACCACCGATCTGCGCCTCAATGAGCCGCGCTACGCGACCTTGCCCAACATCATGAAAGCCAAGAAGAAGCCGCTCGACACCCTCGACCCGGCCGGGCTGGGCGTGGATGTGACCCCGCGCCTCATCACCCTTAAGGTGGTCGAGCCGGCCAAACGTAGCGCCGGCATCCTGGTTTCCGATGTGGCCCAGCTGCTTGAAAAACTGAAGAACGAAGCAAAGGTGATTTGAAATGGCGATTCTGTTGATTGCTGAACACGACAATCAAAGCCTCAAGGCGGCGACCCTCAACACCCTCGGCGCCGCTCGCCGTCTGGAGGGTGAAATCCATGTGCTGGTGGCCGGGGCCGGCTGTGCCGCGGCGGGGCAGGCGGCTGCGCAGTTTGAAGGCGTGGCCAAAGTGCTGCTCTGCGATGCACTCCAGTACGCCGAGCGCGGCGCCGAAAATCTGGCCGAACTGGTCAGGGGGCTGGCCACCAACTACAGCCATGTGCTGGTGCCGGCCAGTGCCGAGGGCAAGAACCTGCTGCCCCGCGTGGCGGCCCTGTGTGGCATGGCCCAGGTGTCAGACGTGGTCGGCGTCGAATCGGCCGACACCTTTGTGCGCCCTATCTACGCCGGCAACGCGTTGGCGACAGTGAAGAGCATCGACCCGATCAAGTTCCTGAGCATCCGCACCACCGCCTTCGAGGCTGTGGGCGTGGCAGGCACTGCTGCTGCAGTGGAGACCATCGCTGCGGGCCCCGAACTGGGCCTGTGCAAGCTGGTCGGCCGCGAGCTGACTCGTAGCGAACGTCCCGAGCTGGGTGCAGCGAAGATCATCGTTTCGGGGGGCCGTGGCCTGGGCAGCGGCGACAACTATCGCCGCGTGCTCGAACCCCTTGCCGACAAGCTCGGCGCGGCGCTGGGCGCGAGCCGGGCGGCAGTGGACGCGGGTTTTGTGCCCAACGATTTCCAGGTCGGCCAGACCGGGAAGATCGTCGCTCCGCAGTTGTACCTGGCTGTCGGCATCTCGGGGGCAATCCAGCACCTGGCCGGCATGAAGGATTCCAGGGTGATCGTCGCCATCAATAAGGATCCGGATGCCCCGATCTTCCAGGTGGCCGATTACGGGCTGGTGGCGGACCTGTTCGAGGCAGCTCCGGCACTGACCCAGGCGCTCTGACCTCCGCATTTTTTGCGACCTCTCTTCGGTGGTGGCGTTACCTCTCCTCCCATTCGTGCCACCGGAGAGATTTTCGGCCCATCGGTGTTTCACCGATGGGCTATTTTTTGAACACATTAAAAGTTATTGTATTTTTTTAGAAGTGAGCTATTCTCCATTTAGAACCCTCTTCTAATTTATTCAGAGTGGTTCCCACAGAGAACCCCGCAGGGGTCAAGGAGGAGACAAGATGGTCATCAAGATTGCACGTGCCGTTGCACTCGTCATTGGTTGCGCCGGCATCACCTATATGCCCGACACGCGTATCCAGCGGGAGGTGGCATTCCTGTGCGTTACGGAGATTGATTGTGCCGCCTCGCATGAGATGTTTTCGCATGAGGCGCATGGCTCATTCCTGAGTGAGGCAGCGGGCGGTTTCTTTGCCGCCCTGTCCCATCATCGCTAGGACGTCTTTTGTTCGATTAGGTAGTGCCGTGCTAACTGATCTGGCACGGCAAGAAAGCGTTGAAGATGCTCCTCTTGAAGCGCATCGGCAGCGGTGCTGCGTTCCTGTTGACGCCGGTAGGTCAGCCAGGAGTCGACGATGAAGCGTTCAGTGTAGTGACCCGGGTGCGCCAGATCCCTCTGCAGATGCCAGTCGCAGGCGCCATTGCGGCGTCGGATGCGTCCGACGGCGTGTGCCAGCAAGATGAACTCATCCCGCTGTGGTTCGGCCACGTGATAGCTCACTTCAATGCATACTCGTCCTTTGCCGGGCGTGATGTCCAGTACTGACTGGGTTCGGAGCGTCAGCGTGGGAGGGCCGAAGTCCTCCTCCCGTCCCAGATGCAGCGCCTTCTGCAGCGACAGGAGGGTGCCGGCGGCAATCATCAGCCCGGCAGTGATCAGGGTGCTGGCTACTCCTAGGCGTGCTGCGATCAGTCCCCACAACACACCACCCATGGCCATGCCGCCCATGATCAACATCAGATAGATGGAGCCAACCCGAGCCTTCACCCACAGGGCAGTGGAGGTCTGAATCACCGTCATCAGCGTAGTATTGACCGCCATCCAGGCCATGCCACCCACTACATAAAGCACACCCAGCAGCGTCAGGCTCGTAACGACCCCACTGAGCAGCGTGACTGCCGCGAACGCTATGCCACCGGCAAAAACGATGCGCTGCAGCGGGTGCCGTCGGTACATATCGGGCAAGCGCAGGGCCGCCACTACCGCCCCGGCGCCGAGGCAGCCGAGCAGAATGCCGTAGCCATCCGCGGTGAGTCCCAGGCGCTCGCGTGCTATCAGTGGCAACAAGGCCCATAGGGCACTCCCAGCTGTCGAAAAAATAGCGACTTTGCCCAGATCGCGACATAGTGAGGGAGAGTGACGGACATAGCGAAGGCCGCTGACGATGGCTGGGAGAAAGCGCTCGCTGGGAAGACGACTGGTCGGGGCGGTGGTGCCGAGCCGTGTCAGGAGGGCGATGACGCTGGCCATGCAGGCACAGACCAGCACAAAAAGTAGTGGTGTGCCGACCCGGGCGATGATCGCGCCGGCCAGCGCCGGGCCAAGAACCCGGGCGATGTTCGGGGACACCGTGCCCAGTGCAATGGCGGCGGCA
>NZ_JBIJDC010000125.1:0-12793 GCF_044344315.1 Zoogloea sp. | reverse complement strand
GGCGTGCTCAATGGTGCACGCCAGCCAGGCCGACATGCTGAGGGCGCTCGCTGAACCGAGGGCGAAGGTGTAAGCCAGCAGCGCCACCGGACCGAGATTACCCACCAGCGCCGGGATGCACAGCAAAATCATCGACAGCAGGGCCAGTCCCTGGGTGATGAGCAGCAAGCGGCGTTTGTCCATCAGGTCGGCGATCACGCCGCTGGGCATGCCGAGGACGAATGCCGGCAGCGCCATGGCGGTTTGCACTAGGGCCACCATCAATGGTGACGCAGCCAGCTCGGTCATCATCCAGGCGGCGCCAATGTTCTGCATCCAAACAGCTAAGTTGGCGACTACCGTAGCCAGCCAAAGGGCGCGAAATGGGCGATGACGAAGAGGTGCCCATGCCGAGGGGCCGCTCATCGGGGAGTCACTGGAGGTTGGCGATGCGCGAGAACAGGCGACGGAAGCTCTTGCGGGTTTCTTCAGCGAAGCGCAGATCGCCATTTTCACCAAAGGCGCGGGCGATGGTGGCCCAGTCCTCGGGCAGCAGGCAGCGGGCGGCGGCCGGCATGATGCGGTTTTCCTCCATTCCGATATGCTTGAGTTGCTCGCCAGCGAAGCTCTCCAGTCGGGTGACAAAGGCGATGCGTTCGTCCGGCGTGGCGGTGCCAAGGGTTTCGATGGCTTCGACCAGCGCATGCAGTGCGGCGTCGCCCTCGCGGTGCTGACGCTGGAGTTCGGCGATCAGCGGGTCGAGTTCGGCGGTGCGCTCCTGCACCTTCTTGAACAGGTAGGCCTCTTCCTTCGGGTGGTGCAGCTTCGACGGGAAGGCGCGCAGGTAACCGAGCATGGACTTGAGCAGATCGAAATCCACCGGCCGGTTTTCCTGCAGCCCACGGGCGAAGGTACGCAGGCCGTAGGCCACCACGGCAATGCTGCGGTGCTCGTCCTTCATGATCGAGGTGACCATGTTCATCGCCGGCGCTGGGTCGTTCTTTTCGACCGATGAGACCAGCACTGGCACCTTGGCGCCGACCAGCACCTTGAGGGTTTCCGAGCCCAGCATCACGCCGCCGAAGCTGCGCGGGCCGTGGGAGGACATGAAGATCAGGTCACAGCCGAGTTCGTCAGCGGCCGCCAAGATCGCTGCATGAGGGCGCGTGCTGGTGCGACTGACTGTCTCGCATTCGATACCCGCAGCGCCGGCCGACACGGCGGCCTTGGAGAGGATTTCGCGGGCTCGTCCGCTGTAGTCGTCCCGGTAGGTGTCGGGAGCGATCAACTGGAGCAGGGCGGCGTCGTCGGTGAGGGAGGCCGAGGCGTCCGGGTCGGCATAGAAAAATGTGATGCGGGCGCCGACGGTACGGGCGAACTCCACCGCCTTGGTGACGGTGTGTACCGAGAGCGCCGTGCCGTCGGTGGGTACGAGGATATGGCTGTACATCATGGCCTCCAGAAATGTCTGCGTGCGGGGTTGATTTGATGGATCAGGCGGCCAGCCGGCCGGGCAGGCCGAGCCGCCCCTTGCGGCGTTCAGGCGGCAGCACACGCGGCGCGCCAACCCGGTTGACGAGCAGGCCAATGCCTTCGATCTCCGCTTCGATGCGGTCGCCGGGTTGTAGGAAGCGCCCGTCCTCGAGGCCGACACCGCAAGTCGAGCCGGTGAACAGCAGGTCGCCCGGGCGCAGGGCAACCCGCGCATCGACGAAGTCGAGGAGCTCGTCGAGGCTGAAGATCATGTGGGAAGTGCGGTCCTGCTGACGCAGCTCGCCATTAATGAAGAGGCGCATTGCCAGATCAGGCTGTCCGGGGCCGCCGCACGCATTGAGTGTTGCGATCCATGGGCCAATGGGTGCCGTGCGGTCGAGGGCTTTCTGGGTGAACAAGTCGAGGGAGCCAAGCTGTTTGCCCGCGTCGCGGGCGCTGATGTCGTTGCCAACGGTGTAGCCGAGCAGACAACTGCTGGCGTGTTTGGCTTTGCCCAATGGGTGGGCGACTACCGCTACCAGCTCGATCTCGAAATCCAGCTGGGTGGTGACCGGAGGGTATGCGATCTCACCGCCCGGATCGACGATGGCCGATTCCGGCTTGATGTAGGCGATAGTATTGGGCGGCGCCTGGGTACGACCGAGGCGGGTCAGATGGCTGAGATAGTTGAGCCCGACGCCAAAGACTCGCGCGCCGGGTTCGAGCGGAGCGAGCAGTTGCAGACTCGCCAGTGGCATGGGTTCGGGCGTGAGGCCTAGGGCGGTCTTGTCACCCGCTGCGGCGTGTGGCGCCCATGCGGCAAACGGCGCGTCGATCCGCCGAGCGAGTCCGGCGGCGACATCAATCAGCGCCCAGAAGCGGTCGCCGTCCGCATTGGCGACCCGCGCGATCTTCACTCCTTGCTCTTCTTTCCCGCCAGATACGCGGGATCGAGGAGTTCTTCCGGTGTGCGCACACTCGGCCCGAGTATCGGCCCAACAATCTCGTGGCCCCAGGTGCTGAGCTTCTCGGGGTTCAGCTCGAAGGCGTCGCCCTGCCAGGGTTCGAGTTCGGTGATGGTTTCGAAGGCAAAGCCCGACGGGTTGAAGTGATAGAAGGAGGCGTGTGGGTCCTGGGTGTGCTGGCCGAGGGTCATCTGCAACTGCAGATTGCGTGCCTTGACGATGTCCAGGGTTTCGCCCACGTCGCGCAGGCTCTTCACGAAGACGCCCACGTGCTGTACGCCCATGCGCCCCGGGCCAAAGCCGTAGGCAATGTCGTGGCTGGTGAAGTTGTTGAGCTTTGAGCGAAAGAAGCCGGTCTTGCCCTTGCCGGCGCCGGAACCGTACCAGTGGAAGCCCATGATGCCGGTCAGGAAATGCTCCAGCTCCGGGGTGTATTCCGGGGTGATCAGCACCACGTGGCCGACACCGCGCTCGTCACACACGAAGCCGCCGTGGTTGCGGCCCGGGGTGAAGGAGCGGGGCGTCCACTTTTGCGCATAGAACAACTCGTGCTGGTAGCCGACCGGGTCGCGGAAGCGGATCAGCTCCTTGACGCCGCGGGTCTCGCACAGCTCGGTATCGCCCACGGTGATATCCACGCCGGCGGCGCGAAACTTCTCGACCGCGGCATTGAAGGCCAGGCGACCGCGGGCCTCCCAGCCGATGTAGGCGATGCGGTCGATCGTGCCCGGATGGAAGGCCAGCCGGTGGCGGCGGTCGTCCATCTTGAAATACAGGGAGTCGGGGTCGCTCTCCGGCGTGTTGCCGATGCCGAAACCCATGACCTGCGGGCCGTACTCGCGCCACTCGTCCAGTTTGGTGGTTTCGAAGCCGAGATAGCCGATGCCGATGATGTCCATTGTTTTATTCCTTGGTGGGTTCAGAGTGGAATCAACCGTTGGGTGCGCTTTATGGCGAGGCTTTTCTGGTGGAGCCTTCTGCGTGGATTCAGTGGGCGAGCAGGCCGCCATCCACGACCAGGTCCGAGCCGGTCATGAAGGAGGCTTCGTCGGAGGCCACGAAGAGGGCCAGCGCAACGACCTCGGCGGGCAGGCCGGGCCGGTCCATCGGAACCCCGTCGAGGAGCGCGGCGCGGATCTTCGGGTCGTCGACAAAAGCGGCGGTGCCCGGCGTAACGATGAAGCCCGGGCTGATGCTCACTGCCCGGATGCCGCGTGGTGCGCCCTCGATGGCCAGCTGGCGGGTAAACGACACCACCGCCCCCTTGGCCGCCGAATGGGCCGAGATGCCGGCCACCCGCGAGCCACCCCAGGCCGCGGTGGAGGCGATGTTGATCACCACGCCCTTGCTTGCCGTCAGGTGCGCCCAGGCGTACTTGGTGGTGAAGAAGATCAGGTCGAGCTCGTTCCGGATCGTGTAGTGCCAGTCCTCGATGGAGAACTCGCCCACCGGGCCGAACCTGGCTGCCGAGGCGTTGTTGTAGAGAATGTCGATGCGACCGTGGGCAGCGACGGCGGTGTCAACCCAGTCACGGGCCTGTTCCGGATCGCCCAGGTCGACGGGTGCCTGGCCATGTAACTCGAGGCCTTCGGCCTGGAGCAATGCGCGGGTGGCCTGGTGGCCGGTGGCGTCCACATCGCAGCCGACGACGATGGCGCCCTCACGGGCGAAACGCAGGGCAGCCTCGCGCCCCTGTCCGCCACCGGTGCCGGTAATGAGTACGACCTTGCCTGAAAGACGTGCCATGGGATGCCCCCTGAAGCGATGCCAGCGCACGACTGCGCCTGCGGATCCGGACGATGCCGGGTCTGCAGCTGGCGATGGGTTTAAGGGGATGTCAGGCGCCGGTGGGGGCTTCGACGATCAGGGCTTCGGCCGGGCAGGCGGCAGCACCTTCAATGGCGGCTTCCTCGAAACCTGCCGGGACAAATTCGCTGTCCAGGTAGACCAGGCCGTCCGCGTCGAGCTTGTAGACTTCCGGGCAAATGGCGGCGCACAAGCCGTAACCGCAGCATTTGCTGCGCTCTGCCGTGACACGATGCAGTGCCTTTTCGGCATTTTCAGGGTTGTTCATTTTTGTCTCCTCACAGTCGAACGCAGCACCAAGCTGCTGCAACGATTATGCACAGAAAACAAAAAAGTGTCACTATTTAGTGAGCTAAAAACGGCGTCTCCCAAGGGCCAGGGAGGCGTCGTTCAGAAGAGCATCGTACTGAGCTTCTGGCCCAGCTCACGAATGGCCTGGCCGACGATCTCGACGCCGGCCTCATCGTATTGGCCGCGGAACATCACCGCCGAAACCGTGTAGGCGATGTTCTCGTTGCGGTCGCACACCGGCGCGGCGATGACCATGATGCCGGCCGAAAAGTAACCGTCATCCACTGACCAGCCCTGCTGGCGGCATTGCTCGACTTCCTGCAGGTAAGTCTCGAAGCTGAGGGGGCGGGCCCAGCGGATCTTGTCGAATACGGCGCGGATCTCTGTATCGCTGAGGTCGAGCCGGGACGCAAACAGGCGCCCGCTGGCACCCATCAGCATCGGCAGGCGCTGCCCGGCGGCCATGTCGATGCGCAGGTCGGCCGGACTGGTTTCCGAGCTGACCAGCACGATGCGGTCGGTGCCCATGCGCCGCCAAAGGGTGACGGTCACACCGAAGCGCGCTGCGAACTCCTGCATCAGCGGCCGTGCGGCTTCCAGGCGCTGGCCTTCGGTTACCATGTTGCCGACCAGCTTGGCCAGGCCCAGGCCAGCCGAATAGGTCTTGGCGCGACGATCGAATTCGACAATCTCCTCTGCCACCAGCGTGCGCAGGATGTTGAAGCAGGTGCTCGGGTTGATCGACAGCAGCCGCGCCAGGTCCGCCGCCCGTTCAGGCGTGGCGGTTTCGGTCAGATGGCGCAGGATGCGGATGGCGTTGATGATGGGCTTGACCATCACGCCGTTGCCACCGCGGCTGCCGCTTTCCTGACTGCTCCCGTCATCGTCCGCCGAAAGTTTGTCGGCGCTGTTGTCGTTCAGGTCTGTTTTCATAGGGATGGACTGGGCGAGCAGGCTTGGAGATGTTAAATCAGTATTGTCATTCTATATGTAGAATTAAAATTCTCGCAGGAAGAATTTTCCCTGTGAATGACAGGCAAAAAAGAAACCCGCCGAAGCGGGTCAAAAAAGCCCGTTTTGTTTCGGGCCGAGGGAGGTAGGGAAGGCTACTGGTGGTAGTAGCCCACGGCGACAACGTGGCTGCCGACGACCTGGAAGAGGGTACGTTTTGCTTCACTCTTCTTGGTGACCGGGTTGGGCCACAGGTAGTCGAGTTCGCCTTGTTTACGTGTCTGGGCCATTTTCAGGATGTTGCGGATGATGGGCTGGCCGGTGGCGTCCTTCAGTTCCAGCCCGTCGGTGCCTATCAGGCGTGGCTGCACACCGTGAGCGACGAAGTGGCCGGATTTCATGTCGATCACGAATACGTAGAGGTCGTCCTGAACAAAGCGTCCCCCAAGCTTGTTGAACTCCTTGATGGCTTCGTCGGGCGCTGCGCGCATGGCTGTTGCCGCCTGCTCGAGGAAGGCTTTGGCTTGGGCCGGGCTGGTGCGGGGCAGGTAGTAGCCCACGGCCAATACGCGCTCATTCACTCGCTCGAAGTAGGCCTGCTTGCGCTGCACGGTGTTGTCCACCCAATTCAGCCAGCGGTATTCCACGTGCCCGCTGCCGCGGGTCTTGGCGATTTCGAGCATTTCGGCAAAGAAGGGCTTGCCGGCCACATCGCGCATGGCACTGACGTTGCGGCCGATCAGCGAAGCCGAGGAGCCGCCGCTGGTGAGCATGGTGCCGTCGCTGGCGAGCACGTAAACATAGAGTTCCTTGTCGATGAAGCGCCCCTGGCGGCCGAATTCGGCCAGGGCTGTGTCACCGACTGCGCGGTAATGCTCGACAGCCTGGCCGAGCAGCACCTGGGCGCGCCCGGCATCGATTTCGGTGCGGGTGGCGATGGGCGGTTCTGCGCGGGCCGGCAGCAGGATCGTGCAGCCAAGCAGCACTATGAGGCGGGCAAGGATCTTTTTCATGGGAATTCCTTTTATGGCGGGGGTGGTGTCGACCTTCATTCCCGGACCAGCAATACGCTGCCGCCCAGCGGGCCACCGCCGGCGGCGACCACCGACGCGCGGTGTGCCTTGAGCTGACGCTCGCCCGCCCGACCCCACAGCTGGGTGCAGGCTTCATGAACGTAACCCAGCCCGTGGGTACGACCGCCGGACAACTGGCCGCCGTTGGTGTTGATGGGGATCACCCCGTCGCGGGCAATGTTGTGACCACCCTCGATAAAGCGTCCGCCCTCGCCGAGGGGGCACAGGCCGAGGGCTTCGAGCCAGATCATCGTCAGGATCGAGAAGCCGTCATAGAGCTGCGCTGAGCCCAGGTCGGAAGGCTTCAGGTCGGTGCGTGACCACATCATGCGGGCCACTTCGCCGGTGACCATTGCGGTCAGGTCGATCTGGTCCCACGACCACGGCTGGTGCAGGGCCGCGCCGATGGCTTCCAGGCGAATCGGCGGGTTCGGGCCACCCCGGGCGGCATCAATGCGTGACAGCACGATGGCCGTCGACGCATCGCAATGTACGTCGCAGTCGAGCATGCGCAGCGGCGTCGAGATCATCCGCGAGCTCATATAGTCGTCGAGGCTCATGGGTGTGCGGTACACCGCCTTCGGGTTGAGGGCGGCGTTGGCGCGGCAGGTCATGGCGATCTGGGCCAACTGCTCGGGGCGCGTGCCGTACTCGTGAAAGTGGCGCTGCGCGTACATGGCCATCAGGTTGATGCCCGACAGCACATTGAAGGGTGTGTACCACTGCCAGAAAAAGCTGCTGTCGCGGCCGATGGTCTTGTTGGTCAGGGCGCTGGCGGTCTTGTCAGTAAGGCGTCTGCTGGCTTCGGTGATGGTGCGGAACACCAGCACGTGCTTGCACAGACCGCTGGCAATCGCCATGGCACCGTTGATCACGCCAGCCAGCGGACCCGGGCCTTCGTAGCCGCCACCGAACCAGTTCACCTTGAGCCCGAGGGTGCTGATCAGCGCGTTCGGGCCGACTGGCGAAAAGGCATCGCCATTGTTGTTGTCACCGGGCCAGCAGGCTACACCGTCGATATCGTCGCGGCTCAGGCCGGCGTCGGCAATGGCTTCCAGGGCTGCGTCGAGGGTCAGCTGCATGGCCGACAGGCCGGATGGGCGGCCAACCTCGGACTGGCCGATACCGCTGATGGCCACATCCTTCTCAAACAGGCGGTCGAACATCATGCCTCCCTCTCAAAAAATGGCAGCCAGACATCCTCGACCTGGCTGAAGGTGACCCGCACGGGCATGTCGATGTGCACCTCATCCACCGGCATGCCGACGATGTTGCTGACCAGACGCAGGCCCGGCTGGTCGGCCAGCTCGATGATGGCCACTACATAGGGCATCTCGACGTCGGCGTTCCAGCGCTGGTGGTTGATGGTGTAACTGAGCACCTTGCCGCGGCCGCTCACCGGGCGCGGCCCCACGTCCTGGCTCAGGCAGCGCGGGCAGATCGGTGCCGGCGGGTGGAAGTAGCGCTGGCAGCCCTGACAGTGGTGCATGTTCAGCGTGCCCTCTGCGCCACCCTGCCAGAAGGCCGAGTTGTCAGGGTTCAGTGCGGGGAGTTTGCGGGCCATGGTCCTTGGTCTCCGGGGCGTTGTTATCTGTCTTCGGAATTTAATTCTAGCATCCACATATAGACAGATTACAAAAATCTGTCTAAAGTTTTCACGTCAGGTCCGCTCTCAAAAGATGTTTCGGACCGTTTCCCCTGCAACGCCACATCAAGGATCGACCATGACTCAAACGCTCACAGGCCGCACTGTCGTTGTTACCGGAGGCTTCGGCTTCCTTGGCGGTGCGCTGGCGGCGAAGCTGGTGAAGGAGGGCGCCCGCGTCGTCCTCGTAGACCGCTCCGCCGTTCCGGCACAGGCCTTGCCGGATGTGGCCCTGGCCCTCGGCGGCGTGGATCTGGGCAGCCCCGAGTCGGCTGGCGCCGCCTTTTCCCGTATCGCCGGGGAGCTCGGAGGCATTGATGCGCTGGTTAACGTGGCCGGTGGCTTTGTGTGGGAAACCGTCGAGGCCGGCAGCATCGAATCCTGGGATCGCATGTACAGCATGAACCTGCGCACCGCGGTGGTGGCGTCCCAGGCCGTGTTGCCGCATCTGCTGGCCAAGGGTGCGGGTCGCCTGGTGAATGTCGGCGCCCTGGCGGCCAGCAAGGCCGCCACCGGCATGGGCGCCTATGCGGCTTCCAAGGCCGGTGTGGCGCGGCTCACCGAAGCTCTTGCCGAAGAACTCAAGGACAAGGGTGTCACCGTCAATGCGGTGCTGCCGAGCATCATCGACACGCCCACCAACCGTGCCGACATGCCCGATGCCGATGCCACCCGTTGGGTCAGCGCCGCTGCGCTGGCGGCTGTGATCGCCTTCCTGCTGTCGGATGACGCCTCGGCGGTCACCGGCGCATTGATTCCGGTCTGTGGCCGCGTCTGAGGAGACCCCATGAGACTTGTCACCTACCGTGATGCCGGCGGTTTTCAACGTGCCGGCGCCCTGCTCGAAAAAGACCAGCTGGTGCTCGACCTGCAGCTCGCCAGCGAAGCCATCCATGGCCGTTCCCGGCCGGAATTCACCAGTGTGCTGGCGCTGGTGGAAGCCGGGGAGGGCGCCCTCGATGCGGCGCGCGCCCTGGTGCAGCGCACCCCGGCGAGTGCCGTGCTGGCGCGCGCCGATGTGCATCTGTGTGCCCCCATCCAGCCACCGCCGCAGATCCGCGACTGCTCCTGTTTCGAGCTGCACCTGCGCCAGAGCTTCGCCGCCGCCCGCCGCATGCGCGTGGCCCGCGAGCCGGACCCGGAAGCCGCGTTCAAGGCCATGAACACCCGCGCCGACGACCGGGTTGTCGACACCTTCAACCGGCAGCCCATCTACTACAAGGGCAACCGCTTCGCCGTGATCGGCCCCGATGACGACGTGATCTGGCCGTCGTACAGCAAGGCCATGGACTTCGAGCTGGAGCTGGCCTGCTACATCGGCAGGAAGGGCAGGGACATTCCGCGCGACAAGGCTCGTGATTACATCCTCGGTTACACCATCTTCAACGACATGAGTGCCCGCGATGCCCAGGCCATCGAGATGGTCGGCATGCTCGGACCCGCCAAGAGCAAGGATTTCGACACCGGCAACGTGATGGGGCCTTGCTTGGTCACCGCCGACGAGATTGGTGACCCCTACGACCTGAACATGATCGCCCGCGTGAATGGCGAGGAGTGGGGCCGTGGCAACACCCGTGACATGCGCTGGCAGTTCGAGGACCTGATTGCCCACATCTCCCGTTCAGAAACTCTCTACCCGGGCGAAGTGCTGGGCTCGGGCACGGTGGGCAACGGGTGTGGCCTAGAACAACTGCGCTTCCTCAAGCCCGACGACGTGATCGAGCTGGAAATCGACGGCATCGGCCTATTGCGTACCCGCATGACGAAGCCTGTGGCGTAAGCGCAGTACCTGCCAAAAAAACAATAAACCCATTCGCTCCCCGAGCGAGCAAACCCAAAGGAGAGAGCTTTGACATCCACAAGGAATGTGCTGTCCGACGGCACGAAAATCGAGGATCTGATCAAGGTCGACACCCGCGAAGTGCAGATGCGGGCCCTGTCGGACCATGAGATCTACGACCTGGAAATGCAGCGGGTCTTCGGGCATAGCTGGCTGCTCCTTGGCCATGAAACCGAAATCCCCGCCGAGAACGATTTCATCGTGCGTGACATGGGGTCGGATTCGGTGATCGTGGCTCGCGGCAAGAATGACCAGATCAGTGTTTCCCTTAACGTGTGCCCGCATCGGGGCATGAAGATTTCCACTGTGGATGCGGGTAATACACCGATCCACAAGTGCATCTACCACGGCTGGGCCTTCCGTCCCAACGGTGACTTCCTAGCCTCCCCGGTGGAGAAGGAATGCATGCACGGCACGATGATGAGCAAGGCCGAACTCAGCCTGGAACAGGCCCGGGTGACCCTCTACGGCGGCCTCATCTTCGCTACCTGGGATCACGAGGGCGAGTCGTTCGAGGACTTCCTCGGTGACGCCAAGTGGTATTTCGATATTCTTTTTCAGCGCTCCGACAAGGGCCTTGAGGTGCTTGGACCGCCGCAGCGCTTCGTCGTCCGGGCCAACTGGAAGACTGCTGGCGAACAGTCCGCCGCCGATGGTTTCCACACCCTGACCCTGCACCGCTGGCTCGGTGAAGTGGGCAACTACGCCAAGAGCGGCCAGGAGGGTGGTGCCGACCTGAGCCCCGAGATGATCGGTGTCGAAGTCAGCTCACCCCACGGCCACGCACTGCGCTGCATCGACCTGGGCCGCAAGATCCGCAAACTGACCGGCCTCGATCCGGATGTGCTGAGCGTTGACCAGAAGCTGGACGCCCTGCCGCCGCCGGGTGTGACTCGCGAGATGGTGCCCCAGCTGAAGCGCAAGCTGAGCGAAGACCAGTTGAAGGTGCTGGTCTCGATGCCGCCGCAGGTGGGCGGCATCTTCCCCAACGTGCTGTTTGCCTTTGTGTACATTCCCCAGTCCGACGGCACGGTGCTTGGCCTGACCCTGCTGCACGCCTATGTGCCCAAGGGGCCGGACCAGCTGGAGTTCGTTAATTGGGTGCTGGCCGAGAAGGACACCCCGCAGGAGCTGAAGGAAAAGATGCTGCGCCAGAGCATCCAGCTCTTCGGTACCTCCGGGATGGTCGAGCAGGACGACTCCGACACCTGGCCGCACATGACCACTGCCGCCAAGGGTGCCCGCGGCCGCAAATCCACGCTCAAGTACCAGGCCGTCTATGCCACCGGAGCGCCGGAAGGCTGGCCGGGTCCGGGCATTGTCAATGAAGGCTTCACCAAGGATGACACCCAGTGGCACTGGTGGCTGCACTGGCACGAGCTGATGCTCGCCAACGCCTGACCCCCTGGCCTACGTCCATCTACAAGGAGCGAATTCATGACTGCAACCCAAGCCCTGCCCACCGCCGACCTCGCCCAGGGCGAGTGCGTGCCCATCGGTTCCGATACCTATAACCAGGTTCTCGGCTTTCTGTACCGGGAGGCCAGCCTCCTCGACGCCATCAGGCTCAAGGAGTGGAGCGCGCTGCTTAGCCCGGAACTGATCTACACCGTGCCCCTGCGCCAGACCCGGCCGATGGCCCAGCATGCGGCCTCCATCATCCGCACGGTCCAGCACTACCATGATGACTACCGCTCGATCATGGGCCGGATCATGCGCCTCACCGAAACCAAGAGCGCCTGGGCCGAAGATCCCCCGTCACGTACCCGCCGGCTGGTGACCAACGTGCAGGTAAGCACCACCGGTGTGGAAGGCGAGCTGGCCGTGGTGAGTTACCTACTGCTGACCCGCAGCCGCTTCGACAGCCCCGATCTCGACCTGATCAGCGGCGCGCGGAACGACGTGCTGCGCCTGGTGGACGGCCAACTGAAGCTGGCACGCCGCGAGGTAATCCTCGACCAGGCCGTGCTCGGTACGCCCAATCTGGCGATCTTCCTTTAAGCAGCACAGCGGGAACACCCTTGTCACGGCCTGATGGTCGGTGACAGGGGCTGTCCATCCAAATTCTTGTGGAGGGCATGGTCCATGGGTTCTCCCATCGGCTTGGCGAGCATCGATTTCACCGAGTTCAAACACAGCTGGCGGGTGCTGGTCCTGTCCATCGTCGGCGTCGCCATCAGCATCAACGCGGCGCTCCTTTATGGTTTCGGCACGCTGGTGATTCCCCTCCAGCAGGCCTTCGGCTGGAGCCGCAGCGAACTGCAGGTGGCGGTGACTTTTCTGTTCGGGGGGGCCGTGCTGTCCCTGCAGGTGGTCGGCTGGATCAACCTGCGCTTCGGCATGCGTCGGGTGGTGGTGGCGTCACTGCTGCTGATTGCCCTTGGCTACCTGGCCACGACGCTGATCAGTGGATCGGTGTGGTCGCTCTACCTTGCCTTTGCGCTGCTGCCGATCATCGGCATGGGCTCGCTGGCGGTGACCTGGACCCAGCTGCTCAACCTATGGTTCGTGCGCAATCGGGGGCTGGCGCTGGCCATCGGCCTGTCGGGCACCGGCATCACCGCGGCCGTCGTGCCGCGTCTGATGGCCTGGGGCATTGAGCGCTGGGACTGGCGGGCAGCCTTCGTGATCCTTGCGGTGCTCAATCTTGGCCTGCTGCTGCCCCTGGTGCTGATCTGGTTCCGCTTGCCCATCGACGATGCGCCGGCCCGTGCCGCCGATGACGGCAAGGTGGCGCCGCATGTGTGGCTGGAGGGCATGTCCCTGCGCG
>NZ_JBIJDC010000145.1:0-10715 GCF_044344315.1 Zoogloea sp. | reverse complement strand
TGGCACTTGATGCCGTCAGACGCGAGGTTCCCCCCTTCAGCACCGCAGGAGGGGCCTTTCCCCCTTGCCGAACCGCTTTGACGGTGTCAGCACCGGCAGTCGGTCATTTCGTGGGTGGAGGTGGGCGGGAGGCGTCCATATCATCTTCTTTGTCGTACAACAAAGAAGAAGGTCGCCCGCCGGGGGCGAGTCCCCGGCCGATGTGACGTCGTACAACGGAAAGCCGCCCGTAAGCACTCACCGGTTCAAGGTCGAAGGGAGTGAACTGACTACGTTCGCGAAAACTGCGGGAAGCGCTTCCCTCTGACAAGTAAGGCTCTCCGGGCCCGGCGGGCCTGCCGGGGATCGTATTTACATACCTAACGCGAACATAACCAATTCATTCGACCTGCTCACGCTAATGATCGGCAAGCCGCTGCTCAAAGTTCGCGGTCGAATGAATTCGACCCCACGCTGTGGGCCCGGCTGGTCAGCAGCTTCAGGGAGTCTCACCAAAGAAAAATGCAGCCCGCAGGCTGCATTTTTCTTGAAGACGCGGGGTTCAGCGCTTGCGGCGCACCATCGCCAGGGCGCCGAGGGCGCCGCCCAGGAGGGCCAGGGAAGCCGGTTCAGGGATGTGCGTGCCATTGCCCGGAACGATCACGCCGAGCACGCCGACGGTGAAGCCGTGCCAGCCCTCGCTGGTGTCGGTGAAGGTGATTGAGGTGTAGTCACCGATGAGTTCGATCACGCCATGCACTTCACCATTACCGAAAAAGCCGGTGCCCGTGCTGTTGAGAATCGGAGTGCCGTTGCCCCAGTAGCCGGCGCCGTAGCTCAGGATGTTGATCGGCACACCGAAGTCCACCGTGTTGCTGTTCCAGCTGACCAGACCGATCAGGGGGTTGTGCACGCTCTGGGAGAAGGTGATGGTCTTCGTTCCACCCGCACTGAGGGCAACGATGTCGGCCGTCGTCGGTCCGTTATCAACCGTCGAGCTGGTGTAGATGGCCGGGTTGCTGGCCCAGTAGTTGGTGCCGCCAGAGGTCTGGGCGAAGGAGTAGGCGCCCGAGAAGGTCACGCCGACAGTGGTGCTGCCGACGGTCAGGTCGCCGATGACCGCGGAGGCCACACTGCTGGTGCTGGTCCAGTCGGTCCAGTAGGCGGGGGCCGCGAGCGCGGGGGCGGAGGCCAGGGCGGCAACGAGGGCAGTGGCAAGCAGGCGCATGATTCAATCCTTTGAGCGGTGGGCTGCGATATTTTTGATTCTTCAAAGAAATTAGCAAAAATGGCGCCAGTTTTCTGTTTATGCAAAAAAATGTCGATTTTTTTTAAAAATCAACAGTTTGTGTATTTCTTGTGAATTCTAAATTTCCGCAAAAGTGGAAGATTGTAAAAATCCTCGACAGTGCATTGATCTTGTTGAGAATTTAGATTTTCGTCATGAGACGAAAAAAGCCAGGCGGGTGGCCTGGCTTTTTCCGGGTGCAGGGTTGCGTCGGAATCTACTGAGGGGGGGCTGCCACTACGGTGGCTGCCTGGGGGGGCGGTGCCAGCACGGTCTCCGCGGCGATCTTCCATTGGCCGTCCACCTTCACCCAGTCGATCTGCTTGCGTACCGTGTCCCGGTAATGGCCTGCGCTGTAGTGCTGGGTGAAGCGCATGCTCAAATGGTCGGCACCCCGTGGGCGTAGTTTCAGGCCGTCGATGCGGATGCTGGGCGACTGGGCCTGGCTCACTCGGGAGCGCCGCTCGCTCTCCCACTCGGCGGTGCTGCGCCCCTTGCCGGGCTGGAAGTCGGGCAGGTAGAAGGCCCGGTAGGTGTCAAAGTCCCGGGCCGCCCAGGCTGCGGCCCAGGCTTCGAGACGCTGTTCGGGGCTGGCGGTGGCTGCTTCTTCGGCTGTGGTGGCGGGTCGGGTCGGCGCAGCGGCGGTCGTCGCGGCACCGGCTGCGGAGGGCGTGGCCGCCAGGGCCATCTCGGGGGCCGGCAGTGCATCCACCACCGGTACGGGGGCGGCCGCCAGGGCCGGGTTGTAGGGCGTGGTGCCGAGCAGTTCAGGCAGGATGGGGGCCGGTTGATAGTGGGTGCGCAGGGTGTCCCGCAGCTCACCGGCCAGGCTCAGGAGCTGGGCCTGGAGGGTGGTCTGCTGGGCCCGGTTCTCGATCAGGGCGCGCTGGGCGTTGAAGAGATCTTCCTGGGCGATGGACAGGTCGTTGAGGCTGCGCCGGCCGGCTTCGAAATGGAGTTCGTAGGCGGCCGCGACGCGCTGGGCTGCAACGACTCGTCTTTCGGTGAGGGGGGCAATTTCGCGGGCCTCGGCAAACTGCCGATAGAGGTCGGTGATCTCGCGGGAAACCTTCAGCAGCAGATCGTCGGCGTCGGCCTGGGCGGCCTGGTGGCGCTCGACGGCTTCGCTGTGGCGGCCGAGGTTCTTGCCGCCGAGGGGGATGTCGATGCTGACCTGGAGTTGGGCGGCCCGGTCGGTGTCGGACACGGGAACCGGGATGGTGCTGTTGTCGAGGCGCTTGTTGACTGACAGGTCCACGGCCGGAAAGAAGCTGCCCCGCGCCACCCCGATGTCGGCCTTGCGCGCCATGCCGCGCTGCAGGGCGGCGCGCAGGCGTGGGTTGCGCTCCTGGATGCGTTCGACCAGTGCATCGATGTCGGCTTCCACCGACCTTGAGCGGAGCCCCGGGGTCACCAGCTCATCCGGGGCTTCGCCGGTGAGCAGGCGATAGCGGTATTCGGCGGTGCCCAGTTGGGCGCGCAGTTGGCCAAGGAGGGTGCGGCTCTGGATCAGGCGCACGTGCATCAAGTCTAGTTCGGCCGATGAGATGCGGCCCGCATCCACGCGCTGGGCCACGCTGGCCTCGACCTTTTCCTGGCGGGCGATGGTGGCCTGCAGGCTGGTCATGGTCTGGCGCAGGCGCACCACGTCGGTATAGGCCTCGGTGATCTCGAAGGCGACCTGTTCGAGGACGCTGTCCAGGTCGGCGTCGGCGGCGTCCCGGGTGAAGCCGGCGGCACGTAAGCGGTTGGTGTCGGCGGCGCCGTTGAACACGTTCCAGCGCAGGCTGGCATCGCTGCGGCGTACGTTGCGATCCACCCGGCGGCCCTGGGTTTCATCCCGGGAGTCGGAGTTGCGGTAGCTCAGCCCGAGGCTGGGCAGGAAGTCGGAGCGCACCTGGGTGATCTGCGCCTCGGCGGCCCGCAGCAGGGCCTGGGCGGAGCGCACGCTGGGCTGTTGCAGCAGCACCTTGTCTACCACGATGGGCAGGGGGGCTGCGTGGGCAGGGGCAGCGAGCACGCCGCAGGCGGCCAGCAGCACGGCGAGGCGGCGGGGGGCGGGGAGAAACGAGCTCATCAGCGTTCGCGCAGGGATTTGTCGAAGGTCTTGACGATGGGTTTTAGCATGTATTCCATCATCGTGCGCTTGCCGGTCTGGATGCTGGCATCGGCGGCCATGCCCGGGGAGATGGTGAGGCGTTCCGACGGGTCGCCGAGGAAGTTCTTTTGCGTTTCCAGGAAGACTTCAAAGAAGGTTTCCTTGCGTTCGGGATCGACAACGGCGTCAGCCCCCACTCTTACCACCTGACCGGCGAGCGTGCCGAAGATGGAGGAGTCATAGGCGCTGATGCGGATCTTGGCTTCCTGGCCGGGCTTGATGAAGGCGATGTCCGAGGGCTTGATCCGCGCAGCCACCAGCAGGCGCTCTTCGGCCGGCACCACTTCCATGATGGTCTCGCCGGCCTTCACCACGCCACCGATGGTGGGGATGAGGAGGCGATTCACCACCCCGTCCAGCGGCGCACGCAGCTCGCGGCGGGCCACCTTGTCGCTGCGCCCGGTCAGTTGCTCGCCCAGGGTGGCGGCGCGCAGTTCGATCTCGTTCTTTTCCTTGCTGGTCTCGGTGAGAAAGCGTGAGCGGGTTTCCGACAGGCGGGCCTGGGCTTCGGCCACGGCGGCCTGGATGCGGCCGATGGCGATGCGGGTGGTTTCCAGTTCGCCCTTCTGGCTGGTGTAGCGCTGTTGGGCATTGAGCAGGTCGGCCCGGGCGCCGGCTCCGGCGCCGGCCAGCTTCTCTTCGATGGCCAGGGCTTCCCGGGCGGGGCCGATGGCGTCCTGCAGGGCCTGATGGCGGGCCTTGGCTTCGGCGAGCTCCTGTTGGCGCTGGTTGATCTGGCGGGACAGGGTTTCGAGGGTGTTCTCGCGCTCCTGGCGACGGGTCTGCCACAGCGTGCGCTGTTCACGCACCAGATCGGGCGCGTTCTGCTCCAGCTCCAGGGGGAAGTTCGGCGCCACGTTGCGGGCTTCGGCATCCAGGCGCACCAGGGCGGCACGGGCACCCCACAGGCTCTGCTGGGACTCGCCCAGGTCGGCGGTGAACTGAAGGTTCTGGACCACGGCGAGGACATCACCCTTCTTCACTACGCTGCCTTCACGGGCATTGAGGGCCTGCAGAATGCCGCCCTCCATGCTCTGGATCTGCTGCAGCCGGCTCGACGGTACGACGGAGCCGACAGCCGTCACCGAGATGTCGAGTCGGGCCAGGCTCATCCATGCGAACAGAAGGACGAAGAACAGGGCGGTGGTGCCCAGGAGGATCAGGATGGCCCGGCGCGGACCCCGGTCGTAATCGGGGTGGAGGCTGACGGGTTCGCTTTCAATGCGCGGAGCGCAGGCGGGCGCGTTGCTTTTCATGCGGCATATTCCTTCGGTGCAGCCTGGGCAGGGCCGCCCTGCAGCTTGCGCAGGACGTCGGCGCGGGGGCCGTCGAGGACAACCCGGCCCTGGTCGAGCACGACCAGCCTGTCCACCAGGGGCAGCATGGCCATGCGGTGGGTGACCAGCAGCATGGTCACGCCCTTGATGCTGCGCAGGTTCTCGATGAGTCGTGCCTCGGTGGCCGGGTCCATCATGCTGGAGGGCTCGTCGAGGAGCAGCATGCGGGGCTGCTGCACCAGGGCCCGGGCGATGGATACGGCTTGGCGCTGGCCGCCGGACAGGCGATCGCCGCGCTCGCCCACCTGGGTGCCGAGGCCATGGGGCATCTGGGTCAGGGTTTCATCCAGGCAGGACAGGCGCAGGGCTTCGAGGATCTGGGCGTCACCGGCCTGGCTGTTGCCGAGGAGGATGTTCTCGCGGATGTCACCGTGGAACAGCACCACGTCCTGGGGCACGTAGCCCACCTGCCGGCGCAGGCTCTGGGGTTCGAGCTGACTCACGGACATGCCGTCCACCAGTACGTTGCCCTGGTCGGGGCCGTAGAGGTTGAGGAGCAGCTTGAAGAGGGTGCTCTTGCCCGAGCCGATGCGGCCGATGAAGCCAACGCGTTCGCCCGGACGGATGTTCAGGTTGAGCCCCTTGAGCAGCGGCGGGCAGTCCGGGTAGGCGAAGTGCACGTCGCGGAAGTCGACCCGGCCCTGCATGCGCGGCAGGTGCAGGCTGTCGGCGGTCTCGTCGGTGGGCGACTCCATGATCTTGTCGAGGGCGTCGAGCGCCTGGCGGGTCTGTTCGTAGCGCACGATCAGGGCGGCGATCTGGGTGGCCGGGGTAATGGCCCGGGCAGTCAGCATCGACACGGCGATCAGCTGCCCCATGGTCAGCTCGCCGGCGGCGATGAGCAGGGCGCCGAACATGACGATCAGGATGGTGGTGAGGTTGGTCACCAGCAGGGATACGTAGGTCCCGAAGGAGGTCCACTCGCGCATCTTCACCGAGTTCTCGGAGATCTTGACGGTGAGCATCTCCCACTGGCGCCGGGCCCACGCCTCGGCCCCGAGGGCCTTGAGGGTGTCCACCCCGTTCATGGTCTCGAACAGGTGGGCGGTGCGCTGGGCGGACTCCTGCATGTTGGCGCCGAGCACCCGGATGAGCGGGCGCCGGATCAGCAGAGAGGATGCGATGGTGAGAGGAATCATGACCAGCGGAATCAGCACCAGCCAGTGCCCGACCAGACCGATCAGGACCAGGAAGAACACCATGAAGGGCACGTCTCCCAGCACCGTAAGGGTCGATGAGGTAACGAACTCGCGTACCGATTCGAAGTCCCGCACGATGTTGGCCAGCACCCCGCCGGAGGCCGGCCGGTTGGCGGCACGCAGGCGTAGGGCATGGGCGAACACGTGGGACGACATGGCCACGTCTGCCTTGCGCGCCGCCGCCTCGATCAGGTAGCTGCGCAGCATCTTGATGACCAGATCGAAGAGCACCACCACCGCAACGGCGCCGGTCAGCACCCACAGGCTGTCGAGGGCGTTGTTGGGCACCACGCGGTCGTAGACCGACATTGTGTAGAAGGGAATCACCGCCGCGAACACGTTGGTCAGCACGGTGGCCAGCAGAGCCCAGCCATAGATGTTGCGGTTGGCCAGCAGGGTGTCCCAGAACCAGCGCCGTGGGCGCGGCAGATGGTAAAGCAGGCTGCGGGTGTCGAAGAACACCAGGGGCCGCACGAAATAGGTGATGCCCGGATAGTCGGCGGCGATGGTCGCCGCGCTCAGGGACACGCTGCCACGAATGCCGGGCTGCACGCACTCGAACTCGTCGCCCTTGCGGTTCAGCACCACCAGCGGGTCACCGCCTTTGACGATGATCAGGGCTGGCAACTCGGACGGCCGGAAGGCATCCGGCGTCTTGGTGCTGCGGCTGAGGGACAGGCCGCCGCGTTGGGCACATTCACGGATGTGCGCCTCGCCGATGCAGCCATCGACCACAGGCGTGTCCGCCAGCAACTGGGCCGGATCGGCACGCTTGCCGAAGAAGTGCGCCAGGAACATCAACTGGTCGATGATCCCGTCGACCGGCGCCTCGCCAGGGGTGGAGGAGGGTGTTTCGCGCATGGGCAGAAAGCTCGGTTAGTCGTGCTGCGCAGAGGCCGGAAGTCGGCGACCGCATGAGTCAGGACGCCGATGGTGCCACAGGAGGTCAAATGCCAAATGTTAAAAAGTCACGGGGTTTTAGCCTCCCTGATGTTGCTTGCGTACTTGGTCACATTTCCCCGGAGTGGGTGGCAATGGGTTTTGTGGCTTGGCGAGCGTTTTTAACAAATACAATGTCTTTTTCCTGTTCATGAGGCCACGTTTTTCGTAAGTGCATTTGTTTTTCTTATTTTGCAAAAAAGTGTCAATTCGGCTTCCCCAAGTGTGGCTTATTGCCTGTCGGAGAATTTCGTGTGTTTTCTGGCAGATGAAAAGTAGGGGACGAGACCCTCTTTGGGGGGAGGGGTGGTGTTTGGTTGCTTAAAAAATATTTATATTAATCATGTGCTTGTTCTGTGTTTGGACTCCTCTGGAATATGCCTTTGAAACTTCCTGGGACGGCCTTGCAATGCTTTTAATCAATCTGGAGTGTCGGATTTTTTTACACCGAATAATGGTTTGTGCTTTTTCACACACGTCAAAAACCCTGTAGAGTCCATTAAGTTATTGAGGGGCTTTGAAATTCTCGTTTTTGACAGTTGTTGATCGCGTGGTGGCCCGCAAATTGCAGTTGAATCTCCGTTTTTCTTTCTTCGTCGCCCTTCTCCGAGGGAGCGGACGAAACAACACGTACAAGATGGAGATCGTTCATGGCAACTACGCGGTACTCAACCAGCGTTTCCCTTTGCGAAGACACCAGCAAGAATTTCGAGCTGTTTGATCTGCTCAAGCAAGCGGACCCCACCTATTCCGCTGTTGATCCGGCGCGTATCAAGCTCTACGTTTACGACGGCACCAAGTATGTCGAAGCCACCTCCGGCTATTTCACCGCGGTAGACAAGGACACCTTCACGGTCGATGCGTCGCTCCTGCCGAATTTCAATGGCGAGCTCAAGGTTCGCGTCCTCGGCACCGACAGCACCGGCAACAGTTTCATTCTGGACATCACCATTGATGTCACCCCGGTGAATGACGCGCCTTCCGGCGCCGACGATTCCGCCAACGTCGCCAGTGGCGACGTGTATGTGCTTGGCCTGGATGATTTCGGCTTCACGGATCCGGTTGAAGGCGATGCCTTCAAGTCCGTGGTCATCACCACCCTGCCGAGCGCCGGCACCCTGCTGCTCAACGGCGTTGCCGTGACCGCCGGCCAGGAAGTCCTGGCCTCCGACGTGGCTGCCGGCAGCCTGACCTACCTCGCCCCGAGTGATGCGGGCGGCGCCATTGGCTTCACCTTCCAGGTGCGTGACACCGGCGGCACGGACGGCTGCGGCGGCAACGACCTGGACCTGACCCCCAACACCTTCACCTTCAACGTCCCCGTGCCCGCCAAGGCTGTCATCGGTGACACCGTGTGGGAAGACGTGAATGGCAACGGCCTGCAGGATACGGGCGAAGCTGGCATCGGCGGCATCACCGTCCAGCTGCGTGACCCCCAGGGCAACCTGGTGCAGACCACCACCACCGACAATTCCGGCAAGTACAGCTTCACGGTCAATCCGGGCAGCTACTTCGTCACCGTCATGGCCCCCAATGGCTACGCTGTCACCGAACCGGACGTGGGCGGCAATGACGCCATCGACAGCGACTTTGACGGCACCGGTCTCAGCTCCCTGGTGACCGTTGCTGCTGGCGATATCAACAACACTGTCGATGCCGGCCTTTACCGCACCGCCGAGATCGGCAACCGCGTGTGGCTCGACGTGAACGGCAATGGCCTGCAGGACGCCGGTGAAGCCGGTGTCCAGGGTGTCCAGGTTCGCCTGCTCGACGCCAACGGCAATGCCGTCGATGGCCCGATCGCCACCGACGCCAACGGCGACTACCTGTTCTCGGGCCTCAAGCCTGGTATCTACAGTCTCGCCTTCGATCCGGTCACGCTGCCCGCTGGCTACAGCTTTACCACCCGTGATGCCGGTTCCGATTCCGCCGACTCCGATGTCAATCCGCTGGATGGCTCCACCATCCAGACCGAACTCGTCTCAGGCGAGTCCGACCTGAGCTGGGACGCCGGCATCGTCGCCAACCCCGGTTCCATCTCCGGCACCGTGCGTGAAGACCTGGACAACAACAACAGCGGCGACACCCCGATCGCTGGCGTGACCGTTCAGCTGAAGGACAGCACCGGCACCGTGGTGCAGACCACCACCACCGATGCCAACGGCAACTACACGTTCAACAACGTGCCGGCTGGCAACTACACCGTCGTCGAAACCAACAAGCCGGGCTTCTCGGATGTGGGTGACGTGGATGGTGGCGATCCCAACGTGATCGCCGTGACCCTGACCCCGGGTGCCACCAGCACTGGCAACGACTTCGTTGATGAGCGTCTGCCGGGCGTCGTCTCCGGCACCGTGCTGGAAGACAACGACAACGACAACGTGGGCGACACCCCGATCCCGGGCGTGACCGTCGAGCTGAAGGACCCGGCTGGCAACGTGGTGCAGACCACTACCACCGACGCCAACGGCAACTACACGTTCAACAACGTGCCGGCTGGCAACTACACCGTCGTCGAAACCAACAAGCCGGGTTACACCGACGTGGGCGACAGCGACGGCGGCAACCCCAACACCATCGCCGTGACCGTGACCCCGGGCTCCTCGAGCACCGGCAACGTGTTCGTCGATGAGCGTCCGGCCACCCTGGGCGATCGCGTGTGGGAAGACACGAACGCCAACGGCGTTCAGGATGCCGGCGAAGCCGGTATCGCCAACGTCACCGTGCAGCTCAAGGACACCAGCGGCAACGTGGTGCAAAGCGCCACCACCGACGCCAACGGCAACTACAGCTTCAGCGTCACCCCGGGCACCTACACGGTGGCCGTGCTCAAGCCCGCCGGCTACGAAATCACCGGCCAGGACCTGGGCGGCAATGAAGTGACCGACAGCGACATCAACGCCGCTGGCGTGACCGCTCCGGTGACCCTGCAGTCCGGCCAGAACAACCCGAACGTCGATGCGGGCCTGTACCGCAACGCCGAGCTGGGCGACAAGGTCTGGTACGACACCAACAAGAACGGCGCGCAGGACGCAGGCGAAGCCGGCGTGCAAGGCGTGAAGGTTTCCCTGCTGGATGCAGCCGGCAACGTGGTCACCACCCAGACCACTGACGCCAGCGGCAACTACCTCTTCACCAACCTGAAGCCGGGCACCTACAGCGTCCAGTTCGACAAGGCCACGCTGCCCACCGGCTACGTGTTCACCTCGAAGGATGCCGCTGCCGACGGTGTGGACAGCGATGCTGACACCGCCACCGGCAAGACCATCCAGACCGTTCTGGATTCGGGCGAATCGGACAAGACCTGGGATGCCGGCATCGTCGCCAACCCCGGTTCCATCTCCGGCACCGTGCGTGAAGACCTGGACAACAACAACAGCGGCGACACCCCGATCGCTGGCGTGACCGTTCAGCTGAAGGACAGCACCGGTACCGTGGTGCAGACCACCACCACCGATGCCAACGGCAACTACACGTTCAACAACGTGCCGGCCGGTACCTACACCGTCGTCGAAACCAACAAGCCGGGTTACCTGGATGTGGGCGACACCGATGGTGGCAACCCCAACAGCATCGCCGTGACCCTGACCCCGGGCGCATCCAGTACCGGCAACGACTTTGTCGACGAGCGCACTGCCGCCATCGGTGACAAGGTGTGGCTGGACAAGAATGCCAACGGCGTGCAGGACGCTGGTGAAGCCGGTATCGCCGGTGTCGCCGTCAAGCTGCTCGACAGCACCGGTACCGTGGTGGGCTCCTCCACCACCGACGCCAACGGCAACTACCAGTTCAGCAACCTGACCCCGGGCGACTAC
>NZ_JBIJDC010000144.1:0-10737 GCF_044344315.1 Zoogloea sp. | reverse complement strand
ATTAACGGCGTGCCGGTGATCGGCGTGGAGTGGGCGACTGAAGTCGCCCCTACAGGGCCTTCCCGCGCCCGGCGCATCCCGGCGGTTCAGCATCAGGCCGGTGACTGGCCGGTGGTGGCTCTTTCTCCGGGATCGAGCCGATGTGTAGGGGCGACTTCAGTCGCCCGCGGACTTCGATTAACGGCATGCCGGTGATCGGCGTGGGGTGGGCGACTGAAGTCACCCCTACAAGTCGCCTCCGCAGGGGACCTTTGCTCAGGCGGTGACGGCGACGCTGCTGCGCGGGTTGTCGTCGCCGCCGTAGGCGCGCATCAGTTCCATCAGGCGGTGCATCAGGGCGCCTTCGCTGGCGGTGCTGCTGGTCGAGCTGTCGGCGCTGGTGCTGGAGCTCGCGCTGGTGCGGCTTTCCCGTTCGTAGGCCATGGCTTCCGGGGCGCTGACCTTGCCGTCGCCATTGGTGTCGGCGGCTTCAAAGTTCTCCGCTACCTTGGAGATCAGCTCCGAGCGTGCGCTGTCCGTCGAGCCGATCTCCTCCAGCTGGCTGTTCAGCTCATCCTGGGTGAAACCCGCGTCATCGCCTCCCGACGGCGGCGGGGGTGGGGGCATGGCACCGGCCATGCGGCTGCCGAAGGCCTGGTTGTCCAGGGCGTCGGCGAGTTTCTGCATGCTGCTGGAGAACTCGCTCTCCGTCACCTTGCCGTCGCTGTCCCCATCCAGCGCCTTGAACAGCGCGGCGCTATCGCTCTCGGTACTGCTGGCGGAGGCACTGCTGAGCTGGCTCAAGGCCGACTGCAGGTCGCTCTCCTCAATGAAACCCTGGCCCTTGGTGTCGAGCTTCGAGAAGACATTGCTCGCCATCCGGGTCGGGTCGGGGCGCTGCATTCCCGCCATGGAAGCCATGCTGTTACTGCCAATGCTGCTGACCATGATGCAATCCTCTACATGCAAGACCGGAGAGCCCGCCGGTCGATCCGGGCCGAAAGGCGGGTGTAGCCTTCAGACCTTTCATGTAGCAATTTAGCGGCCGAAAAGCGGCGATCTTGCCGTTAACACACGTTAAGACGGGTAAAGTCCAGTTAAGAAGATTTGCCGAAAAGCCCCTTTCAAGGGCGGCCGGCACGCGCCGCCCCCTATCCGCAACCCCATTCCGGAAAAATCTGCCGGCGGCAGCGGACGGCCCGGGCCGCAACGTGCAAGGGACTGCGCCCCGCCGCCCGCAGCCCCCGGCAGGAACTGCCGCCTCAGACCAGCCCGCCGTGCCCGCCCTGGACGCTGTCGAAGGGCTCGGGGTAGGGATAGAGCATGTTGAAGGCCTCGCTGCGTCCTTCGGACTGCACCAGGCGCACATGTTCGCGGCGGAACTCGCGGGCGTGCTGCAGCCCGCAGGCGTGGGCGATCATGTCGATTTCCTTGTTCAGGTTGCGGGCATAGTTGGCCACCCGCAGGTATTTCTCCTCCACCACCAGGCCGCGCTGCAGCTTGGGGTTATGGGTGGTGATGCCGGTCGGGCAGCTGTTCTGGTGGCAGCGCATGGCCTGCACGCAGCCGAGGGAGAACATGAACCCCCGCGCCGTGTTCACAAAATCAGCACCGCAGGCCAGGGCCCAGGCCACCCGCGCCGAGGTCACCAGCTTGCCGGCGGCCACTACCCGGATGCGCTGGCGCAAGCCGAACTCGATCAGCGTATCCACCACCCGGGGCAACGCCTCGTCGATGGACAGGGCCATGTGGTCGGCCAGGGCCTGGGGCGCGGCACCGGAGCCGCCCTCGCCCCCATCCACGGCGATGAAGTCCGGTGCCGTGTCGAGCCCCCGGCGCAGGATCGCCTCGCACAGCTCATGCAGAAAGCGCCGCCCGCCGATGGCCGTCTTGATGCCCACCGGCTTGCCGGTCACGCTGCGCACCCGCACGATCATGTCGAGCAGCTCATTGACGTTGGCAATGTCCCGGTGGCGGTTGGGGCTGATGGAATCAACCCCCGCCGGGATCCCGCGAATCGCTGCAATCTCCGGCGTCACCTTGCTGGCCGGCAACACCCCGCCCTTGCCCGGTTTGGCCCCCTGGGACAGCTTGATCTCGAAGGCCTTCACCGCCGGGTAGGCCGCCAGCTCGCGCAGACGCTCGTCCGAGAGCTGCCCCTGGGCATCACGCACACCATACTTGGCCGTGCCGATCTGCATGACGATGTCGGCACCCCCTTCCAGGTGGGCCGGCGCCAGCCCCCCCTCGCCAGTGCCCATCCAGCAGCCGGCCTCGGCCGCCCCCTTTGACAGGGCCAGCACCGCCGGTCGCGACAGGGCGCCATAGCTCATGCCACTGATGTTGACGATGGAGCGGGCAACAAAGGGCTGGGCCGCATAGCCCTCACCGATGACCAGGGGCGGCGTGGGCGCCTGGTCTTCCTCCAGCACCGGAAAACCCGAGTTCACAAAAATCAGCGCGCCCGGGTGGTGCAGGTCATACGTGGAGCCGAAGCCCACTACCCCGCCCTCGTCCTTGGCCAGCCGATAGACCCAGCCGCGGGTGGCCCGGTTGAAGGGCATCTCCTCCCGGTCATTCAGAAAGAAGTACTGCCTGAAATACTCACCCATCTGCTCAAAAAAGTAGCGCAGATGGCCGATCAGCGGGTAATTGCGCAGAATGGCGTGCTTCTTCTGGGTGATGTCCTGGATATACCAGTAGACCGTCCCCCCTACCAGCACCACCACGATCAGCACCCCCAGGCTGACCTCCAGCACGCCCATCATCGCAGTCATGAAGCATTCCCCCCAGGTGTTAGAATTCAAGGCCGGTACATCTTAGGTGACTCACGATGGAATTTGCAGAACAGCTTCGCGTTGAAGTCCAGCGCTCCGTGGCCGCCTCCCTGGCCGAAGACATCGGCACCGGCGACCTCACCGCCCGCCTCGTGCCCGCCAGCCGCAACGCCCGTGGCCGCGTCATCACCCGCGAAGACGCCGTGCTGTGTGGCACCGCCTGGTTCGACGCCGCTTTTGCCGCCCTTGAGCCCAACGCCTCCGTGATCTGGCACGCCCGCGACGGCGAGCGCATCAAGCCCGGCCAGCTGCTGTGCGAAGTCGATGCCTCGGCCCGCGCCCTGCTCACCGCCGAACGCACCGCCCTCAACTTCGTCCAGCTGCTCTCCGGCACCGCCACCCTCACGGCCACCTTCGTGCAGGCCGTGGCCGGCACCCAGGCCAAGATCGTCGACACCCGCAAGACCCTGCCCGGCCTGCGGCTGGCGCAAAAATACGCGGTCAAGATCGGCGGCGGCACCAACCACCGCATCGGCCTCTACGACGGCATCCTGATCAAGGAAAACCACATCATCTCCGCCGGCAGCATCAAGGCGGTGATCGAGCAGGCCAAGTCCTTCGCCCCGTCCAACGTCTTCATCGAAGTCGAAGTCGAAGACCTCGCCCAGCTCGAAGAAGCCCTGGCTGCCGGCGCCAAGATGATCCTGCTGGACAACATGGACCTCGCCCAGATGCGCGACGCCGTGGCCATCAACAAGGGTCGGGCCGAGCTCGAAGCCTCTGGTGGCGTCAACCTCGAACGGGTGCGCGCCATCGCCGAAACCGGCGTCGACCGCATCTCCATCGGCAGCCTGACCAAGGACGTACGCGCCATCGACCTGTCCCTGCGCCACGTCGAGGAATAAACCCGGCTCCACGCTTTTTGATCATGCACATCGATTTCGACGGCCCCATCTCCACCGCCAACGCCCACACCCTGCGCCAGGTCATTGAGGCCCTGCTCGAACGCATCCAGGCCCGCGACGAAGACCTCGACCTGGCCGCCCTGTCGCGCATCGTGATCGCCGACGACCTGGCCGCCACCGAACACCGGTTCGGTGTCGCCCCGGCGGGCGCCGAACACCTGTCGCGCATCGTCTCCGACGAAGGCGGGCTGGCCCTGCTCTTCGACGGCAGCAAGCTGTGGCAGATCCTCTCCGGTGACGGCGCCGAGATCGCCCGCCTGATCCATCACCTGCACAAGGAATGCTGGCGCCTGCACGACTCCCGGGCGCCGGTACCCGACAGCAGCGATGCGCCCCTGGCCCGGGCCCTGGCGCCCATCGTCGCCGCCATGTGGCAGGAATACCGCATCAACCGGCGCAGCGCCTGGTCGGTGCCGGCCGACTCCGACCTGCTCCTCAACCACCTGGCCGCTCTCCTCCAGGCCCTGCCCGACGGCATGCAGGAAGAAATCACCCTGTACTACGCCGCGCAGGATCTGGACGACCTCTTTGCCAAGAGCCTCGGCCGCATCGCCCACCTGATGCAGGCCGTCGCCCATGTGCAGGGCTACCTGGACGGCCTGGGCCAGCCCCTCAAGGCCGTCAGCGCCGAGATGCACGAGCTCGTCGCCGGCTCCTTCCTGTCGCCCATCTGGCTCACCACCGCCCAGCACCTGGCCGCCGGCCATGCCATCGGCGCCGGCGAGCTGGCCGACATTCCCCTGCGCCGCGACGTGCAGGCCGCCTTTGCCACCTTCGGCCTGCAGATCCGCGAGAGCGAGGACGGCAGCGACGTGTGGCTGGACGTTCAGCCCCCCGAACGCCCCGAAACCCTGCACTGAACGGCCCCCGGGCCGATGCCCCGGCCCACGCCCCGACACGGGGCAGCGGCCGGGTTTTTTACGCGCCACATCCATGCCATATGCATTAACATCCACCCCACACATATTCCATCGGGGTCAAAAATGCAGACACGGCAGCGCGGCTTCACCCTCGTCGAAATCGCAGTGGTGCTGGTCATCATCGGCCTGCTGCTTGGCGGCGTACTGAAAGGGCAGGAGCTCATCAACAGCGCCAAGGTGAAGAGCGTGGTCAGCGACTTCCGCTCCACCTCCACCTACCTCTTCAGCTACCAGGACCGCTTCCGCGCCATGCCCGGTGACGACCCCGGCGTCGCCAACCGCCTCGCCGGCGCCATCCGCGCCAGCACCGGAGGCAGCGTGGGCAATGGGCGCATCGAAGGGCTGTGGAACTCCACCACGCCCACCGACGAATCCGTGCTCTTCTGGCAGCACGTACGCCTGGCCAACCTCGCCACCGGCGACGGCCGCAGCCCCACCACCGAAGGCGTCACCCTCCACGACTGGCTCCCCCGCAACGCCGTCGGCGGCCGCATCGGCGTCACCGGCACCCCGCCCATCACCGCCTGGGCCGGCACCTTCTTCATCTGCCAGGACAACCTCGCCGGCAACTTCGCCCGCCAGATCGACATCGCCATGGACGACGGCCTCCCCGCCAGCGGCTCCGTCCGCCTCCTCCCCGGCGGCGCAGCCAACGGCGTCGCCATCAACCAGGCCGACCTGATGGACAGCGGCATCTACACCGTGTGTGCGGCGTTCTGACGGCAAGTGCGACAGGTTGGGGCGGGGTTGGACGGGGCTGGGGCGGGGCGGGGCTGGGGCAGGTAGGGGCGACTTCAGTCGCCCGCGGACTTGGATCAACGGCATGCCGGTGAACAACGCGGGGATGGGCGACTGAAGTCGCCCCTACAAGTCGCCCCTAAATATCATCCCTACCCGTCGTGCCAACAGATCGCCCTTACAGGCCTTTGAACAAACGGGTTTCGGCGGAGGCGAGCTGGGAGGGGGTGCCGAGGAGGACGAGGACGTCGTCCAGTTCGATGCGGGTGTCGGGGGTGGGGTCGACAACGCGGATGCGCTGGCGGCGGACGGCGCTGACTTCGACGCCGGTCTCGCGCAGGCGCAGCTCTTCGAGGCTGTGGCCGATGGCATGTGCGCCGACGGCCATCACAATCGAATGCAAGCGGGTCTGCTGGCGTTCTTCGAGGGCTTCTTCATGGAGATGATCGCCGCCGCGATAAAGCCCGCGCAGCAGGTGATAGCGCTCTGCCCGCACTTCGCGGATGCGCTTGAGGATGCGCGGCATGGGCACCCCCAGCAAAGCCAGCGCGTGGGAGGCCAGCATCAGCGACGACTCCACCGCCTCGGGTACCACCTCGGCGGCACCGGCCTGGCGGAGCTTGTCCAGATCCACCTCGTCGGCGGTGCGCACCACCACCGGCACATCCGGCCGACAGGCGCGGATCTGGCTCATGGCGCGCAGGGCGGCGTCAGTGTCGGCGTAGGTCACCACCACCACCGACGCCCGGTTGATGCCCGCGGCGATCAGGGTCTCGCGCTTGGCGGCATCGCCAAAGACCACCGTCTCCCCCGCCGCTGCCGCCTCGCGCACCCGCTCCGGGTCCAGGTCGAGGGCGATGTAGGTGATGCCCTCCTGCTCCAGCAGCCGCCCCAGGTACTGCCCGTTACGGCCAAAGCCGCACAGGATGGCGTGCTTGTCCACAAACATGGACTGGGTGGCGATGTTGGTGAGCTGCAGGGAGCGGGTCATCCACTCGGACGGCACCAGGCGCAGCACCAGCTTTTCGCTGTACTGCACGAGCAGCGGGGCCAGCAGCATGGACAACACCAGGGCCGCCACCACCACCTGGGAGAGGGCCGGCGGCAGCAGGCGGGCGGCGTCGATCTGGCTCAGCAGCACAAAGCCGAACTCGCCACCGGCGCACAGCCACAGGCCGGTGCGTGCCGCCGTGCCCTGGGGGCTGCCCAGCAGGCGCGACGCGACCCCCACCAGCACAAACTTGCCCAGCAGCAGCGCCGCCAGCATGGCCAGCACGGCGGGCAGGCTGCGGATGATCTGCCCCACGTCCAGGAACATCCCCACCGTCACGAAGAACAAGCCCAGCAGCACGTCGCGGAAAGGCTTGATGTCCTCCTCCACGTGGTAGCGGTACTCGGTTTCGGAGATCAGCATGCCGGCCAGGAAGGCCCCCAGCGCCATCGACAGGCCGGCAATCTCGGTCAGCCAGGCCAGGCCCAGGGTGATGAACAGCACGTTGAGCATGAAGAACTCGGCCGAACGCTGGCGCGCCACCTGGAAGAACCAGCGGCGCATCAGCTTCTGCCCGAGAAAGAGCACGATGCTCAGCATCACCACCGCCTTCACGGTGGCCAGTGCCAGGGTGGTGAGCATCTCGTCGGCCGGCTTCGACAGGGCCGGGATGAGGATCAGCAGGGGTACCACCGCCAGATCCTGGAACAGCAGCACGCCGATGGTCTCGCGGCCATGCCTGGAATCCAGCTCCAGGCGGTCGGAGAGCAGCTTGGACAGGATGGCCGTGGACGACATGGCCAGGGTGCCGCCGAGGGCAAAGCTCGCCCCCCAGCCCAGGCCCGCCAGGGCGCCCACCAAAGTGACGAGCAGCACGCAGCCCAGCACCTGCATCGCCCCCAGCCCGAACACGATGCGCTTCATGCTGTAAAGCCGCGCCAGCGAAAACTCCAGCCCGATGGTGAACATCAGGAAGACCACGCCGAACTCCGCCAGGTAGCGGGCGCCGCCCGTATCGGGCATGAGATTCATCGCGTGGGGCCCCACGGCCGCCCCCACCATCAGGTAGCCCAGGACCGGCGGAAGATTGAGGGATCGGAAGATCCCCACCACCAGCACCGCACCGGCAAGGAGAACGAGAACGAGCTCGAAGGTATGCATAGGCAGCAGGCCCGCCAGACGGGCCGAATAGTCGTTCTGATATACTCCTGTACCCGATTATACCCACGTCGCCCATGAGCTCAGCCCCGATTGCCGCTGCCCATGCCCGCGTTATCGCCCTCGCCCGCCGCGTCCTGGCGATCGAAGCCGAAGCCGTGCAGGCGCTCGCCGACCAGCTCGATGAAACCTTCACCCGGGCCGTCGACCTGATCCTCGCCTCGCGGGGCCGGGTCATCGTGTCGGGCATCGGCAAGACCGGCCACATCGGGCGCAAGTTTGCCGCCACCCTGGCCAGCACCGGCACACCTGCCTACTTCGTACACGCTGCCGAAGCCGCCCACGGCGACCTGGGCATGATCACCGCCAACGACGTGCTGGTGGCCATCTCCTATTCCGGCAGCAGCGAAGAGCTCCTCAAGATCGTGCCCCTGGTCAAGCGCCAGGGCGCCCGGCTGATCGCCCTCACCGGCAACCCCGAATCCCCCCTGGCCCTTGAGGCCGACGTGCATCTCAACGGCGCCGTGCGTGAAGAGGCCTGCCCCCTCAACCTCGCCCCCACCGCCAGCACCACCGCCGCCCTGGCCCTCACCGACGCCCTGGCCGTGGCCTTGCTCGACGCCCGCGGCTTCGGCCCCGACGATTTCGCCCGCTCGCACCCCGGCGGCGCCCTCGGCCGGCGCCTGCTCACCCATGTCTCTGACGTGATGCGGCGTGGCCCGGCCGTTCCCCGGGTCGGCGAGGACGCCCTCCTCGGCGACGCCCTCATGGAGATGACCCGCGCCGGCATGGGCATGACCGCCATTGTCGGCAGCGACGAGCGCATCATCGGCATCTACACCGACGGCGACCTGCGCCGCTCCCTGGCCAGCGGCTGCAACTTCTCCACCGCCCGGGTGGCCGATGTGATGAAGCGCGGCCCGCGTACCATCCAGGCCAGCGCCCTGGCGGTCGAAGCCGCCGAGATGATGGAGCGCCTGCGCATCAGCCAGCTCCTGGTGGCCGACGGCCAAGGTTGCCTCGTCGGCGCGCTCAACCACCACGACCTGATGCTCGCCAAGGTCATCTGACGGGGCCCCATGAACAGTCGCGGTCACAGCCTCTTCCCCATCATCGTGCTGCTCCTGCTTGCCGGGGTCAGCGTATGGCTCGACCGGGTGACCCAGCAGGAAGAAACCGTCAAGACCGACAAGACCCGGCACGAGCCCGACTTCACCGCCGACAAGCTCACCCTGCGGCGCTTCGACCTCACCGGCAAAACCCAGTACATCCTGGTGGCCGACCGCATGATCCACTACGGCGACGACGAAAGCACCGAACTCGTCCGCCCGCGCCTCGACTACCTCAACCGGCCCGAGCCCGTGCGCATGGAGTCCGACTTTGCGACTGTCAGCAAGGACGGCGACACCGTCGTGCTCAACGACAACGTCTACCTGCGCCGCGCCGCCCAGCCCGGCAAGCCCGAATCCACCCTCCGCACCGAACGCATGACGGTCTGGCCCGACGACGAAAAAATGCGCAGCGACACCCCCGTCACCCTCACCCAGGGCAAGACGGTGGTCACCGCCGAGCGCATGGAAAGCGACAACATCGTCGGCAGCATCCGCCTGCAAGGCCAGGTGCGCGGCACCCTCTACCGAAATACCCCGACGCCGAAACCATGAAAACAGCACTCCGGCAGTTCACCCTCCTCGCCCTCGTGGCCCTGACCGCCCCCCTCGCCCACGCCGAAAGGGCCGACCGCAGCAAACCCGTCAACATCGCCGCCGACCGCGTGACCGTGGACGACAAAAACAAGATCCACATCTTCGAAGGCAAGGTCGTGCTCACCCAGGGCACCCTCACCATCCGCAGCGACAAGCTCGTGGTCAGCCAGGACGCCGAAGGCTATCAGCGCGGTGTCGCCACCGGCGGCGAAGGCGGGCTGGCACGCTTCCGCCAGAAACGCGAAGGCAAGAACGAATGGGTCGAAGGCGAAGGCGAGCGCATCGAGCACGACGCCCGCAGCGAACTCTCCCAATTCTTCCAGCGCGCCAAAGTGCGCAGCGGCGCCGACGAAGTACGCGGCCAGTACGTCCAGTTCAACGGCCTCTCCGAAACCTACGTCGTCACCAACGGCCCCAACGCCACCACCGTGCCCAGCCAGCAGGGTCGTGTGCAGGTCACCATCCAGCCCAAGAAAAAGGATGGCGACGGCGCCAACTGACCCCTCAACGGCCCAAGAACCGCATCCGGCCTTGATCTCCGCCGGATGCTCATCAGCTTTCCCTCTGCACAAAAAAACCTTTAGTTTTCAATCAGGTTACGAAATCAAAAGTAATTGGTGCAGCGCAACAAAAAACTGTTGACAGCTCTCTTTGCACGCATATAATGGGATCCATGTTGCAGCGCACCAAACAGGGGCATTGCAAAACCCAGACAGTAATTCGTCAAATCACTCAAGGAGATTGTCATGACCACCACCCCCGAGCAAATCGTCGCCGCCAACAAAGCCAACGTTGAAACCCTGCTGACCCTGGCCAACACCGCCTTCGCCAGCGCCGAGCGCATCGCCGCCCTCAACCTGAACACCGCTCGCGCTGTTCTGGAAGACAGCGTTGCCTCCACCAAGGCCCTGCTGGGCGCCAAGGACGTGCAAGAGCTGCTGGCTCTGCAAACCTCCCTGGCCCAGCCGCTGGTCGAGAAGGCTGTTGCCTACTCCCGCAGCATCTACGAAATCGCCTCCCAGACCCAGGAAGAAGTCTCCAAGCTGGTCGAAGCCCAAGTCGCTGAAGCCAACAAGACCTTCGCCGCTGCTCTGGACAAGGCTGCCAAGTCCGCTCCCGCCGGTTCCGACGTCGCCGTGGCTGCTGTCAAGTCCGCCATCGCCGCCGCCAACTCCGCCTACGACAGCGTGACCAAGGCTGCCAAGCAAGTCGCCGAAATCGCCGAAGCCAACGTTGCCGCCGCCACCAGCGCCACCGTCAAGGCCGTCAGCACCACCGCTGCTCCCGCCAAGTCCTCCAAGAAGGCCGCCTAATCAGGCAAGCCCTCGCGGAAAGGTGACGCCCCGGCGTCACCCGACTAGCCGGTAAAAAACCCGCCCTGCGCAAGCACGGCGGGTTTTTTGTCTCTCGGTGATCAACGTGGGGTGGGCTTGTAGGGGCGACTTCAGTCGCCCGCGGACTTCGATTGACGGCATGCCGGTGATCGGCGTGGGGTGGGCGACT
>NZ_JBIJDC010000143.1:0-10762 GCF_044344315.1 Zoogloea sp. | reverse complement strand
TGCCATGCCATGGTAGATGAAAGGCTATGGCGTAAGCACAAGGTATACCAGACTATAGCGAAGGGTTATTCCCGGCCTCGCACCGGCCAGGAAAACATGTCAATGGGGTTGTGTGGAACGGTATGGCGCTAAGGGGGTAGACTTGGGGGCTGTATCGATTTCTCGTTTCGTGCAATGACCCTTCAGCCCGTCCCCCTTCCCAAAGCCTATCGTCTCCTCAACCACGGCCCCACCGTGCTGGTGTCGTCAGCCCATGCCGGGCGACGCAATGTGATGGCGGCCGCGTGGAGCATGCCCCTCGATTTCGACCCGCCCAAGGTGGCCGTGGTGATCGACAAGGCCACCTTCACCCGCGAGCTGATCGAAGCATCCGGCGAGTTTGTCCTGGCTGTACCAACCCGCAGCCTGGCTGCACAGACGCTCGCGGCGGGCTCCTCATCGGGCAAGGACGGTGACAAGTTCGACGCCCTCGGGCTGGAGGCGCACCCCGCCAGCCAGGTGGCGGCGCCCCTGCCGGCGGGCTGCGTCGGCTGGCTCGAATGCCGGGTTATCGAAGAACCGCACATCCAGCGTACCCATGACCTGTTTCTCGCCGAAGTGGTGGCGGCCTGGGCCGATCCGGCGGCTTTCTCCGATGGTCACTGGCATTTCCAGGCTGACGCGCAGCGCAGCATTCACTATATTGCCGGAGGCAATTTTTTCGTCACCGGCGAGGCCTTCGACGTGAAGGAGTAAACCCATGGAAATGCCCTCAGTTTTCGACAGCTCACAACTTGCCCGCATCATCGAGGAGGCCATGATCTTCCAGTGTGTCTGCCCGGCCCAGGTGGCCCAGCACATTTTCAGCCTGCGCGAGCTGTACCGTTACCAGTACAGTTGTTCCATCACGCGCAGCGAGGATTTCGGTGTGCACGCCCGCATCATGGAATCTGTGCAGCGGACGCATGCGGAGATGGAGCAATGCCTGAGCGACGTCCTCATCGCCGAGGGCTGGGATATCGCAACGCTGACCATGCCGGAGGGCTTGCGCCAGCAGCGCGACGACCTGCTGGCTGACTGATTTTTCTGGCGTGGCGGCGTGCCCGGAATGGGTTTTGGCAGTATGTGAAACTATTTTGTTGCACTGCACAAAAAGCGCTTGCAATTGTTTTTGTTGCGGTGCAACATAGAGCCATACCGAATCGCCAACCTATCTCAGGAGATCACCATGTCCGTTACCCCCGAAACCATCGTCGCCGCCTCCAAGGCCAATGCTGAAGCCGGTCTGAAGACCGCCACCAGCTTCATCACCACCCTCTTCACCGCTGTCGAGCGCGTTTCCAGCCTGAACCTGGCAACCGCCCGTGGCGCCTTTGACGACAGCGTTGCCTTCTCCAAGGCTGTGATCGCCGCCAAGGACCCGAAGGCTCTGGCCGCCCTGAACCTGAGCGCCATGTCCCCCGCCGTTGAGAAGTCCGTGGCCTACGGCCGCAGCCTGTCCGACATCGGTGGCGACACCCAGGAAGAGCTGACCAAGCTGGTCGAAGCCGAAGCCGCTGCTCTGTCCAAGAATGTGGATAGCGCCCTGGAAAACCTCTTCAAGAACGCCCCGGCCGGCTCCGAGCCCGCCATCAAGGCTGTGAAGACCGCTCTGGCCAACGCCAGCTCGGCTTACGAAGGTGCCCAGAAGGCCGCCAAGCAAGTCGCCGCTGCCGCCCAGGCCAGCGTCGAGAAGGCCACCCTGGTTGCCGTCGAGAACGTTGAAAAGGGCACCAAGGCCGCTGCCAGCGCCCTCAAGGTTGCCTGATGTTTCAATCAATCCTTCGGGATTGAAGCAAAAAGGCCCTTCGGGGCCTTTTTGCATTTCTGAGGAGTCACGCATGGCCCGTCGCAAGTCACCCCTCGTCTCCGCCCTCTTCAAGCTGACCCGCGCTGGTGTGCGCCAGTCGACAAAGATCGGCAAGGCCGCCACCCGTCAGGGCATTGCGGCTGGCGGGCGCATCGCCAGTTCGGCCCGCCATGTGATGTCGGGCATTGCGACCCCCGCCGATGCGCCGGCCTCGGTAACCGGGGGGCGCTGGCACGAAGGGCGCTGGGGGCTGGGCCCGCTGGCCATGCGTCGCTACCGGCTTTTCATCCCCGCCGGGGCAACTACCCGTCGCCCGATTCCCTTGCTGTTGCTGCTGCATGGCTGCGCCCAGGATACGGCGGCCTTCGCGGCGTCCACTCGCTGCGCCGCCGTAGCCCGGGAGCGGGGTTTCGCCGTGCTGATGCCCGAGCAGGCCCAGGAAGCCAACCCCCAGCGCTGCTGGAACTGGTTCGGCAGCGATGCCCGGGTCGGTATGGAGACCCGCATCCTGATGGCCATCGTTAATCATGCGGTGAGCGCCCACCCGCGGATCGGCGGGCCGCTCTTCGCCATCGGCCTGTCGGCCGGGGGCTCGATGGCCCTGACCCTCGGCCTTGAGCATCCGGAGCGTTTCGTTGCTGTGGGCAGTCACTCGGGTGCCGCACCCCACAGCGCGGTCACCCCTTTGCAGGCGGGGCAGACCATGCGCGGCCGGCGTTCCCCGGATGCCGAGCCCATCGTCCGTGCCCTGAACGGGCGTGCCGCACCGCCCTTGTTGTTGATCCATGGGGATTTCGACCCCGTGGTGTCGTATGCCAACGCCGAGACTTCGGCCGGGCTGTGGGCCGATCTGTTGCCCGAGGGCACGAAGATGAGCGTGGCCAGCGGCGAGATCCGCCGCGGCAGCCGGCGTCGCGTCACCCGGCAGGACTGGAAAGTGGGGCGTCAGCCCTATGTTCGCCTGCTGCGTGTGCATGGACTGGGCCATGCCTGGAGCGGCGGGGCGGCCGGGCAGGCCTTCTCTGATCCGGAGGGGCCCGATGCCCTGCGCCTGGCCTGGCAGTTCTTTGCCGCAGTGATGGAACGGGCGCCGGACAAAGCCGTCTGACGGTTTTGTGCTGATGAGGAGCCCGCCATGCCTACCCAATCCCTGCAGGATCGCGCCGCGGGAGCCCTGATGGGGGCCTTCATCGGCGACGCCCTGGCGCTCGGCCCCCACTGGTACTACGACCTGGATGAACTCCGCGCCGATTACGGCGACTGGATCTCCGGCTACACCGACCCACGCCCCGGGCGCTATCACGCCGGCCTGAAGGCGGGCCAGGCTTCTCAGGCCGGCGTCCTGCTGGCCCTGACGCTCAATTCCCTGGTGGCCCGGGGGGCCTACGACGAGGCGGATTTCTGCCGCCGGATGGACGAGGATTTCTTTCTGCAGATCGACGGTACACCGATGGCGGGGCCCGGGGGCTACACCAGCCAGTCAATCCGCGAAGCCTGGCGCCGCCGGGTGGGCGAAGGTTTGCCCTGGGGGCAGTGTGGCGGCAATGCCGACACCACAGAGGCCGCCGAAAGGGGGCTGGCCATTGCCGTGCGCTATGCCCTGCGGCCTGCCGAGCTGGCCGCAGCCCTGACCCGCAACACCCTGCTCACCCAAACTGACGGCACAGTGGTGGCCATGACCGTGGCCTTTGGCGCCGTGCTGGGCATGCTGGTGGAGGGGCATGCGCTCGATGCTGCGCTGTCGGGCAAGCTGATGGCCCGGGTCAAGACGGGGGAGTTGCCCTTCCATGCGGTGACCCGAGGTCGTCTGGGCGCGCCCCGGCCCGGCGAGCCCGAAGCCGCGGTGGCGGGGCGCTTTCCCTCTCCGGACGCGCTGCTGGGGCCCTCGGCGATGGCCGCCGCTGCCCACGACCCGGATATCCGTATCGAGCCGGCGTGGAAGGTGTCGCTGGTGTATGGCATGCCCTGCGCGGTGTATCACCAGTTTCCGGCGGCCTACTACCTGGCTGCTCGTTTTTCCGATGATTTCGAGTCGGCCGTGCTGCACGCGGTGAACGGCGGCGGACAGAACCAGGCCCGGGCCATCCTTACCGGTGCCCTGGCAGGCGCTCAGGTCGGGCTGGCGGGTATTCCGCGACGGTTCATCGACGGCCTTGAGGGCGGTGCGTCACGCCTCGCCCAGGCCCGGCGGCTGGCCGTCCAGCTGGCTGCCGAGCACTGACGCCCGGTTTCGCAATGATCTCTCTGCCGGCCCCCGTGCGCGGATGTCGTGATTCCTGCCTACGGGTTGCGGCTACGCCAGACAACTGAAGCACCACACAGTCTGGCGGGCTTGAACGGACCGTTGGCAATCGCCCGCAGCATTCCAGTGTCGTTACAATGGGCGCCATCGGACGACCGGACGCAGCGATGAAAGGCCGGCTCGAGCAGAGGAGAGATCATGGGTGTCATTTTTGCCAAGACCCGCAAGGGGCACGAGGAGATTGAAACCCGTTCCGGCGCCCTGAGCCCCCGGGTGCGTCGGGTGCTGATCTTCGTGGACGGGAAGCGCGGCGTGGAAGAGTTGCGCGGCATGCTGCAGTACGACGACCTGCAGCACACCCTGGGCCTGCTCGAAGAGGACGGTTTCATCGAGATGACCAGCCCCGCCGGCGGGTCGGGCGGGCTTGCAGGTGCCGTTCTGGCTACGGCCTCCCTGACCGCCTTCCGCCTGCACCCCCCGGGTGACGATCCGGTGCGCTTGCAGAAGGCGCGCAACTTCATGCTCAACACCCTGAATGCCTTTGTGGGTGCCCTGGGGACCAGTTCCCTGCAGGACAGGGTCGAGGCGGCGCGCAGCCCGGCAGATCTGCGGGCCCTTTTCGACGAGTGGTATCACGCCATCGTGGCCTCCCGGGACGGTCGCCGGGAGGCGGAGCAACTGCGCAGCAAGCTGCTTGAGGTGATCTGAGGCGGCAACTCGGGGGGCTTGTCCCGGGTCAAGTCACTTCCCGGGCGGCAGGGCTAAGCTCGACGCTCCCATGGAAAATACCGACCCCGATCCGGACATCCCCGGCCGCGAGATTGCCGTTGCCGCCGAGGCCCTGTACCTCGCCAACCTGATGCTCATCCCCGGCCTGGGCTTTGCTGCCCTGCTGGTGCTGTGGTGGCTGCAGCGCCGGAGCGCCCCGGCGCTGGCCCGCGGTCACCTGCGCCAGACCGTTGCCGCGAGCCTGTGGGCCGGCGTGCTGCTGATCCTGGCCAACGGGGCGATCATCGCCGCCGGTGGCTATGGAGCGGCCTCCACCTGGGTCGTGGTGATCCTGTATTTCACCACCTGTCATGCCACGCTGATCTTCTGCGGCGCCATCGGCCTGGCCCGGGCGCTGGCCGGCAAGCCCTTCCGCTTTCCGCTGATCGGGCCGCGATGATGGGACGGACACGCGTCATTCCCATCGTGCCGGTGGCGGCTCCGGGGCAGCCGCGCCAGTCCCTGCGTCGTTGGGCGCAGGCGGGCTTCTTCGTGCTTTTCGTCCTGGCGCCGGTGTTCGACCTGCTGCGCTTCGACCTGGTAGCTGGTCACGCCTGGATTCTGGGCTTTGAGTGGCATGCGGGCCTGGAGGATTTCACCCGCGGGGCAATCGATGCCCCGGGTGTCGTGGCGCGGGTGATCGGCCGGGTCCTGTTGCCCATCCTGGGGGTGGGTGCGCTGCTGATCTGGGTGGCTTGGCGCTGGGGGCGGCTCTACTGTGGCTGGCTGTGCCCGCATTTCTCGGTGGTCGAAACCATCAATGCGTACATGCGCCGTGCCACCGGCCGGCCGAGCCTGTGGGAGTCACGTCCGCTGCCGCCCCGCGAGCCCGACGGGACGCCGGTGCGCTACGACCGGGCATGGTGGCTGGTCACCGTGCCCCTGGCCGTGGGCTTTGCCTTTGTATGGGCCGTGGTGCTGCTGACCTACCTGCTGCCGCCCTTCCAGGTCTATGGTCATCTGTTGGCCGGGGCGCCCACCCGCAACGAGTTCATCTTCATCACGGCGGGGACGCTGGTGCTGTCGGCCGAGTTCCTGTTCGCGCGTCACCTGTTCTGCCGTTACGCCTGTGCTGTCGGCTTGTTCCAGAGCCTGGCCTGGATGGGCAACCGCTCGGCGATGGTGGTGGGCTTCACCCGCGACCGGGCGGCCGACTGTGCCAGTTGCTACAGTGCTTGCGACCACGTCTGCCCGATGCGCCTCAAGCCCCGCAACATCAAGCGCGCCATGTTCACCTGCACCCAGTGCGCCCAGTGCGTCAGCGCCTGCGAGACCACTCAGCGGGATAACCCGGAAGGGCCCCTGCTCCAGTGGGTGAGCGGCGAGGCGGCGCGCCACAACGAGGCGGCCTTCAGTGCGCCAAAACCGGAAAGGAAGATCCCGTGAGCGGCTTCAACGACTTTGCCATCGCCCGTGCCCTGCATGTCCTCACCGTACTGATCTGGATTGGTGGCGTGGCCTTTGTGACCTGGGTGCTGCTGCCGGCCTGCCGAGCGCTGGCGGATGGTCAGGCTCAGCTCGATCTTTTCGAGCGCCTCGAGCAGCGCTTCGCCGCCATCGCCCGCTGGAGTGTGCTGCTGGCGGGTGGGTCGGGCCTGTGGCTGATCTGGCGTCTGGATGCCTGGGCGCGCTTTGCCGATCCGGCAAACTGGTGGTGGATGCACGGCATGGTGGCGGTATGGACGGTGTTTGCGCTGATGCTCTTCGTGCTGGAGCCTTTCGTGCTGCACCGCGTGTTCGAGGCGCGGGCCAGGCGCGATCCACTGGGCGCCATGGCCACCATCCAGCGCCTTCACGGGGTGTTGCTGGGCGTGAGCCTGGTGGTGCTGGTGGGGGCTGTGGTGGGCAGCCACGGCGGCTTCGTCTTCGCCTAGGTGTTGGCTTCGGGCGGTCAGCCCGGTGCTGACCTTCGTCTTGCTGGCTTTTGACGTGAAGAAGATCCGCCCTCAGCTTGAACAACTCACCGCCAGCCCTTCTGCCCAGTCGGGGGGCGGTGCGGCGAAACGTTCGTGCTCGGGCTGGTCGTCAAACGGACGGGACAGGCAGGCGTGGACGGCTTCCACTTCGCTGTAGTCGCCACTGCGCGCCGCCCGGATGGCGGACTCGGCGATCCAGTTGCGCAGTACGTATTTCGGATTCACGGCCTGCATGGCGGCCTGGCGTTCAGGGTCGGGGCGGGCTTCCGCTCCCAGGCGGGCGCGCCACAGGGCAAGCCAGGTGTCGGCGGCGGCGCGGTCGATGAAGAGGTCGCGTACGGGCGCGTCGGCGGCATCGCGCCCGGCATCGGCCACCCGTGCCGGGAGGCAGCCGAGCTGGCGGAAGAACTGGGTGTAGTCCGGGTGGTGGTCCTGGAGCAGGCCGAAGGTCTCGCCGATGAAGTCCTCGTCGCCGGGCAGGGCCTGGGCGAGGCCGAGTTTGGCGCGCATCAGGTTCATGAAGTGGCCCTCGAAGGCCGGGGCGTAACTCTCCTCGATGGCCGCCTGGACGGCATTCTGATCGCCGGTCAGGGGGGCCAGGGCGCGGCCCAGGGCGTACAGGTTCCAGTGGCCGATCTGCGGCTGTGACTTGTAGCTGTAGCGGCCGTGGTCGTCCGAGTGGTTGCAGATGTGGTTGGCGTCGAAGGCGTCCATGAAGCCGAAGGGGCCGTAGTCGAGGGTCAGGCCGAGGATGGACATGTTGTCGGTGTTCATCACGCCATGCATGAAGCCGACGGCCTGCCAGTGGGCGATGAGCTCGCCGGTGCGCCGGCCCACGTCGCGCAGCAGTGCCTCGTAGGGGTTGGCGGCCTCGCGGCATTCGGGGCGGAAGCGCTCTATCACGTGGTCGGCGAGCTGGCGCAGGGCGTCCATCTGGCGCAGGACCCGCCAGTGCTCGAAGGAGCCGAAGCGGATGAAGCTGGGGGCCAGGCGGGTGACGACGGCGGCAGTTTCAATGGTTTCGCGGCGCACCGGGGCGCTCGAACCGACCACGCACAGGGCCCGGGTGGTGGGGATGCCGAGGGCTGCCATGGCCTCCGAGCAGAGGTATTCTCGGATGCTCGAGCGCAGCACGGCACGCCCATCGGCGAAGCGCGAATAGGGCGTCTGACCGGCGCCCTTGAGCTGGATCTCCCAGCCGCTGCCGGGCCCCGTGATCTCGCCGAGCAGGTGGGCGCGCCCGTCACCGAGCTGCCCTGCCCACACGCCGAACTGGTGGCCGGAATAGACCGCGGCCAGCGGCTCGCTGCCCGGCAGCAACTGGTTGCCGGCAAATATCTGGGGGAACTCGGGGCGGGCCAGTTCGGCCGGGTCCAGCCCGATCAGCCCGGCCACCTCGGCGCTGGCCGCGACCAGGTAGGGGCGGGGCAGGGGCTCGGGGGCCAGGCGCGTGTAGAAGGTGGAGGGCAGGCGCGCAAAGGCGTTGTCGAAGGGCAGGGATTCGAGGCTGTGCATGATCGTTGGGCCGGTCTGGTTTTGGAGTGGGTCGGGCAAATTGCCTGCCGGGGATCGGCTAAGCTGCGCCCCGAGGCGCGTCAGGCGCCATCCGGAAAATCCGACTAATTCAGTATGGTATGGTTCCGCGGGCTTCGGGGGAAGCATGAATGAGCACATGAGGAGGGGGCGCGATGCCGCTGCCGTCGACCTGAAGCGTCACCTGCTGCTGCGGGTGAGCCTGTTTGCCCTGGCCATCGGCGTGGCGGCCGGCGCGGTGGTCCTGCAACAGGCGGTGGAGCGTATCGGTACGCACATCCAGCGTACCGGCAATACCGTCGAGCGTCTGATCGCCGGTGAGGTGGACCAGACCCGGGACGCTTTCCGGCGCAGCCTGGACGGGATGGCACTGGCTTCCCTGGACGGTATTGGCCCTTTGCTGGGCATCTGCGTGGCGGTTGACGACATCTATAAGCGTCCGGTGATACAGCGCTGCTTCCACGCCGGGGGCGAGGCACCGGCCGCGGTGCGCTGGGTGCTTGCCGGTTTGATCGGACCGGAGCTGCATTACCGGGGCGTGATCGGCCAGTACCCGGGGGTGAAGGTGGGCGAGTTCGTGGTGACGCCGGACCTGAACAGCGAAAGCCTGGCCGTATGGAAGCAGATCCAGACCGTGTTGGGCATGACCCTGGGCATCCTGCTGCTCAACCTGTTGATCTACCGGCCGGTGCGCCGCGCCCTGCGCCCGACCGACCAGATCCTGGCCGTGCTGGGGCGCATGGAGGCCGGCGAGCTGACGGCGCGCATGCCGCGCCCCCGGCTGATCGAGCTGCGCCGCATTGCTGCCGGCTTTGACCACCTGGCCGAGCAACTGCAGAAGACCCTGGCCGCCCAGCGCCACCTGGCCCTGCGCCTGCTGGCGGTGCGCGAGGAAGAGCGGCGTCGCCTCGCGCGGGAACTGCACGACGAGTTCGGCCAGTGCCTGGCCTCCATTGGTGCGGAGGCTGCTTTCATCCGGGGCCGCGCCGAGATGCGTGATCCGGAGCTGCTGCCGGCTGCCCGCGCTGTGGCGGCGGTGACGGCGCACATGATGGAGAGTCTGCAGGGCATCCTGCTCCAGCTGCGGCCGGTGGGCCTGGAGGAGTTCGGCCTGCAGGCGGCCCTCGGCGAGCTGGTGGGCGGGTGGCGGCGCCGGCAGCCGGAATGCCGCTTTGAGCTGGAGGTCGACGGGGACATCGATGCCTTGCCTGACGCCTTGCGTACCGGCCTCTACCGCATCGTCCAGGAGAGCCTGACCAACGCCCTGCGTCACGGCCACCCTCGGCGGGTGGTGGTGGATGTGCGTGCCGACGCGGCGGGCTGCCGCCTGCAGGTCGATGACGACGGGGCCGGCCGCGAAGGGCCGACGGCGGGAAGTGGCCTGGGGGTGCTCGGCATGCATGAACGGGTCGAGGCGCTTGGAGGGCGTTTTGCGCTGGTGCCCCTGCTTCCCCGTGGCATGCGTGTGGCGGCAGATTTTCCGGCCGAGGCCGTGCGAGCCGTGGAGATGAACGATGAGTGAAGGAAGCCGTCTGGTGCTGGTGGACGACCACGCCATCGTGCGGGAGGGCTACCGGCGTCTGCTCGAATCCCGCCCGGATCTGCTCATCGTCGGCGAGGCCGCCACCGCCCGGGACGCCCTCGACCAGTACAAGGCGCTGGCGCCGGATGTGCTGGTGCTTGACCTGGGGCTGCCCGACATGGGGGGCGTGGAGCTGATCCGGCGCCTGCTGCAGCGGGATGCGGGGGCGCGCATCCTGGTCTTCACCATGCACCGGGAGCCCCTGTTCGCCACCCAGGCCCTGCGTGCCGGCGCTCTCGGCTACGTCACCAAGAGCAGTCCGCCGGAAGTGCTGGTGAACGCGGTGTACCAGGTGGCGGCACGGCGCCAGGTGATCAGCCCGGACATCGCCCCGGAGCTGGCCCTGGCCCTCATCGACCGCCCGCGGGAGCGACTGGCCGAACTGGCCCCGCGGGAGTTCGAGATCCTGCGTCTGCTGCTGGACGGCTGCAGTGCCGACGAGATCGGCACGCGCCTGTCCATCTCCGCCAAGACGGTGCAGAACTGCCACTACCAGATCAAGAGCAAGCTCGGGGTGCGCAGTGATATCGAGCTCACACGCCTGGCGCTGCGCATGGGCCTGATCTGAGGGCGAGGGAATGAACCTGCTTTCCTCAGGTTGACGTGGTCTGACAGTCGGCGCGGCGGCTCTTGTGGGGTCGAATTCACTCGACCTCCGCGCGCTCATTCATCGGCCTGCCTTTGAACCGAGTCCGAGGTCGAATGAATTGGCTCTGTTCGCGTTAAGTGTGGAAAGCGTTTTCGCTCCGGCTGGTAGGGCTTGAGTCCTTACGGACGGCTTTCCGTTCTCTTACGTCACATTGGCCGGGGACTCGCCCCCGGCGGGCGACCTTCTTTCTTGTTGTACGACAAGAAAGAAGGCAAAGAAACGTACCCCGCTGTCGCGCCCCCTT
>NZ_JBIJDC010000041.1:0-34786 GCF_044344315.1 Zoogloea sp. | reverse complement strand
CGAAGTCACGCCGCAAGGCATCGTGCCGGGCGACCGCATCATCGATGTTGATGGCAAGGCGACGGACGATGTGGCCAAGCTGCTCGCGCGGCTAGACGACAGGAAGGTCGGCGATGTGGTGGTCTTGTCAGTGGAACGGGCCGGCAAATCGCGCGAGGTGCGTGTGGAGCTGCAACCCGGGAATTGATTGAACTGAACCTGTGGATCAGGCGGTAGTGCAGCGTCGCGGTGATTGAGGTTCTCAGGTCTTCGGCCAGGTAGCGTTCCGCCTCAACCTCCGTAATTTTCGGATGCGATCTGCCTATCCGAATAGGCAAGCATGCAACGCCGGAACCTCTTGCCAATCATCGAAGGAGAAAGCGAGGCGCAATCCGCATGAGGTGGACGCAGGCCAGGAACGAGGCAAACAGGAGGCCGCATTGGAACTCAGACTACTGCGCTATTTCGTTGCGGTCGCGGAAGAACTGCATTTCGCGCGAGCGGCCGAGCGCCTTGGCGTAGAACAATCGCCTGTGTCGCGCGCAATGCGAAATCTCGAAGCCACGCTCGGCGTGCAGTTGTTCGACCGCAGCGCGCACCAGACGCGACTGACCTGGGCCGGTCAAGTGTTCCTCGGTGAGTGCCGGCGCGTGCTGGCCACCGTGGAGCAGGCGGTGAGTGCCGCAAAGGCGGCGGCGCAGGGCTATCAGGGTTATCTGCGCATCGCCATCTGCGACAGCTTGGCGCAGCCCCACATTGCCACCTTGCTGGCGCGCAGCCGCGAGGAAGAGCCCGAACTGGAGATTCGCGTCTTCGAGCTGCCTTTCGCGCAGCAGCTCAAGGGCCTGCACAACGATCTGCTGGACATCGGTTTTGCGCTGTCGGACGCGGTGAGCGAAGGCCTTGTCGCCGAGCCCGTGTGGACCGATCCTCTGTCGGTGATCGTGCCCGTGCGCCACCCCTTGTTGGCGCACGCGGAAGTGCCATTGGATGAAGCCTTGAAGTTTCCGTTGGTACTGTGCCATCCGGACGCGGGATCGGGCTGCCACCACCAGATCCAGGCGGTGCTTCAAGGTGCGTCCAAGCCGCTCAAGCTGGTAGATCAGGTGACGAGCCTAGGCGTGATGCTGACTCTGGTCGGTGCCGGTTATGGCCTAGGTTTCGCCATTGCCTCGCAGGTGCAGACCCTGAACCGCCCCGACATAACCGTTCGCCCCTTGGCCGGCACGCCGCCCATGCTGTCCACCTACCTGCTGCGCCGCAGCGCCGAACCCTCTGAGCCCATGAAGCGGTTTCTGCAGCGCGCCCGCGAGGAGTTCCTGCCAAAGGGAGATGAACCGGCCTCGTGACGTTGAGCGCTCGGGTACATTGGCTACTGCTGGCTGTCCATGGCTCGCACTGGGCTTGCTCGGAGCGCGCGTTGACCAAGCGTGGTTTTTCAGTCCATAATTATGTCCATCTCAGTTCGCCGAGTGCGAAAAACTCGTTATCAATCAACGAGTTGGGAACACGATGATGTTCCCATCGCCCGCTCCACCGGATTCCGGCAGGTCGTTGATCTGCAAGCAAAAAGGCCAACCTGAGAGGGTTGGCCTTTTTGCTGTCTGGTCGGAGGTGGATAGGGCTCGATCAGGTCACATGGCGGCCGTGCCGCCGATCAACAGCACGCCGTAACATTCATTTCCCGCCCTCAACCCGTGCAAAGCTCGGCAGGCCCGATGCAACATCACGGAACGCGGCCAGCGCGGCCTCCAGGTGTTCGATGATCTCCTGCTGCAACACGTCCGGGGGTGGCAGGTCGTCCAGATTTTCCAGGCTGTCGTCCTTCAGCCAGAAGATGTCCAGGCTCGCCTTGTCGCGGGCAATCAGTTCATCGTAAGCAAAGAACTTGAAGCGCTCGGTTTCCTGGCGCTCGTGCCGGTTATCGGCGTTGTAGGAGACGACAAAATCCTTCAGATCGTCCAGCCTCAGCTGGCGGGTCTTGAGGGTGAAATGCTTGTTCGTGCGCAGGTCGTAGAACCACACGCCCTTCGTATGCCCCCGCCCGTCCTTCGGCGCATTGTCGAAGAACACCACGTTGGCCTTCACCCCCTGGGCGTAGAAGATGCCGGTGGGGAGCCGCAGGATGGTGTGCACATCGCAGTTTTCCAGCAGCTTGCGGCGGATCTTCTCGCCGGCGCCGCCTTCGAAGAGCACGTTGTCGGGCAGCACCACCGCCGCCTTGCCGTCCACTTTGAGCATGCTGACGATGTGCTGCAGAAAGTTGAGCTGCTTGTTGGAAGTGGTCTGCCAGAAGTCCTGCCGCTCGTAGGTGAGCGCGTCGCGGTCTTCCTCGCCCTCCCCGTTGGTGATGGTCATGCTGCTCTTCTTGCCGAAGGGCGGATTGGCCAGCACGTAGTCCACCCTGATCTTCGGCTCGGAGATCAGGGCATCCGCGCGCTCTACCGAAGGCTCGCCGTCCAGCTCGCCGATGTTGTGCAGAAACAGGTTCATCAGGCACAGGCGGCGTGTGTTGGGCACGATCTCGTTGCCATGGAAGGTCTGCTCGCGCAGAAAGCGTGCCTGCCTCGGGTTCAGCTTGAGCAGGTCCCGGTGCAGCCACGCCGCGTTGTCCTTCAGCCATTGCCCGGAACCCGACAACCATTCGTTGACCGCCAGGAAGAAGCCGCCCGTGCCGCAGGCCGGGTCGGCAATGGTCTTCTCCGGCTGGGGGCGGACGCAGGCCACCATCGCCTGGATGATCGCCCGGGGCGTGAAGTACTGGCCCGCGCCGCTCTTGGTGTCTTCCGCGTTCTTCTGCAGCAGGCCTTCGTAGAGATCGCCTTTGGTGTCGGCATCCAGCCCGATCCAGCTCTCGGCATCGATCATCTGCACCAGGCGCGCCAGCTTGGCCGGGTCCTGGATCTTGTTCTGCGCCTTGAAGAAGATCGCGCCCAGCATGCCCGACTCCGCGCCCAGCTCGTGCAGGATCGCCAGATAGTGGGCCTCAAGCGGCTCGCCGGTCTTGCCGCGCAGGCTCGCCCAGTCGTAGCCCGCGGGGATGCGGGTGTCGCGCTTGTAGGGCTCCTGCGCGTATTCATGGGCGAGCTTGAGGAACAGCAGGTAGGTGAGCTGCTCCAGATAGTCGCCATAGCCCACGCCGTCGTCGCGCAGGGTGTGGCAGAAGTTCCAGACTTTCTGGATGAGGGAGGAGGTGTTCATCTTCAGCGTTCCGTTGCGGCGGGCATCAAATACCCATCAAGTAGCGTTCTCTCCGCACCGCATTGTTTTTTAACGGGTTTATGTTCTTGTGCGACAGATATCGGGCGTTCCATCAAGTACCCATCAAGTAAATCACGCCCAGCTCGGCACGTAACGCCTGAGCTTGGGAGCCATCCCTACCCCGCGGGCAACCTTCCCAAGACACCGCGTCAGCGGAGAATCCGAAGCTTTTGAAGCGCGGTTTTCAAATCGCTTTCCAGCGTGCAGAAGGCGTCCAATTCGCGCAGATGACTCAGTGATATCGTCTCAGCAAGACTATTGAGGTATGGGGATGTACCTTGCTTGCGGCGTCGCCCGGTTGGGTTGGTGGCATAAAAGGCGTCTGAAAGAATAGCTTTTGGATCCGCGACCGCTTCCAACACCCGCCGGACCGGGAGGCCAAGGTCGCGATCGCTCAAGTCGGAGCCGAATACAGCCCGAATTGCGTCGCCATCGGCAATTGCCCACGCCTCCGTTTCACGAACGGGAACAACTGCTACGCCGATGCCTTCATCCTCGAACGTATCGCTCAGCAACTTGAGGCTGGGTTCCACCTGCTCTTGCCGGGCAGTTCTCGGATCGTTTGCCCCGTCGGCATGCACGAACACGATTCTCCATGAGCCTCGGGCCAGCTTTGCTGCCGCTAGGATGCGCTGGTCGCGTGGCGCAGCATCAGTAGACGTCGGATGATTTAATGCAAGGACTTCACTGACATCCACCGACCCCAGTGCTTCATTCGCGCAAAGATCTTCACACAGACGTTGCAGCAAGGGCCGTAGAAAATAGTAGTCAGTCGGACCTTCCGCGTAGAGCGCAAGACCAAGGTATTTCATCGTCATGCCTCCGAGCTGGCCGTCTCAAGAACGGTCTTGACCTCGAAATCCGACACAAAGCCTTGGGCCGTACCACTGAGTTCAAACAGTTCGGATTGCGCACGGGGGCGAACGGGGCGCAGGCGCGTCTTGCGCCGAACCTCTTTGCGCTCGGGATCGCTGACCGACGACGTGTCGGCAAAAAGAATCGTCCCTTCCACGGGATGAAGGTCCTTGTCGAGCAAGGCTGACAACACCACCGGAGAGTGGCTGTTGAGCAACAACTGGCTGAGCGGCACGATCTCATCATTGTCGGAGAAATTACTTGGACTGATGACCATGTCGCGCAGACGCTGGACCAGCAGCTTGACGCGTGCCGGATGCACGCCATTCTCCGGCTCCTCAAAGCAGATCAGCCCGCGATGCCGAGGGTCATGCAACAGCGTCAGGAGCGCCAGCACCCGCAGCGTGCCGTCCGAAATGACCCGCGACGAAAACGGCAAACCGTCGCGCATGGTCAGTTCAATGCGGTACTCGCGACTGGCATCATGCAATTCGGCATGCAATCGAGTGACGCCCGGAATAAGGTTATTCAGTTCTGCCACGATATCGCTGAGCACGCCGTTCGGACGAGATGGCGACTGCGTTTCAGCCTTCAGTTGGGCCAGCACAGCAGCTAGGTTGGAGCCGTCGGCGTTCAGAACGTCAGATGCGGTGGCCGGGGACGGCTTGCGCAGCAGGGCGGGGTCGAGTTGCAGCAGCCGCCAATGGTGCATTTCCTCGCGCAGCGCGAAAAGGTGAGGGAACTCCGCGTTGGTGATGCTATACAGCACCGTGGCTTCGGCTGCGCTGGCGGGCCGGTTACGGCCCTGTTTACCGTCCTGATGGATATCGAAAGTCAGGCCCTCCGGTCGCTCTTCGGTCGTCAGCCAAGGCTTGCTGCGCACATACTTGAGATAGGCCGAGCGGAATGCTGCCGACGGGCGCATGGCTTTCGCCCAGCAATCCTCCTTGCGCAGAATGGGCAAGACGGCTTCATGGGCGACCTGGATGCGTTCGATGCCGGGGCGGGTCTCGCGTCGCTCCAGCGTAACCTCGTAGCGCATTCGGGTGTGGGTCAATTTGACCTCGCTGCCCCAGGGGTCGCGGACCACGGGATCGACCAGTACTTCGGCAGCAAGTCGAATCTGGCGAGAGCGCCCGGAGGGCGTCTGGCGAAACAACTCCAACGGCTCGCCCCGCATGTCCTTTACCGCCTCCGCCACATCGCGGGTGGCAAGGTTGGAGAGCAACTGAATCGCATCGAACAGGTTGCTCTTGCCCGCCGCGTTGCTGCCGATGATCGCCGTGAAGGGGGTCAGATCGACCGTTTCACGTTCAAACGTCTTGAATCCGTCTATTTCGAGGCGTGTCAGCATCTTGTTTCCTTGGAGGATCGGGTAACGGGTTTCTTCCTTTTGCCCGAGAGGGGGTGATTCTGTTGTGCGCTGCGTATGCGTTCGAGCAACCTGCTTGCGGGTTCGTCGTCGGGGTCTTGGGGAACCAGCTGGCCGGAGAAGGCGGTGCGGAGGATGTTCTGGCGTTGGGCGGCGGATTGTTTAAGGGCCAGACCTACCGACTGCTCTTGCAACTCCAAGCCAGATAGTTGTTCAGCCAGGGACTCAATCGCTTTGCACTGCTCCACGCGCGGAGGCACGGGAACTGGAACCTTCGCGATCTTCCCAACGCTGAGCGTGTACAAGCCGCTTGTTGTCGCCGCCAGCTTGGTCAATTTCTCTATACCCCCAAGGGAGTTGAGCCAGCTCTCCAAGAATCGACCTTCCATTCCAATCGGGCGGACACGAATGAGATGGTTCTGACAGACGGCGTCCTTGATCGACCCATCCCAGACTGCACAGCGGCCTATTTCCGTCAGGCTGCCGTTCCCTTCCACGATCAGTACATCGCCAGCGAGCAAGGTAAGCCGGTCTAGCTCCCCGGAAAAAAGCTCTATCTCATGCACCTCGTCGAGCTTGAGCCGCCCGCGAGCGACGTTCGCAACGCGCAGGAATGGAAACTTGTTTTTCACCGGCGCGCGCGACGGCTGCTTCTGTATACCCCCTTGAATCTCGGACAACTGATCTACGCTCGCCCACATCCACCCTTCCGGCAGCTCCGGCAAGTCGGCGGTATCCGGCCGCACTGGCTCGGGATATTTCTTCTGCCAGTCCTTCGGCGGCGTCTTGCCCTGCTCCTCGAATTTGGCGAGTTGCCTGGCCTCCCAGCGGGCGCGGCGTTCGGTGAGGATGCGCTCGAGCAGTTGCGCGCCGGTCTCGGTGGGGTGGTTGTGCTGGCGCCAATCGGCGGTGAGCGCGCCTTCAACGGCAGCTTTCAGCAAGGATTGGCGGTATTGCACGAGCTTCTTCTGCGCCGCCTTGAGCTCGGCCACGCCGGCGTCGAGGTCGGAGAGCAGTTCTTCGAGTTTGGCGACGATGCGGGTTTGTTCGCCGACTGGGGCAACGACCAAAGGCAATTGCCGCATAGCTGCGCTCGTGAGCTTCAATCGAGTTGAGCCCGTAACGAACGGGCGATAGTCGACGAGATTGAGTTGGTGGCAAAGAAACCGGTTGTCAATCAGGCCGCCCGCCCCGGCAAGAACATGGGCGTGGTTGTTGACCCAGAAGCGCCCGTTCGCTAGGTAGGCCTTGTCTTTCACCGGGTCAAGAAACGGTGCCGCATCTTCACCGAGTAGCACTCGCTGGCCCTCTGATCGGTAAGAGTCAATGAGCCCAACTTGGCCGGTTGCACCGTAATACGGGTAGAGGTCGCGCTCGGACTTGCCGCTAACGCGACTCTCTCGTTCGGATGAGTTGATGGGTTCGCGCTCGAAATCCAAGACGTCGACAACTGAATCCAATGTCGTCTGACACCACCCCTTCGGCAATTCCCTCACGCCACCAGCTCCCCATTCATCTCATCCATCAGCGTATCCAGTTCCTTGCCAAACAGCCCCCAGGCTTTCTGCAGCCCGCCCTTGTCCGCCAACTCGGCGTAGTCGAAGTCATCCCGGTGGATGGCGCAGGCGCTGGCGATGTGGTCCTTCATCATCCGCAGCCATTCGGTCTGCTCGGGGGTGAAGGCAGTGGCGCGGCGCGCATTGTGACGGAAGATCCAGGCCTGGAAGCGTTTATCCACCTCGTCGGCGAAGGGCCTGAGTTCGCCGTCCAGCCCCAGCGCAAAGCGCAGCAGCGAGACCAGGTCGGTGAGTTGGCGCCTGCTGTTTGTGCCCTTCACCTGGCTGGCATGCACGCGGGCGTAGGCGCTCCACAGGCGTTCGGTGGTGAGCATCAGCGGCGGCTTGGCGAGGTGAGCATGGAGTTCTTCGATCATCTCGAAGCTCAGCGCCCGGCGCTGGTAGGGCTGCTGGTAGAAGAAGTCCAGCGCGGCGATCTCGTCCTTGTGCTGCTGAATGTAGTCGGCAAAGCGCTGGATCACGGCCTTGGCCTCTTCCTCGGCCTGCTCGGCATAGCCCGAGAAGATGAGCTCATCGACGTTGATGTGGTCGATGATCTGCTCGCGCTCGCGGCGGGCGTTTTCGATCTCGTCGCGAAGCTCGGGCTTGTCGAAGGGCGCACAGGCGGCGGCCACGCGCTGGGCGCGGGCAGCCGCGATCTCCGCGGGGAGCAGGGTGTCTTCGGAACGGGTGATGCCGGCGGCGCTGGCGGCGGCCAGCGCGGCCTCGACGATGGCGTCCGGATCGAGCGCGGCAATCAGGCTCTTGCCCAGCTCCCCCACCGGGATGCCGCAGCTGGCTATTTCGATGCGGGTGCGGGCCTTGTCGTCGAGCTGCTTGGCGAGGCGCACCAAGCGGTTGGCGAGGGAGAGCACGGTGTCGTCGTCGCGGCTGCCCATGGCCACGCCTTGCAGCAGGTCCTTGAGGGGCACGCCGGGCTTCTTTTCCAACTGCCGGCTTTCAGTCTTGAGGGATTTCTCCACGCCCACGGCGTCGATCAGCACGAAGCGGGTTTTGGCACCGTCCGCGCTGTTGCTCACGCGCCGGAGGCCATCGCCATCGAGGCTGCGCACGCCGCGGCCTTTCATCTGTTCGTAGTAGCCTTTGCTGCGCACGTCGCGCATGAACAGCAGCACTTCGAGGGGTTTGACGTCGGTGCCGGTGGCGATCATGTCCACGGTCACGGCGATGCGCGGGTTGTAGTCGTTGCGGAAGCTGCTCAGCACGCTGTCGGCGTCTTCCTCGGCGCGGTAGGTGACCTTCTTGCAGAAGGCGTTCCCCTGGCCATAGACCTCGCGCACGATGTTGATGATGTCGTCGGCGTGGCTGTCGGTCTTGGCAAAGATGAGCGTCTTGGGCGTCTCTTTGCGGGTTGGGAAGATCTCCGTCTCGACGGCGGTCTTCATGGCCTGGATCACCTTGCGGATCTGGCTCGGGTTGACCACCGACCTGTCGAGTACCTTGGCGGTATAGGCGGTGTCGTCCTCGGTCTGGGCCCAACGCCGCTTGCGGGTCTGGCGATCACGGTGGTCCACCCACTCCCGGGCTTTCAACTGGGCACCTTTCTGGGTGATCTCGGTTTCGATGGTGTAGACGTCGTAGCCGACGTTGACGCCGTCGGCTACGGACTGCTCGTAGGTGTATTCGGCGACGATGTTCTCGTTGAAGAAGCCGAAGGTGCGCTTGTCGGGGGTGGCGGTGAGGCCGACCAGGCTGGCATCGAAGTAGTCGAGCACCTGCTTCCACAGGTTGTAGATGCTGCGGTGGCACTCGTCGATGATGATGAAATCGAAGGTTTCGACGGGCACTGCCGGGTTGTAGCGGACGAGCTTTTCCTGCTTTGAGGTTTGCTGCACCTCGTTGAGCGAGACATCCTCGGCCGATTCGTCGATCGGCTCGCCACTGAGGATGGCGTACATGCGCTGGATGGTGCTGATGCACACCTTCGAATGCGGGTCGATGCTGGGTGAGGCGAGCCGCTGGACGTTGTAGAGCTCGGTGAACTTGCGGCCATCGTCGGGTGGCGTGTAGGCCATGAACTCCTGGTGGGCCTGCTTGCCGAGATTGCGGGTATCCACCAGAAACAGGATGCGCTTCGCCCCACCGAACTTGAGCAGGCGATAGACCGAGGTGATGGCGGTAAAGGTCTTGCCCGCGCCGGTGGCCATATGCACCAGGGCGCGGGGCTTGTTGAGCGCCAGCGCGTGTTCCAGCCCGGTGACGGCGCCGATCTGGCAGTCACGCAGGTTTTCCTCGGGCAGCGCAGGCATCTGCCCGGCGAGCCGGCCGCGCAGAGTGTCCGGCTGCGCCAGCCACTCGGCCAGGGTTTCGGGTTTGAAGAAATGGAAGATCTCGCGGGACCTCGGGGCCGGGTCGGCGCCGTCGGTGAAGCGGATGATCTGGCCGGTGGCCTCGAACAGGAAGCGCAGCGAGGTGTCATCCTTGCGCCATTTGAGCCGGGCGGAGGCATAGCGCTCGGTCTGGGCCTCGGTGGCGGTCAGGTTTTCACCGGCGCTGTCTCTTTTCGCTTCGATCACGCCCACGGCGTGTCGGGCAACAAACAACACGTAATCCGCCGGCCCGCCATCGGTGGGGTACTCGCGCACCGCGACACCCAGACCTGCCGACAGGTCGAGCTTCTTCAAATCCTGCACGACCCACCCGGCTTTCTCCAGCCGACTGTCGATCTCGATCCTGGCCAGAGATTCCGGAGTCATCGTCTTCTTCTGCGCTCGCCGCTTATTTGTTGATGTTCAGGGAATATTTTAGTGGCGATAGGCTGACGCCTGCACTTCCATTGCAGAAGATTCTCGGCAATAGGCAGCCGTTCGCTCAAGTCAGCACCTGCAGCAGCTACCGAACACTGAAATTTGAAGCGGCGGGGCGACGTGCTCATGCGTCTCTGCCACCCGTGGCCGCTCTGCGGCCAAGCTGAAGCGAGTTGCTCACCCCGTACGGCGTCGGGATTGTCGATCCGGACCGCTTCATCAGCAATCAGTGGGATCTTCACCCGCTTCAAGCCATTGCGGCCTTCAAGGCCATACGCGCCCGCTCAGAGCGCCTCCAAGCCGTCGATCACGACCCGTAATTGCGCCAGTGTTTCGGGCAGGCGCAGGCCGCAGGTGTCCCGGTCGTGGCGGATGGCGGCTTCTTCGAGGCTGGCGGCGGCTTCGCCCAGGTCGAAGGCGCCCAAGGTGCGCGCCGTGCCTTTCAGGGTGTGGGCCAGGCGCACCTGGGTGCCCCAGTCGTCGGCATCCCGGGCCTGGAGGTAGTCGGGTTCGAACGTGCGGCCGTGGGTGTCGCGGAATTTGGCGAGCAGGCGCAGATAGAGCGGCAGCCGGCGCACATGCGTCAGGCCGACCGCCACGTCTATGCCGGGGAACTCCGGGTTGGTGCCGACCGCCGGTGCGTTGTCCCCTTCAGACTGAATCCTTCGATCCTGGAGTGGATCTTTTGCTTGCCAGTCTGGCAGGCAGGCCAGCAGCTGTTCATAGAGATGCTCCATGCGCACAGGCTTGGGCACGTACCCGTTCATGCCCGCCTGCAGGCAGTGGTCGCGCTCCTCGAGCAGGGCATTGGCGGTCAGGGCGATGATGGGGAGATCCGCATATCCGGCCATCTCCCGCAAACGCCGGGTGGCGGTATAGCCGTCCATGACCGGCATCTGCACGTCCATCAGGATGACGTCCGGGTGCTTTGCGAATACCGCCGACAGGCAGTCCTGCCCGTTGACGGCAAAGCGGGCCGTCACGCCTGCATTGGCAAGCAGTTCGCCTATCACTTCGCGATTGATCTCGACGTCCTCTGCGACAAGGATGTCGATTCCGCTGAAGCGCGCCCAGTTCTGGGTGGCTGCCTTGCGGCGTTCCAGCAGTGGCGCCTCGTCGCTCAGCATGCCCAGGCTGTTGGCCAGCTCCACGTAGAGGTGGCGGGCGCAGATCGGCTTGGCGAGCACCCCATCGATCTCTTGAGCCACGCCATCCAGCTCGCTGTGGTGGCTGAAGGCGCTGACCAGGATCATCTTTGGGGCGGTCGTGCCATGGCTGGCATGGATGGCCCGCATCTGCCGGATGGTTTCAATGCCGTCCATGCCGGCCATACGCCAATCGATCAGGCAGGCGAGGTAGTCGGGCGACGGGGTGGCGTTCATTTTCAGGACGGCTTCGTAGCCGCTGGCGGCGACCTCAGCCTGGAGGCCCAATTGGCTGGTCAGGCGGCAAAGTATGTTGAGGGAAACGGGATTGTCATCGACGATCAAGACCGGACGCTGCGCCTGCTGGGCCAGTCTTGTTCCAAACTCGCCAATGCCCAGGCGGCGATCGACCTTAAGGGATTTGAGCCGGACGGTGAAGTGGAAGGTGCTTCCCTGGCCCAGCACACTTTCAGCCCAGATACGTCCCCCCATCAGTTCGACCAGTTGCCGGCAGATGGAAAGGCCGAGGCCGGTTCCGCCAAAGCGCCGCGTCGTCGAAGAGTCGGCCTGGGTAAATGGCTTGAAGAGTCTGTCGAGTTGCTCTTCGCTCATGCCGATGCCTTCGTCACTCACCGAGCAACGCAATTCGACGTCCTGGTCGGCCAGCGTCGCGGTCCGAACCTTGACGATGACATTCCCGCCGGTTGAGAATTTCAGGGCATTGCTGACCAGGTTGGCGAGGATCTGCCCCAGCCTGAGCGGGTCGCCCTCGAGGACGTGGGCGTCTTCGTCGATGTCGTAGTAGAGCTCTATCCCCTGGTTCTCGGCGCGCAGGGCGACCACGCTCGAAAGCCGGTCGAACACGGTTTCCAGCACGAAGCTGGCACTTTCCATCTCCAGCTTCCCTGCTTCGATCTTGGAGAAGTCGAGAATGTCGTTGATGATGGTCAGCAGGCTTTCCGAGGCCGACTTGATCTTGGAAACATAATTGAACTGCTTGGGGTTCAGGTCGGTGGCCAGGGCCAGTTCGGCCATGCCGATGATGGCATTCATCGGCGTCCGGATTTCGTGGCTCATGTTGGCCAGGAAGGCGCTTTTTGCCTTGGTGGCGGCCTCCGCTTCCGATTTGGCTTCCTGCAGCCGGGTGATATCGAAGAACCAGGCCAGTACTGCCCGGCTACCACCGTAGTCGATGTTCATGTAGGAGCCCAGCGTCCAGAGGTGTGACTCATCCGGATCCTCGGGAAAGTAGATCTCGACCAGTCGATTGAGCACCATCTCGCCCCGCGCCAGGGAGGCGTAGATCTCGCCAAAGACCTGCGGGTCGGCGTAGTAGCGGCTGACGTCCTCGTGATTGGTTTCATCCTTGTTGCGGCGGACCAGGCTGCAGAATGCCTGGTTAACGAACAGGATCTGGTGGTCATCCGCGCGGGCAATGCGTACCGCCATGGGCGATGCCGACAGCACCTGCTCCAGCATTTCCTGCTGGCGGCGGAGCTGCGAATAATCGATCAATGCCGAGCGAGAGCAAACAAACCGTCCGGCATCGTCGACAACGGCAGAGGCCGACAGCAGCACGGGAAGGGTATCGCCGTTCCTGCCGACCAGTTCCAGCGGCAATTCATGCAGTTTCTCGCCGGCACGGACCTTTGAAAAGTTCTGCCGGAAGGTCTCGGCGGCCGACGGTGTCAGGAATTCAACCATCTGCCGCTTGCCTACGAGCTCGTCGCGGGTATAGCCGAGCCAGTCGAGTTCGGTATCGTTGATTTTCTGGACGACACCATGTTCGTCAAGTGAGTGGTAGCCACAGGGGGCGTGGTTGTACAAGTCATCCAGTTCGTCGGCCTGTTTCTGGATTTCCTGCTCGGCGGCCTTGCGCTCGGTGATGTCGTAGAGCAACACGAAGACTCCCCGGACCGACCCTGGCGGCCCGTCGGGAATGTAATGGGTCAGGAAATGCCGGCAGGCCATGCCCGGTTTCGACAGGATGCGTTCGAAGGATTGCCGCTCGCCCTGGAGAGCGGCGTCCATATGGGCTTTGGCGAACGAATAGTCGTCCTCCCCCAGGAGTTCGGCCATGCCGATGCCTTCAATTTGATCGGGTGTCTTTTCGAACCAGTCGAGGAAGGCGCGGTTGGCGAAACGGTTCTGCAGGTGGGAGTCCCAATAGACAATCATGCCGGGAAGCGCATCGGCAATCGCCCTGGTGAAGCGCTCGGTGCTGGCCAGCGCCGCCGTTCGCTTGTCGACCATGACCTCCAGGCTGTCCCGCTCCTGCTGCAAGGCGAGAAGCTGCTCCTGGATGACCTGGTAGAGCTGGTTGAAATGATGGAGAAAAACGCGGATCTCACGGCGCCCGGTTTCTGGCAGTTTTGCCGGCGCCATGCGCGGCAGGGCATTGATGATCTGAGTCGCGCCGCTTTCGAGAGGCCGCAGTTGATTGCCCATGAAGCGCCAGACCACCAAGCCGGTGACAAGCATGGCCATCAGGGCACCGATCCAGATGGTCTGGGTCAGGTCGGCCAGCGGGGCCAGCGCCTGCTTTACAGGCACATAGGCAACAACCCGCCAGTTGATCGCCTGGAGGGGCATGGCGTGGGAGATGATCTCGTCTCCGGCTGCGTCGATCGAGCGGCCTGCGCCTTCAAATCCGTCCTCGATCCTGTGCTCCGGCGGCGAGGCAGCAGCGCCGTCCTGCACGTCCTTCAAAACCTTCGATGCATCGGTATGGGCGACATAGGTGCGCTCGGTCAGCGCGATGACCTGGTAACCGCCCAGGCTCCCGCTGCGGGTGAAACCGGCTATGTCGAAATGGGTGCCGGGGCCGAGGCGGTCCGAACCGCAGATCACGGCAACCACGCTCCCCGATTTGTCCAGTAACGGGACAGCGAATACCAGGTTTGGATGCCCGGAGAAACGGCCAATGAGAGGCATGACGACCGGACGTTTGGTGTGGAGGGCACGGTCTAGATAGGGCGTGTTGCGGTAGTCGGCCCCGATTAGCTGGCGGGCAGGGACTTCGGCAACACGAATCCCGCCCGGGGAAAGCACATAGACATCCCGCCCGAAAAAGCGGGATATGCCGGATTGGCTGCCGAGGTGACGCTGGATAGTGCGGCTGTTCGACCAGTCCTCCGGGGGCAGGTGGTCCGCGATAGTCTGCAGCGCATCGATGCGTTCGCTGATTTCGCCCTCAAGCCACTTGGCGACAAAAACCAGGTCACCTTTCTGCTGCGATTCCAACTGAGCAAGGAAACTGCTCTTCAGCCGATCTTCGGCAATCATTGAAATTGCAAAGATGCAAACTGCCTGGAGAATCAGCACCCCGAGCGTCAGCTGAACGCGCAGGGAGTCCCAGACGAATTGCATGCCCTTCGATTCCTTTTCCACCACCATGACTTCCCTTGGTCTCGCTTCCGCTCCTTTTGCCTTAACGGAACGATGCGCAGGACCTTCAGTGGGCGGCCGTAAAATATTCAGTCAGCCCTGGCTCCCCTTGCCCCCGACCGACAGCGGCAGGCGCAGCGTGACCCGCAGCCCCGGTGCAGCGTCCTGCAGTGCCATCTGGCCGCCATGGCGGCGCACGGCACGTTCGACGACCGGCAGCCCCAGGCCGGTACCGGGCTGGCCGCGGTCCTTCGTCCCGCGGAAAAAGGGCTTGAGCAAGGTCTCGCGCTGCTCCGGGGGTATGCCCGGCCCGTGGTCGCGCACGCTCAGCAGCGCCTCGCCGTCCTGGGCCTGCAGTGCCACCTCCAGCGGCAGCTGCCCATAGCGGCGAGCGTTGTCCAGCAGGTTGAGCAGGCAGCGCTGCAATACGATGCGCGAGGCGGGTTCGACCCACAGGACTTCGCCTTCCGCCGGCACGCGGGCCACCACGTCGGCATGGTCGCCGCTCGCCAACACCTCGCGCACCAAGGCATTCAGGTCCACCCCTTCATCAAGCGCTTCGGTGGCGGTGCGCACCAGCGTGATGAAAGACCCCACCAGCTCATCGGCCAGTTGCACGTTGCGCACAATGCTCTCGCGACGCACGGCCACGCCAGGCGCCTCGGGCAGCAGTTCGGCGGCCAGGCGGATACGTCCCAGCGGTGAGCGCAGGTCATGGGAGATGCCTGCCAGCATCATGGCGCGGGCGTCGTCCTGCTGTACGCGCTGCTCGGCAAAGGCATCGAACTGCTGGGCCAGTTGGCGTAGCTCGACCGGACCGCGCTGCGCCAGGGCAGGGGGAGGTTCTCCGGTTTCGGCAAACGTCCTCACGCTGCGCTGCAGATCCTGCAATGGCCTGGCCACAATGCGGCTGAGCCAGGCCGCCGCCAGCAGGAACACCACCACGGCGAGCCCCAGGCCGATAGCACCGCGCAGGCGCAGGCCAGGGTTCTCCAGCGCACCATGGATGCCCACCCAGACAGGGGGCCGGCCCGCCGACGCGAGCTCCAGCCAGGTGATGGATTCTCCCTGCTCGCCACTGACCGCCATGCGGCCAACAAAAATGCCGCGCTCGCGCAAGCCATCGCGCAAGGCGTTGTAGCGCGGCGCCATGGCGGTCGCCTCGATGAAGTGGGCGCGTTGCGGCGGTGGCCCCGGCTCCAGGTCCACCGGCACCAGCACGTCCACGCCCTGCGGCAACGCAAGGGTCTCGCCGCGCTGCAGTTGCGCCTGCAAAGGCCCCAGCGCGGCAGACCAGGAAGGCAGCGCTGCCTTGGCGAACACACTCGCCTGGTCACTGAACAGAACCAGCGTAAGCATGATCACAAGCAGCACCGCCACGCCCACCTGAAGCAGAAAGATCCGGGCAAACAGGGTGTCGAACCAGCGGCCCTTCATCGCACCATCAGCAGCGGCTGCCCGTGAATACATAGCCTTCGCCGCGCACCGTCTCGATCCAGTCGCGCCCGCCGGGCGCCGCGGAGAGCTTCTTGCGCAGGCGGGCCACCTGCACGTCTACTGCGCGATCCATGGGCACATAGTTGCCCGGCTGCACCGCGGCGGAAAGGGACTGGCGCGAAACACATACGCCGGGCTGGCTGGCCAAGGCCAGCAGCAGCTTGAATTCGGTGGAAGTCAGCGCCAGGGGCTCTCCGTCGCACTTCACCCGTCGAGCCAGCAGATCCAGCGTCAGTCCGTCAAAACGCAGCTGGGTACGGCGCATGACCGCCTGCTGGCGGCGAACCAGTGCCCGCACCCGCGCCACCAGCTCCCGTGGCTCGAAGGGTTTGCCCAGATAATCGTCAGCGCCCAGCTCAAGACCGAGCACCCGATCAAAAGGGTCCCCTCGTGCGGTGAGCATGAGCACAGGCAGCTCGTGACCACTTTCCCGCAGACGCCGGCACAGATCCAGACCGTTGGCATCCGGCAGCATCAGATCCAGCAGCAGCACATCCGGCTCGATCTGCTTCAGTTCGAGGAGGCCCTGGGCGGCCGTGCCGGCGCAGTGAACCCGCATCCCATGCGCTTGCAGCAACTCGGCCACCATGGCGGAGAGCTCAGCATCGTCGTCCACCATCAGGACAGTAAGAAGGTCTCGGGAAAGGGCTACCGGCATGGCATCCAGTTTACGCCGCGCCGGGGGTGACGGCCTCTGATGTTTCAAGGCTGACATGTTTCGTCGCACAACGACAAGCACGGACGCGGGCCCGTGGCCTGTAATGCAGTCGTGCCCGACGAGCCCTCACAGGCTGCAGGACACACCCCTCAGGCGCCCCAGCCGCCACCTGTTTCATCCACGTTCCAGGAGCCATGTCATGAAAACCACTGCCACCACCCAGTCCGGCCTTGTCCTCTGTGCGGTCCTGCTGTCGCTGTCATCTCTATCCACGACCGCCAGTGCCCGCGACCGCAGCACCCACTTCAGCGGCCCCCAGGGCCACACCATGACCCGTGAGGTCAGCCGCGCCCATGGCGATGTGTCATCCACCACCACCGGCCCCGGTGGGCGGAGCATGAGCCGCCAGACGGTGCGCGGTGAAGGCCACGTGGCCAGCACGGTCACGGGCCCCAATGGCCAGAGCGCCTCCCGCGCGGTGGACCGCTCTCCCGAGGCCACGAACGCAGTCGTCACCCTGCCCAACGGACAGACCATGAGCCGTTCCACCACCCGCCAACCGTGATGAGCATGCCCGCATTCCATTCAAGGGCCACGAGGGCGGCCCTGCTGCTGGTCGTGTTCGGCGCGGGTCACGCCCCCGCCGTCCAGGCCCAGCCGGCCCAGCAGGCCTGCCGGGCCGACTTTGCCGAGTTCTGCACGGGCATCACGCCCGGGGACGGGCGCATCCTCGCCTGCCTGCGCGAGCACCGGGATCAGCTATCGGCAGACTGCAAGACCAGCCTTGAGACGGCACAGGCTTGCGCCGACCAGGTCCGCCAGCGCTGCGGCAGCCCCACGGAAGGCAAGGCGCCTGATCGCAACGCCATGCGCCAATGCCTGCACGAGCAGCGCGACAAGCTCCCGGCCTCATGCCGCTCGCAGCAGCAGCTTCAGCAACGCTGACCGGCCCGGAGCCGCGCCAGGGCAGGCTAGCCGGCCAGCTTGCGCGCTGGCGATCTGACCACGCTGAGGGGTGCCGTCCGGCCCATGTCGGGCAGGTCGGTGGTGCTGCTTGGCAGCTTGAACTGGGAGATGGCTTCGACCAGGCGTTCGGCCTGGACCTCCAGGCTTTCGGCGGAGGCGGCAGCTTCTTCCACCAGCGCAGCATTCTGCTGGGTGGTCTCGTCCATCTTGCCGACGGCGACGCTCACCTGTTCGATGCCCAGACTCTGCTCGCGACTGGCACCGCTGATTTCGGTGACCAGCTCGGTGACCTGGCCGAACACCGTCACCACCTCATTCATCACAGTGCCGGCTTTATCTGCCAGGGCCGCGCCGTCTTCGACCTGGCCGACCGAGATGGCGATCAGCTCCCGGATCTCCCGGGCGGCGACGGCGCTGCGCTGGGCCAGCTGGCGCACCTCGTTGGCGACGACGGCGAAGCCGCGACCCTGCTCGCCGGCCCGTGCGGCCTCCACCGCGGCGTTGAGCGCCAGGATGTTGGTCTGGAAGGCGATGCTGTCGATGACGCCGATGATGTCGGAAATGGTGCGGGAGCTTTCGCGGATGTCGGCCATGGTCACCATCACCCGCTTGACCGCCTCGCCGCCCTGACCCACCACGTCACTGGACTGCCTGGCCAGGGCGCTGGCCCGCTCTGCGTTATCGGCGTTCTGCTTCACCGTCGCGCTGATCTCCTCCATGGAGCTGGCGGTTTCCTCCAGGCTGCTGGCCTGCTCTTCGGTACGGCTGGAGAGATCGGCATTGCCGGCTGCGATTTCCCGGGCGGCGCTGTTGATGGAACGGGCAGCGCCCTGCAGCCCGGTCACCAGTGTCTGCAGGTGTGCCACCGTGGTGTTGGCGTCATCCCGCAGGCGCGCGAAGGTGCCCTGGTAGTTGCCGCCCATCTGCTGGGTCAGGTCGCCCCGGGCAAGGGCCTCGAGGATGCGCGAGACGTCGCCGAGCCCCTGGTCACTGACGTCCATCAAGCGGTTAAGCCCCTGGATCATGGCCTTGAATTCGTGCTGAAAGGCATCCGCATCACCACGCACGGTGAAGTTGCCGCCAGCCGCGGCATCCACCAGGGCGCGGATCTGCCCGCTCATGCCCTGCAAGCTGTGCTTGACCCCATCGATGGCTGCGGTGATCTGGGCCTTCTGGCCAGGCATGCGGTCCATGTCCACCGAGAGGTCGCCGATGGCGTAGTGCTTGACCACATCGACGACACGCATCTTCACGGCAATATGGGCCTGCACCAGCGCATTGATCGTGCGCGCCATCTCGCCATAGATGCCCGGAAAGCGCTGGTCGTCGATCTGGTGGTCGATGAAACCCAGCTCGTGCTGGTGGGCGTTGTCCCGCTGGGCGTCGGCAAAACCCCGGAAGGTGTCCACCATGCGCTGCATGGCTTGCAGCAGCTGGCCGGTTTCGTCCTCGGCATTGATCTCGATGTGCTCCGGCAAGCTGCCTGCCGCCACCGCCTGGCTGATCGCCACGGCCTGCGCCAGCGGACGGCTGACGCTGCTGCTGATCAGCCACGCGGCCAGGGCGCCCACCAGCACCATGCCAGCCGCCAGCACGCCGAGCGTCCGGGCAGCACGGGACACCGCCGCGTCAAAGGCCTCCCGAGCAGCCCGGGTTTCGCTGGCCTGCAGGGTAAGCAGTCTGCCAAGGGCCGCGCCGATGGGTTTGTCGGCGCCGGCGATGGACTTGTCCACGTCGGTCACCGAGGCACCGCTCGCCTTCAGTTCAACAACCCGGTTGATCACCGCCCGATACTTCTGCCCGCCGGCCCCGATCTCGCCCAGCGCCGCGTCCGCGTCGGGCGACAGGGGGCCAACCGCCCTATAGTCCTGCACCACCTTGTCGATGGCGTCCATGCTGGTCACGAACTTGGCCGGGTAGTCGCTCCCCCCGCGCAACACGCTGTTCTTGAAGTAATGGATGGCGTTACCGAGCTCCACCTGGCCACGGAAAGCCAGACGCTCGCGCACCAGCATCCTGTTTTCGTAGTCGCCGAACTGCTGCCGCAGCTCAAACAGGTTGTACAAGGCAATGCCGGCAACGGAGATGCCCAGGGCGAGGACAAACCCGAAACCCAGCGCCAGGCGCTTGCCGATCGTCAGCTTTTTCATGCGTGTTCCTCAAAGCCGCCAGAGAAGGCGGGCCGCTACATAAGGTCAGCAAGATAACGACCAGCGGGCCGGGAACATTAGCCGGAGTCGGCTACCGCCCCGCCGGGCCCGGGGTTGGCCGGCGGGCTTGTCTGGTACATTGCGGGCCGCTCATCCAACGCCGCGCGCCCCATGCAAGCCCTCCTTGATGCCATCGCCACCCTGCCCCTGCCCACCGACGCCCAGCGCGTGTTCCACGGCCGCGGCGGGATGTATCCCGGGTGTGAGCAGTGGACGCTGGACGCCTTTCCCCCCGTGTGGGTGCTGACCAGCTTTCAGCTGGCCACGGAGGCCGAGCTGATCACCATCGACGCCGCGCTGAAAGCCCGCTGGGCCGAAATCAACCCCGGCGAAGCCCTGAACTGGGTCTACCAGTACCGCTTTGAAGCCCGGGCCGAGACACGCCTGATGGCGGGCAGCGTGCCCGATCCCCATGTGATCACCGAGAACGGCGCCCGGTTTGCCGTGCATCTGCTGCGCGGCCTGAACCATGGCTTCTTCCTGGACATGGCAGAAGGCCGGCGCTGGGTGCGCGAGTACATGGCCGCCCGGCCCGGGCTGAAGGTGCTCAACCTCTTCGCCTACACCTGCTCCTTCTCGGTGGTGGCCCTGCTGGGCGGGGCGCGGCAGGTGACCAACATGGACATGGCCGACGGTGCCCTGGCCATCGGCAAGCGCAACCACCTGCTCAACGGGATCAACGGCGGGGCGGGCTTCCTGCCCCATGACATCTTTGCGTCCTGGGGCAAGATCACCCGCGGCGGCCCCTACGACCTGATCATCCTCGACCCACCCAGCTACCAGAAGGGCAGCTTCATTGCCGAAAAGGACTACGCTCGCCTGATGCGCCGCCTGCCCGACCTGGTGGCACCGGGTGGGCATGCACTGCTGTGCCTCAACTCCCCCAAGCTCGGCGTCGCCTTTCTGCAGGACGCGATGCGGGAGCAGGCGCCGGGCTTTGACTTCCTGCAGCGGCTGCCCAACCCGCCGGCGTTTGCCGATGTGTCTGACGAGCGAGCGCTGAAGGTACTGGTTTACAAGGCGCCGGACTGACGCACTTAGTGCACCGTGGTTTCGGGTGTCGCCTCGGCACTGCCCTCTTCCACCCGTGCGATGGGCAGATTCACGGTGAAGGTGGTGCCCTGCCCCACCACGCTGTGCACGTTGATGCTGCCGTGATGCCTGCCGATGATGCCGTAGGCGATGGAGAGCCCCAGGCCGGTGCCCTTGCCGACGGGCTTGGTGGTAAAGAATGGCTCGAAGAGGTGGGGCAGGTTCTCATCGGGAATGCCGACACCGGTATCGCTGATGGCGATGTAGGCCATGCCGTCCGACCCATGGCAGGTGGAGATGGTGATCTCGCCCTTGTCGGCGATGGCATGGCCGGCATTGACCAGCAGGTTCATGAACACCTGGTTGAGCTGAGAGGCGATGCAGCACACCTGGGGCAGGGTCGGGTCGTAATGCTTGACCACGGTGCACTTGTACTTGAGCTCGTTCCAGATGATGTTGAGGGTCGAGTCGATGCACGCATGAATGTCGGCCCAACCCCAGCCGGTCTCACCCACGCGGGAGAAGTCCTTCAGGTTCTGCACGATCTCCTGGACCCGGAAAAGACCGTCCTTGGATTCGGCCAGAAGCAGGAAGACGTCTTCCCTGAGAAAATCGAAATCCTTCTTCCGCTTCAACTCGACGAGGGCTGCGGCGGCCTCCGGAGCGAGGGCGCCGGCTGTATGTTCGTCATAGGCGGCGATGATCTCGAGAATGCCGCCCAGGTAGCCTTCCAGCGTGCTCACGTTGGAGCGGACGAAGCCGATGGGGTTGTTGAGTTCGTGGGCAACACCGGCGGCAAGCTGGCCAAGGGAGGCCATCTTCTCTGACTGGAGGAGCTGGTTCTGGGCCTCTTCGAGCTTGCGGTTGAGCTCCCGCTGATGGGCCAGGGAGGTGGCCAGCTGCTCCCGCTCCTTGCGCAGGTCGGCCTCGGCGGCAACCTGGTCGGTCACGTCGCTGGCATACACCACCACCCGCAGGGGCAGGCCGGGCACCGGATAGACGGTAACGTGGAAGATGCGATCCTCCCAGGCGGCATCCACTTCACCGGTGCGGGCGGTGCGGATCACCTCGGCGATCTGATCGGAAACCGGGATGCCGAACTCCGGGGGCAGCAGATCGAAGAGATTGCGCCCATACAACCTGGCCGGAGTGGCCCGGAACTGTTCGGCACCAATGCGATTGATGGCCAGGATCCCGCCTTCGGGGCTGATCATGGCAATGAGCTGGTCGGCACTGTCGAGCACCGCGCGCAGGGCCGCGGTCCGTTCGGTAACGCTGGCCTCCAGGTTGGCGTTGTGGTCGCGCAGGGCGTCCTGGGCGCGCTTCAGTTGCAAATGGTTGCGGATGCGCGCCAGCAGGATGGCCGGGCTGAAGGGTTTGGTGATGTAGTCGGCGGCACCGAGGGACAGGCCGTGCTGCTCATCCTCGTCGGTCACCCGGGCGGTCACGAAGATCACCGGAATGGCCCGGGTGGCGTCGTCAGCACGCAGACGCTCCATGACTTCGTAGCCGTCCATCTCCGGCATCATCACGTCCAGGAGAATCAGATCGGGCCGTGGCGTTCCGGCGGCAATCGCCAGGGCCGCCGGGCCGGACTCCGCCGTGAGCACACGAAAGTGTCCGACCAGCATGCGGCTCACGGCCTTGAGGTTGATGCGCGAATCGTCCACCACCAGGATCGTGGCGGCCATCGCATCCGGCGGGGACATGGGGTTCTTGGTCTGGACAACTTCCATCTTGGGCTCTCCGCTTCTGCCGACACGGTGTTTCCCGCTACCTGCCGTACGTCATCATCCAGTGCCTACGGTTCGGCGAGCCGGCAACTTGAGCCAGAAATGGGAGAGCCCGACAATTTCATCACGCCTCACGCTGCGTGTGCTGCGATCGCCAGGCGCTGCAGCCGAGCACACGAACGGCAGAAACCCGCCACAGGGGCGGGTTTCCAGCTTCACTCAGACACGCTCAGGCCGGGGCCGAGCTGCGGATGAGGTGATCAAAGGCGCTCAGGGAGGCCGTGGCACCCGCCCCCATGGCGATGATGATCTGCTTGTAGGGCACGGTGGTGCAGTCGCCCGCGGCAAACACCCCCGGCACCGAGGTGGCGCCCTTGGCGTCGATGATGACCTCGCCCCGATCGGACAGCTCGACGGTACCCTTCAACCAGTCGGTGTTGGGCAACAGGCCGATCTGCACGAAGATGCCTTCAAGCTCGACGAGCTTTTCCGCGCCACTGACCCGGTCCTTGTAGCGGATGCCGGTCACCTTCTGACCGTCGCCGATCACTTCGGTGGTCAGGGCCGACTTGATCACCGTGACGTTGGGCAGGCTATTGAGCTTCTTCTGCAATACCGCGTCGGCGCGCAGGGTGTCGGCAAACTCAAGCAGGGTGACGTGAGAGACGATACCGGCCAGATCGATGGCGGCCTCGACACCCGAGTTGCCACCGCCGATCACCGCCACGCGCTTGCCCTTGAACAGGGGGCCGTCGCAGTGGGGGCAGAAGCACACGCCCTTGGCCTTGTACTCCTTCTCGCCGGGCACGTTCATCTCGCGCCAGCGGGCCCCGGTGGACAGGATCACCGACTTGCTGCGCAGGGTCGCGCCGTTCTCGAGCTGGATCTCGATCCGGTCCCCCGCCACCAGCTTGGTGGCCTTCTGGAGGTTCATCAGGTCAACCTCGTACTGCTTGACGTGCTGCTCCAGCGCCGCGACGAGCTTGGGCCCTTCGGTCTCCTTCACGGAGATGAAGTTCTCGATGCCGAGGGTATCCATCACCTGGCCGCCGAAGCGCTCGGCGACGATGCCGGTGCGGATGCCCTTGCGGGCGGCGTAGATGGCTGCTGCAGCGCCGGCCGGGCCGCCACCGACGACGAGCACATCGAAGTCTTCCTTTTTGCCGATCTCCTCGGCGGCCCGGGCGGAGGCGCCGGTATCCACCTTGGCGAGGATCTCCTCGATGGTCATGCGGCCCTGGCCGAAGGCCTCGCCGTTGAGGGACACCGTGGGCACGGCCATGATCTTGCGTTCATTGACCAGATCCTGGAACAGGGCCCCGTCGATCATGGTGCTGCTCACGCCGGGGTTGAGCACGGCCATCAGGTTGAGGGCCTGCACCACGTCCGGGCAGTTGTGGCAGGACAGGGAGATGAAGGTCTCGAACTCGAAGCGGCCGGTGAGGGCCTTGATCTGGTCGATCACGCCCTGATCCACCTTGGGCGGATGGCCGCCGGTCTGCAGCAGGGCCAGCACCAGGGAGGTGAACTCATGCCCCATGGGGATGCCGGCAAAGTGGATGCGCGGCGCCTCGCCCGGCTCGGCCACGCCGAAGGACGGACGCAGGGCGTGCTTGCCGTTCTCGCGCAGGGCCACCTTGGGGGAGAGTTCGGCGATGTCGGTGAGCAGCTCGCGCAGTTCCTGGGCCTTGGGGCTGTCGTCGAGGGAGGCGACGAGCTCGATGGGGCGCTGGAGCTTCTCGAGGTAGGCCTTGAGCTGGGTCTTGATGTTGGCGTCAAGCATGGTCGTGTCCTTTCAGTAAGCGGGGATTCAGGTTGAATCGCGTCGCCAGGCGCTCTCAGGGAAAGCGCCTGACGCCGGAATCCGGTGGGTCAGATCTTGCCGACCAGGTCCAGGGACGGGGCCAGGGTGGCATCGCCTTCCTGCCACTTGGCCGGACACACCTCGCCCGGGTGGGTGGCCACGTACTGGGCGGCCTTCACCTTGCGCAGCAGCTCGGTGGCGTCACGGCCGATGCCCAGGTCGTGGATCTCGGCCACCTTGATGCGGCCTTCCGGATCGACCACGAAGGTGCCGCGGAGTGCCAGACCCTCTTCCTCGATCATCACGTCGAAGCCGCGGGTGATGGCGCCGGTAGGGTCGCCGATCATCGGGTAAGCGATTTTCTTGATGGTATCGGAGGCATCGTGCCAGGCCTTGTGGGTGAAGTGGGTGTCGGTGGACACGGAGTACACCTCCACGCCGATCTTCTGGAATTCCGGGTACAGGTCGGCCATGTCGCCCAGTTCGGTGGGGCACACGAAGGTGAAGTCGGCCGGGTAGAAGAAGAAGATGGACCACTTGCCCTTCAGGTCGGCGTCGGTCACGGGGACGAACTTGCCGTTGAGGTAGGCGGTGGCAGCAAAGGGTTTGACGGTACTGTTGATGATGGCCATGTGATGCGCTCCCAAGTGGTTGTCTGAATGGATCTGGAGAAGACAGAACGAATATTAGAAAACCCCGGGGAATTGGTCTAATTGATTGATGGAATGAAGTCGATACGAAATTACTATAGCCCCGGTAAGCCCGCGGCTGGCAGGCTCAAGGTGGCGCGCACGCCCCCCAGGGGCGAGGCGTCGAGACACACACTGCCGCCGTAGAGGCGCGCCAGGTCGTCCACGATGGCCAGGCCCAGGCCCGTGCCGGGCACCTGCTCGTCGGCCCGCACGCCCCGCTGCAGCACGGCGGCGCGCTGCTCTGGGGCCAGGCCGGCGCCGTCATCATCAATGGTGATGCACAGCTGCGCCCCCTCGCCGCGGGCCCGCACCTCGATCCGTGCGCCGGCCCATTTGCAGGCATTGTCGAGGAGGTTGCCGAGCATCTCCTGCAGGTCCTGGGCCTCCCCCCGGAAGGCCGGCACCGCGTCCATGGGCGCCACCACCAGGCTCAGCCGGCGTTCCGCGTGGATGCGCTGCATGGTGCGCACCAGGCCATCGACCACCGGGGCCAGCGCGCAGCGCGCACCGGGCAGGCGGGCGGCGGCCTGGGCCCGGCTGAGGTGGTAATCCACCTGGCGCCGGGCAGCGGCCACCTGGTCCCTCACCAGGGCCGCCAGGGGGTCGCCCGGCGCGGCCGCATGGGCGGCGTTGGCCAGCACGCTGAGGGGCGTCTTGAGGGCATGGGCGAGGTTGCCGGCCTGGGTGCGGGCGCGTTCCACCACCTCGGCGTCATGGGCCAGCACGCTGTTGAACTCGTCGATCAGGGGCGTGATCTCGGCGGGAAAGGCCCCCTCCAGGCGCTGGGTGTCGCCGCTGCGCACCTTCCCCAGGGCCGCCCGCAGGCTGCGCAGGGGGGCCAGGCCGACGAACACCTGCACCAGGGCCGCCACCACCAGGCCGGCACCGAGCCCGCCCAGGGCCAGCCACAACACGCCCCGGAAGCGCGACACGGGCGCCTCCATCAGGCTCTCGTCGGCGGCGACGATGAGCCGCAAGCGATGGGGCGGGCCGCCGCCCGGATCGTCGATGCGCACGCTGCGCTCGATCATGCCCAGCCCCTTGCCCTCGGGGCCCGGGATGCGGTGACTGCGGATATCGCCGTCCACCGGCGAGGCCGCCGGGGCTGTCAGCACCTGGTCCCACAGGGAGCGGGAGCGCAGCGCGCCCGGGCGCGGGGCTGCCCCATCGAGCCTGTCCACCTGCCAGTACAGGCCCGAGTAGGGGCGCCCCAGACGGGGGTCGCTGAGGGGCTGGGACAGCTGCACCCGCCCGTCATCGGCGAGGGTCAGCTGGGCCGTGAGCTGGTCCAGGTGGGTCGTCAGCTCGGCCTGGAACTGGGCCTGGACATGGCTGCGGAACAGGTCGCCAAGCCCCCAGCCGGCCAGGATGATGGATACCGCGATCCACACCAGGGTGCCGGCCAGCAGGCGCAGGCGCAGGGAGCCGCGGCGAGTGCTGCGGACAGGGTCCGTCATGGGGGCGTCGTCAGGCGATAGCCGAGGCCACGCACGGTCTCGATGAGGCCCGCAGGCAGCTTCTTGCGCAGACGGGCAATGAAGACCTCGACGGTGTTCGAGTCCCGGTCGAAGTCCTGGGCGTAGATGTGCTCCACCAGGTCGGCACGGGAGATCACCTCGTCCCGGTGGTGGATCAGGTAGGCCAGCACCCGGTACTCGTGGCCGGTGAGGCTGAGGGCCTGACCGTCGACGGTGGCGCGGCCGTTGCGGGTGTCCACCACCAGCGGGCCACAGGCCAGCTCGGCGCTGGCATGGCCGCCGGCGCGGCGGATCAGGGCGCGCAGCCGGGCCAGCAGCTCTTCCATGTGGAAGGGCTTGGTCAGGTAGTCGTCGGCCCCGGCGTCGATGCCGGCCACCTTCTCGTGCCAGCCATCGCGGGCGGTGAGGATCAGCACCGGCATGTTGCGGCCGGCCCCGCGCCACTTGCGCAGCACGCTGATGCCGTCCAGCCCGGGCAGGCCCAGGTCCAGAACCACGGCGTCATAGGCACCCGATTCCCCCATGTAGTGCCCGTCCACCCCGTTGCCGGCGCAGTCCACCGCATGGCTGGCGGCCGTCAGCGCGGTGGCCAGCTGGGCCTGCAGGGTGGGTTCGTCTTCCACGACCAGGATGCGCATCGTGCCTAGTCTCCCGAACGGCTGGCGCCCTTGCGCCCCAGCACGGTGGCGTCCCGGGCGTCGACCTTGAGCTTGATCAGGGCCCCGCCGCTCTGCAGCAGCTTGATCTCGTAGATCCAGCGCCCGCGCAGGGCGTCGCGCTCCAGTTCCACGTCCACCGCCTGGCCTGGATGGTCGCGCTCGATGCGCTCAAGGATCGTGCGCAGGGGCAGAACCTCTCCGGCCTCCAGGGCGCGACGGGCGCGCTCGTGATCGTGATCGTCCCCGGCCAGGCTGGCGCCCGCGCCGAGGGCCAGCAGCAGCGCGCCAAGGGCCAAGGCCCGGCGGCCAGCGCCGCGTTGTGATGAATGTCTGCCAGTCATGGCGGCTTCCTTCCAGTGGGGTTCAACACGCCTCCTTGTAGCCCCGGCAAGGTGAACGCCGGATGAACGGCGGCTTAAGGCGGGGTTCAGCATGGGCGGCCCATAGTAGGGCCCATACCGATCCCACGAGGGCCTCACCCATGAAAACCGCCTCCGCCACCGCCCTGACCAGCTTGCTGACCCTTTCCGTGCTCCTGTGCGGCAGCGCCAGCGCCGCCCCGCGGGACGACATCCTGCGCAGCCTGGACAGCGCCGCCCGGGCCGCCGACCCGGCCTTCACCGGCTTCTCCGCTGCCCGCGGCCAGACCCTGCACACCCAGGCCTTCGCCGGCGGCAAGGCCGACACCCCGGCGTGCACCGCCTGCCACGGGGCCACCCCGCGCAGCAGTGGCCGTACCCCGGCCGGCAAGGCCGTGGAACCCATGGCCCTGTCCCTCAGCCCATCCCGCTACAGCGACGCCGCCAAGGTGGACAAGTGGTTCACCCGCAACTGCCGGGACGTGCTCGGCCGGGAATGTACCCCCCGGGAAAAGGGCGACTGGCTCAGCTTCATGTTCAGCCAGTAAGCCCTGCCCTCCGCTCAGAAAGGAATCCCCATGAAAACGCCTGTTCGCCCCCTGGCCCTGTGCCTCGTCATCGTCGCCGTCTCGGCCCTCGTCCTGGGCCGGGCCCAGGCTGGCGGTGGCCACTATTTTCCGCCGGTTTCCGACCCGGTGGTGAAGGAGGAATGCGGCGCCTGCCACCTGGCCTTCGCCCCCGCCATGCTGCCGGCCCGTTCCTGGCAACGCATGATGGGCGATCTGAAGAACCATTTCGGCGATGACGCCAGCGTGGCCCCTGAGGTGGCCGCCCGCATCACCGACTACCTTGTTGCCAACTCGGCGGACAAGGCCGGCCAGCCCTACACCCGCAAGCTGCTGCGCGGCCTGGCCGCCAGCGACACGCCCCTGCGCATCACCGAGCTGCCCAAGTGGGTGCGCGAGCACCGGGAAGTCTCGGACCGGGAGTGGCGCCACAAGAATGTGCGCACCCGCGCCAACTGCGTGGCCTGCCACGCCGACGCCGAGCGCGGACAGTACGACGATTGAGCCCCCACCCACCCCGATTGCGATCATGAAACCCCTGCTTTCCACCCTGCTTCTTCTCGTCGGCCTAGCCTGGGGGGCTGATGTCCTCACCCAGCCGTTGCCCGACGCCCATCCCTTGTGGCTGGCCCGCCAGGAGGGGCTCTACCTGAGCGGCCTGATGTCCATCGCCCTGATGTCCCTGGGCATGCTGCTGGCCACCCGCCCGGTCTGGCTGGAGAAGCCCCTCGACGGCATGGACCGCATCTACCGCAGCCACAAGTGGGCCGGCATCCTGGCCATCGGCTTCGCCGCCACCCACTGGCTGATCGAGATGTCCGGCGACATCCTGAAGTCCACCATCGGCCGGGAAGGCCGGGTCCCCAAGGAGAAGTTCACCGGGCTGGCCGAGGTCCTCCGCGACCTGGCCAAGGACCTGGGCGAATGGGCCATCTACTTCGCCCTGGCCATGCTGGTGATCTCCCTGTGGAAGCGCTTTCCCTACCGGGCCTGGCAGCTCCTGCACAAGGCCATGCCCCTGCTCTACCTGGCCCTGGGCTTCCACGCCGCCATGCTGGCCCCGCGGGACTACTGGACCCAGCCTGTCGGCGCGCTGCTCGCCGTGCTGCTGGTGGTCGGGGCTTATGGCGCCCTGCGCGCCCTGCTCGGCGGCATCGGCCGGGCGCGCCGGACCACCGGCGAGATCCTTGCCGTGGACAGCACCACGCCAGACGTCACCGGGGTGCGCTGCCGTCTGAACACCTGGCCGGGCCATCGCCCTGGGCAGTTCGCCTTCGTCACCTTCGACCCGCGGGAAGGCGCCCACCCCTTCACCCTGGCCAGCGCCGACCGGGGCGACCACACCGTGGACTTCCAGATCAAGGCCCTGGGCGACTACACCCGCAAGCTCGCAGGACGGCTGAAGCCCGGGCAGAAAGTCCAGGTCGAAGGCCCCTACGGCCGCTTCGATCTGGCCCGCTGCCGCCCCGATGCCCGCCAGATCTGGATTGCCGGGGGCATCGGCATCACCCCCTTCCTGGCCTGGCTGGAGGCCCTGCAGGGCCGGCCCGCCGCCGACGTCCCGCCGGCAGCGCTGCACTACTGCACCCGCGACCGGGCCGCTGACCCCTTCGTCGCCCGCCTCGAGAACCTGTGCGCCGGCCTGCCCGGGGTAAGCCTGCACATCCATGGCGCCCAGCAGGGCGAACGCCTCGGCGCCGCAGCGCTGGGTGACACACGCCAGGCGGAGATCTGGTTCTGTGGCCCCGGCGGGCTGGCCGATTCCCTGCGCGGCGAGCTGGCCAGCCTGGGCCGGCGGCCGCGCTTTCACCAGGAAGCCTTCGAGATGCGCTAAGGCGCCGCTATCATCCGGGGCTTCAGCCCTCCGCCGGAGCCCCGCCCATGTCTGCCCCCAAAGCTGCATCCGAACCCGTGCTGTTCTCGCCCTACACCCTCGGCGATCTGCACCTCGCCAACCGCATCGTCATTCCCCCCATGTGCCAGTACTCGGCTGACAGGGGCAATGCCACCGACTGGCACCGCATCCACCTGGGCAACCTGGCCCTGTCCGGTGCCGGCCTGCTGATCATCGAGGCCACCGCCGTCGAAGCCATCGGGCGCATCTCGCCGGCCGACCTGGGCCTGTGGTCGGACGACAACGCCGCCGCCCTCGCCGGGGTGCTGGAATCCATTCGCCGCTATTCGGCCATGCCGGTAGCGGTGCAGCTGGCCCATGCCGGGCGCAAGGCCTCCAGCCATGTGCCCTGGGAGGGCGGCCAGCTGATCCCCCTGGCCGACGGGGGCTGGGAGACGGCCGCCCCATCGGGCCTGGCCTACGCCTCCGGCGAACGCGCGCCCCTGGCCTTGGATGCGGCGGGGCTGCGGCGTATCCGCGAGGCCTTCGTGGCCGCCGCCCGCCGCGCCGCGCACATCGGCCTGGACGCCGTCGAGGTGCACGGCGCCCATGGCTATCTGCTGCATGAGTTCCTGTCGCCCCTGGCCAATCAGCGCGACGATGCCTACGGCGGCAGCCTGGAGAATCGCCTGCGCTTTCCGCTGGAAGTCTTCGACGCGGTACGCGCCGCCTTCCCCGCCGGCAAGCCGGTGGGCATGCGCATCTCGGCCACCGACTGGGTGGAGGGCGGCTGGGATCTGGAGCAGAGCGTGGTACTGGCCGAGGCGCTCAAGGCGCGGGGCTGCGACTTCATCCACGTGTCCACGGGGGGCCTCTCGCCCCTGCAGAAGATCGCCCTCGGCCCCGGCTACCAGCTGCCCTTTGCCGAGCGCATCCGCGCAGAGACCGGGCTACCGACCATCGCCGTGGGCCTGATCACCGAAGCGGAGCAGGCCGAGGCCATCGTCGCCACCGGCCAGGCCGACCTGGTGGGCGTGGCCCGGGCCATGCTCTACGAGCCGCGCTGGCCCTGGCATGCGGCCGCCAGGCTGGGCGCCCGGGTGGACGCCGCACCGCAGTTCTGGCGTTGCCAGCCGCGGGGGCAGGCCGACCTGTTCAGCGGCGCGCAGATCGGGCAGCGCTAGCCCGGTACCCGGCCGGTGGTGTGGTGCAGGATGACCCGCACCATCTCCTCCGGGTCGATGGGCTTGGCCAGGTGGCCGACCATGCCGGCCGCCACGCAATGGGCCCGCTCCTCGTCAAAGGCGTGGGCCGTCTGGCCGATCACCGGCAGGTCGGGGGCCAGGGCATGGATGGCGCGGGTCGCCGCGTAGCCATCCATCACCGGCATCTGTACATCCATCAGCACCACGTCAAAGGCCGGCGGCCCCTGCACGCGCAGGCAGTCCACCGCCTCCTGGCCGTTGCCGGTCAGGACGACCTCGGCACCTTCGCCGATGAGCAGTTCCTCCAGCACCATCTGGTTCACCTCGTTGTCCTCTGCCACCAGCACACGCAAGCCGGCCAGCCGGGCGCCCTCGACACGTTCCGGCGTTTCCGGCCCGGTCAGGCTGCGGCGGGCGGCCACAGCCTCCACGGGCACGCAGGGCAGGCGTACCTGGAAGCTGCTGCCCTCGCCGGCGCGGCTGCTCGCCCGCAGGGTGCCGCCCATCAGCTCGACGATGCGATGGGTGATGGTGAGCCCCAGCCCGGTGCCGCCAAACTTGCGGGTGGTCGAGTTATCGGCCTGCTCGAAGGGGGCAAACACCTTGGCCACCTCCTCGTCGCTCATGCCGATACCCGTGTCGGTGACCTCGAAAAGCAGGCTGTCACCCTCCTGCCCGACCGCCAGGGTCACGCTGCCCTGCTCGGTAAACTTGATGGCATTGGAGAGCAGGTTGAGCAGCACCTGCCCGACCCGCAGGGGATCGGTGATGCAGGACTCGGGCAAGGGTGAAAGCCGCTGGAAACGCAGCGTCAGGCCCTTGGCCTGGGCGCGGTCCTCCATCAGGCCCAGGGTGTCGCCGATGACTTTGGCCAGATCCACCGGAATGGCCTCGATGCGCAGCTTGCCCGCCTCGATCTTCGAGAAGTCGAGGATGTCATTGATGATGCCCAGCAAGAGCTGGCCCGAGGACAGGATGCGGGCAAAGGTGTCCCGCGCCTTGTCGCGACCGCGGCTCTCGCGGAAGCCGATATGGGCCAGACCCAGCACACCGTTGAGAGGCGTGCGGATCTCGTGACTCATGTTGGCCAGGAACTCGCTCTTGACCCGGGCCAGACGCTCGGCCTCGGCACGGGCCGCCACCAGGTCGGCGGTACGCTCGGCCACCAGATCCTCCAGGCTGTCCCGGTAGCGGGCCAGCTCCCGGTCCTTCAGCACGCGGTCAGTGATGTCCTCGAGAATGGCGATGCCACCGATGATCTGCCCGGCCTCGTCACGCAGGGGCGCGCAGTTCATGGCAATATTGAGATCATGGCCGTCGTAGGTGGTGTGGTAAGGCCCTTCATAGCGGCCGACGTGCCCATCGATGGCATCCCTCAGCGCGGGCACCACCCTGGAGTCTTTCAGCGTATTGCAGTCAAGCCGGAGCATGTACTCCAGCGGCGCAGTCATGATCTGAGCGAACTGCTGGTTGCAGTAACTCACCTTGAGCTGGGTGTCGTACTTGAGGATGCCCACCGGGGAATGCTGGAGCAGCAGCCGGTGATGCTCTTCGCTCTCGCGCAAGGCGATCTCGGTGATCTTTCGATCGGTCACATCCGACTGTACCCCCTCCCACATCACCGAGCCGTCCGCCTGCGGGCTCGGTCGGGCCATCACGGAAATCCAGCGTACCCGCTCAGCAACGCGGATCCGCCCCTCCCATTCAAAAGGCGTCAGGCTGGACATGGCCCGGCGCTGAGTGGCCTGGAACGAGGTCAGGTCATCCTCGTGGATCTGGAGGTAGGGCACCCAGGCATCAGCCAGCACCGCCTCTGCCGCCAGCCCCCACTGCTCACAGAAGCGCGGACTGATGTAGGCAAAGCGGCTGACCTCCGGAGGCCGCCAGTGCAGCTTGAAGATCCCCACCGGAATGCTCGCCACCAGCCGCTCGTACTCGTCGAGGGCTTCCTTCAGCGAGGCTTCGGCGCGCCGCCGGTCGGTCACGTCCTGCACTGCACCGTGGATGCGTACGGGCACGCCGGACGCATCCCGCTCGGCCCCCGCCAGGCCATGGATCCAACGCACCTCCCCATCCAGGCGGATGAAGCGGTAAACATGATCGAAGGACTGCCCCACCTGCATCGTGCCCGCGTCAAAACGTGCCAGGGTTTCGGCCCGGTCGTCCGGGTGCAGCCTGTCACGCCACGCGTCCAGGGAGAAATCTTCGTCGGGGCGGACGCCGAAGATCTCCATCAGCTGTGCCGATCCGTGGGACAAGCCCGTACGCAGGTCAATGGAGAAGACACCCAGCCCCCCCACCCTCTCGGTGATGCCCAGAGCCTGGTCGCGGTCACGCAGGTCTGCCAGGGCCTCCCGGAGGCGCGCCGAATGGGCATGCTGACGGCGGTGATAGCGGCGCATCAGCAGGGCCGCGCCGATGCTGAGCAGCAGGACCACGACCAGCAGAGCCCCGGTGTATTCCACATCGCGACGCCACGCCACCAGGTAGTTTTCGCTGGCCACCCCAACCACAAGCAGAAAAGGCAGCCCCTCCACCCGGCGCACCGAATTGATCCGCTCGACCCCGTCACGCATGCGTGGAGAGTGATAGCTGCCCGAGGTCACACCGGTGGCCAACAGGCTGCGCAGCTCGTCGGAGATCTCGGTGTTGCCGATCTCGTTGAGCGCCCCAGCCAGCGGCGGATGCACACTGATCAAGCCCGCATCCGCGTAGCGCAGCATGGCCATGCCTCGCGGTCCCAAATGGGGTCGGGCCAGCAGCTCGGTCATGAAATCAACGGCTATCGTCGCCTCCACCACCCCACCAAAACGACCGTCCGGCAGATCCAGGCGGCGTGCATAGGCCACCACCCACTTGCCGGTACGCTGGTCGAAAAAGGGGCGTGACACCACCATGCCCGGATGGGGCACGTCCCGGAGGTGTTTGAAATAGTCCCGCCCGGCTTCACCACCCTCTGCCTTGGCGCCTGTCTGAGTCGCCCGCCGTGGCCGGCCGTCCGCATCATAGACCCGCAGGGCCTCGGTCTCGGGCAGCCAGTCCTTGTAACGGGCCAGCAGGGCCAGGACCTCGTCGGACTCGCGGATGCGCCCTTCGCGCCCGCTCCGCTCCAGCTCATCAACCACCGCCCGCAGGGTCACGTCAATGGTGCGCCCGACACTGGCAAGGCTGTGGTCGAGCACCTGGACGAGGTTGCGGGTGCTCAGAGTGGCCAGCTCCTCGGCCCGCTGACGACTTTCGGAAAGGCTGGCCCAAGCCAGCAGGATCGCAGCCAGGTTGGTGAGGATAACGGCCACGATGAGAAGCCGCTCAAAACGCCAGAAACGGGGGCGCACCTCAGCCCCTCCCCCTTGCGGAGAAGGGAGCGGAGACAGGCCGGACGCAGGGGGCGAGGAGGTCATGTTCCAACGCGGGCAAGGGCTGACGACATATGCGGCAACCGGAGAGGCATGCCTTGCTATCGGCGCCGGCAAGCAACTCTGTAGATACGGTTACCAAGAGAACGGTGGGGTCGAGTTCATTGGCTATGTTCGCGTTAGGTATGTAAATACGACCCCCGGCAGGCCCGCCGGGCTTGGAGAGCCTTGCTTGTCGGAGGGAAGCGCTTCCCGCAGTTTTCGCGAACGTAGTCAGTTCACTCCCTTCGACCTTGAACCGGTGAGCCCTTGCGGGACGGCTTTCCGTTCTCTTACGTCACATTGGCCGGGTCTCGCCCCGGCGGGCGACCTTCTTCTTTGTTGTACGACAAAGAAGAAGGCAAGAAAGCGTAC
>NZ_JBIJDC010000195.1:0-3014 GCF_044344315.1 Zoogloea sp. | reverse complement strand
GAAGTCGCCCCTACGAGTCGCCCCCACAAATAGCAGCCAAATCGACCGTCACACGGAGGTTTCCAGGTGCGCTCACCCGATGGATGGAGCGAAAAGGACGCTCCGGATGCAGCGACGGCGGCCGGAGGGACCGTAGGGGCGACTTCAGTCGCCCGCGGGCTTTGATCACCGGCCTGTCCATGCTCTGGCGGGCTGGGGGTTTATCAGGCCCGCACCCGCGCCTTGGTCGGATCATAGTGCGGGAAGGCGCACACCGTGGCATCCAGCCGCTTGCGATGCCCGTCCAGTTGCCCCACCTGCAGTGCCGTCTCCAGGGCCGAGTAGGCCACGTCCACCCGGGCCAGGGCAATCTGGGTGTTGAGCACGGGGGAGCGGACGCTGCTGGTGATTTCGCCGACCTTGGCGCGGCCCAGGTAGATGCCGTCGCCGTGGCTGGCGGGTTCGTTGCCGGTGATGGCGAGGCCAACCAGTTTGCGGCGGGGGTGGGCTTTACGCTCTTCCAGCGCGGCCTTGCCGATGAAGTCTTCGGGCTTGGAGAGGGCCACGGTGAAGCCGATGCCGGCTTCGAAGGGGTCGGTCTGGTCGCAGAACTCGTGGCCGGCGAAGGCCAGGCCGGCTTCGATGCGCAGCATGTCGAGGGCGTCGAAACCCAGGGGGACGATGCCCAGGGGGGCGCCGGTTTCCATCACCGCGGTCCACACCGCGGCGCCGTCGCGGGGGTGGCACCACAGCTCGAAGCCCAGCTCGCCGGTGTAGCCGGTGCGCGATACCACCACCGGGATGCCGGTGGGGCCGCCCAGGCGGGCGGCGGTGAAGCGGAACCAGCCGAGCTCGGCAATTCCGGGCTGGACGGGGGCGCTCCACAGCATGCGGCTGAGCAGTTCGCGGCTCTTCGGGCCCTGCACGGCCAGGTTGTGCAGGGCGTCGGTGGTGTCGCGGATGTGCACGTTGTAGCCGGCGGCGGCGGCCTGCTCCTTCAGCCACAGGCCGGTGGTGTCCTCCCCGCAGACAAAGCGGAAGACGTCACGGCTCATGCGGAACACGGTGCCGTCGTCCATCATGCCGCCGTGGGCGTGGCACACGGCGGTGTAGACGATCTGGCCGACGGCGAGCTTGCGCAGGTCGCGGGTCTGCACCTTCTGCAGCAGGGCCTCGGCGTCGGGGCCGGAAACATCGAACTTGCGCAGGGCCGACAGATCCATGACCGCCACCTTCTCGCGGCAGGCCCAGTATTCAGCCAGGGTGCCGTGGCCGACGAAGCTCCTGGGCAGCCAGAAGCCCTTGTAGTCGATGAAGTCGCGGGTGAGGGTTTCGGTGACGGGGGCGAAGGCCGTCGGGCGGGTCAGGCGGGCGGGGGAGTCGGGCGTCATGCGGTGGGCCATCGCGCGGGGGAAGGAGTGGTCGGCGGCGTAGATGCGCGCCTCGATGTCGGTGGGCTGCCAGGCGTTGGCGGGGTCGATGTCATCGGCGCAGGACGACACCGCCACCACCAGATCCTTCATGGCGCGCAGCAGCACGTAGTCGCCGGGCTTCGACCAGGGTTCGGCAAAACCCAGGCTGCCGCAGGGCTGGATGAAGGTGTTGTAGAAGAAGTTGATGGCCGGCCAGCCCACCCGCGGGCGGATGCCAAAGCCCTCCAGCGCCGCGTTGAAGTTGTCGCTGCAATTGGCGTGACCGGGAAAGCCCAGGTCGTCGTAGTACTTGCTGGTGCAGGCCAGGGCAAAGGCATCGTGGCGACCGACGGTGTCCTGCACGGTTTCGAGCAGGGGCTGCATGCGGGCGTCGAAGTATTTGGCGTGCAGGCCGGGCTGCGGGTAGGCGGCGCCGGCCAGGGTGCGGGTCACGGTGGGGTCGAGGCCCCATTCGTCTCCGGCCTCCAGGGCCACGGCGTCGAAGGCCAGCAGGTCGGAACATTGCCGCCCCTCCACGTCGATGACCTGGATGAACTGCCCGGCCTTCACCACGAAGGCCCGGGCCGTGGCGGCGGCCACGCGGATCACCGCCAGCGGCTCGGGGAAGACCTGGGCGCAGGTTCGGGGCGCCTCGGCGGCGAGCAGGAAGGGGTCGCCCTCCGGCTCGACGGCGTCGGGTGTGGCGGCGAGAGGGCCGGGCAGGATCGCATTCACGCGCGGGTCTCCTTTTCCATCAGCTGACGGTAGCCGCCGGCGCAGAATACCAGCGGCTCGCCGTCCTGAAAGCGCATCTGGCGCACCTCGGCCACGAAGATGATGTGGTCTCCGCCCGGGTACTGGGCGAAGGGCACGCATTCGAAGGTGGCCAGGGCGCTGTCGAAAACCGGCGCCCCGTGCTCGCCGGTGGCGTAGTCCAGGTCGGCCCACTTGTCGCCGCCGCCCCAGGCGAAGCGGTTGGAGAGTTCCGCCTGGCCGGCGTCGAGCACGTGGATGGCCAGCGGCCCGCCGGCGGCAAAGGTGTCGCAGCAGGCGCTGCTGCGCGCCAGGCTGAAGAGCACCAGCGGCGGGTCGATGGACACGGAGTTGAAAGAGCTTACGGTGGCCCCCACCGGCCGCCCCATTTCGTCCCAGGTGGTGACGATGGTGACGCCGGTGGGAAACAGGCCAAGGGCCCGGCGGAACAGGCGTCCTTCAAACGGCGCCCGGTGGGTGGGCGCCGCGGCAGACACCGGGGCAGGCTGGTGGAGGGCGGCTTGCATGGCGGGCTCCCGTGCTCAGGCCTGGGCTTCGGCGAGGAGCTTGGTGGCGAAGGCGGCCTTCTCTTCCTTGCTCATCTTCTTCAGCTCGTTGGACAGCACGCGCTGGTTCACCGACTGGTTCCAGTAGTCCAGCACCTCGAAGCCGAGCAGAGCCGACTTGCCGACGAACTGGCGCAGCACCTCGTTGGTGGGGCCCATCACCCAGCCGGCCTTGCCGTCGCGGAGCAGGCGCTCGATGCCCAGGGCCGGCTTGTAGCCGGTGCCGCCGCAGGCGTGGAGCATCTTGTCCACCACGTGGGTGACGGTCTTGGAGGAGAAGAACTTGACCTGCCACAGCCAGTTG
>NZ_JBIJDC010000040.1:0-35559 GCF_044344315.1 Zoogloea sp. | reverse complement strand
CATGCGAAGCCCTTTTTCCGCCCGTCATCACCTCCAGTCGGCACGCCAGAGGGGAGAGGAAATGCAGGTGCTCAACGGCCAGTGCCCGACTCAATTTCCGCAGGGGCTCGGTGCATCCGAAAAGCCCGTTCCGCGCCGGCCGCCTGCTGGGAGCAGCTCAGGGCAGTCGGCCGCAGGCCGACCGGGGGTGGCGGGTCGCCTTCTTTGCCTCCTTTCTTGGCGAAGCAAGAAAGGAGGTCGCCCGCCGGGGCGAAATCCCGGCCAACCTCACGCCAAACACCGGAACACCGTCCCGCAAGGGCTCACCGGTTCGAGGTCGAACGGAATGAGACAACGACCTTCACGGAAAGTCTGAAAAGCGCTTCCCCCCCGACAGGCAAGGCTCACCAAGCCCGGCGTGCCTGCCAGGGCCAGTGTGTACATACCTAACGCGAACATCGCCAATGAATTCGACCCCACGGGCCGTCCTGCCGCGCGTCAGCCCGCGCCTTCTTCCCACAGCTGTCCACCCTGCCCTGGCGCCTTAAGCCCAAAGTGCTGCCAGATCGACGCGGTGGCCATGCGGCCTCGCGGTGTGCGCTGCAGGTAGCCTTGCTGGATGAGGTAGGGCTCCAGCACGTCCTCGATGGTGTCGGACGATTCGCCGATGGCGGCGGCCAGGTTGTCCAGGCCCACCGGGCCGCCACCGAATTTCTCCAGCATTGCCCCCAGCAGCTTGCGGTCCATCAGGTCCAGGCCCAGGTGATCCACGTCCAGCATGGTCAGGGCCAGGTCGGCCACTTCGGCCGTGATGCGGCCGTCGGCACGCACCTCGGCGTAGTCGCGCACCCGGCGCAGCAAGCGGTTGGCAATGCGGGGCGTGCCCCGGGCGCGGCGGGCGATCTCGAAGGCGCCGGTGTCGTCGATCTCCACGTCGAGCAGGCGTGAGGAACGGCTGACGATGTAGGCGAGCTCCTGGGCGGTGTAGAACTCCAGCCGGGAGACGATGCCGAAGCGGTCGCGCAGGGGGTTGGTGAGCATGCCGGCGCGGGTGGTGGCACCGACCAGGGTGAAGGGCGGCAGGTCCAGCTTGACCGAACGGGCGGCGGGGCCTTCGCCGATCATGATGTCGATCTGGAAATCCTCCAGCGCCGGGTAGAGGATCTCCTCCACCACCGGGCTCAGGCGGTGGATCTCGTCGATGAACAGGACGTCGTGGGGCTCCAGATTGGTCAGCAGGGCGGCCAGATCACCGGCCCGCTCCAGCACCGGACCGGAGGTCTGGCGCAGGTTGACCCCCATTTCGGCGGCCACGATGTGGGCCAGGGTGGTCTTGCCCAGGCCCGGCGGGCCGAACAGCAGCACGTGATCCAGGGCTTCGCCGCGCTTGCGGGCGGCCTCGATGAAGATGCTCAGCTGGTCGCGGATCTTCTGTTGGCCCACGTAGTCGGCCAGACGCTTGGGGCGCAGGGCCCGTTCCAGGGCTTCTTCCTGGTTGCTGGCACGCTGGGGGGTGATGAGGCGGGCAGAGGGGTCGGGTGCGCCGCCCTTGATGTCGTCAGTCTGGATCATGCGCCGCGCTCCATGGCTTCTTCCCGCGCATCGCTCAGGGCTTCGTCAGTTGCCTCGACGGGCCGGCTGGCGGTCCAGCTGATGAACAGGGCCTGGCCGAGGGCCAGGAAGGTGGGGCCGAGGAAGATGCCGATGAAGCCGAAGGCCAGCACGCCGCCGAAGGCCCCGAGGGCGATCAGCAGGATGGGCAGGCTGGCCGTGCGGCTGATCAGGAAGGGCTTGAGGAAGTTGTCCACCGAGCTGATGGCCAGCACGCCCCACAGCACCATGAAGATGGCCCAGCCGCTCTCGCCCTGCTGGTACAGCCAGAAGGCTGCGCCACCCCAGATCAGTGGCGGGCCGACCGGCACCAGGGACAGGAAGAACACGCCAGCGGCCATCAGCAGGGCGCCGGGCACGCCGGCGATCAGGAAGCCCACCAGGGCCACCAGGGCCTGGGCGGCCGCGGTGCCGACGATGCCGATCATCACCGCCTTGACGGTGTTGCCCGCCAGTTCCAGCAGCTCACCCCACAACTCGCCGCCCAGGCGTGCGGCGCCGTTTTCCAGCTGAGCCTGGATCCGCGCCCCATCGCGGTACAGGAAGAAGACGATGAACAGCACCAGCGAGATCTGCAGCAGCCCCTGGCCGACCAGCCCGCCGAGGCCCAGCGCGAACTTGCGCGCCGGCTCCACCGCCTGCAGGGCCAGCTTGCGCATCTCCACCTGGCTGTGGGTGAGCTTGCGGATGTAGGCGTCGGCGTCCGGCCCCACGAGCGGGATGTCCTTCAGCCAGGCCGGCGGGCGGCCGTCGGACTGTTCGATCTGGGTGCGGATGTAGTCCACCAGGTCCACCGCCGAGTCGGTCAGGGAGGCCGTCAGCCCGATCATCGGCACCAGCAGCACCGCCGTCAGCAGCAGGGTCATGGTGATCGCCGCCAGCCCCTCCCGTCCGCGCAGGCGCCGCAGCAGGGACTGGTACAGGGGCCAGGTGGTGATGCACACCGTGCCGGCAAACAGGATGGCCGCGAAGAAGGGGCTGAGCACGAAGGCGCAACCAAGGAGCAGCACGGCCGTGATGGCCAGCTGGGCAGTGCGTCGGGGCGTCATGGGGTGGGGGTCTCGTGTGGGCTTGCGGGGATTATCCCTGATTCTTCCGCCCTGCAGCATGGCAGCTACCGCAGCTCCGATGACGTTCAGCTAGCCGGCTTCAGGCGTACGTAGATCGTCTTGTCGACCCGCGCCACCACCTCGCCCTGGCGATTGAGCACATCCACCGAGAAGGTCGGCTCGTGCTTGTCGCCGTTGGCGGTGGCCTGGCGGATGGCGTCGATCTGCTCGGGCGTGATGCGGAAGGTGGCGCGAACGGTGCCGCGTCCGGGCAGTTGGTAGTCGATGGCTGAGGCCTTGTCCCACACCACGTAACGGCGCCCGAGCTGGTGCATGATCAGCAGGGCGAAGAAGGGGTCGGTCATGGCGTACAGGGAGCCGCCGAAGTGGGTGCCCATGTAGTTGCGGTTGAGCAGGCCCATGCGCATGCGCACCTGCGCCTCGGTGTAGTCGGGGGAGATGCGTTCCACATGGATGCCGGCGCCGATGAAGGGCGGCCACAGGTTCATCAGCAGGCGCAGGCTGCCGCTGCCCAGCTTGACGTTGCGCATGAAGCCCTGCTTGAGTTTCTGGCTCATGGGGCGGTGCCGGCTCAGGCCTTGGACAGACCCTTGAGGGCCTGGCGGATGCCGTCCGAGACGCCGATGCCGTCGGGCAGGGCCTTGGCGGCGCCGAGGGCTTCCTTTTCGTTGTAGCCGAGGGCCAGCAGGGCGTTGATGATGTCGGCCCGGTCGCCGCCCGGGAGGCTGGTGGCGACGCTGCCGGCTACGGCGGGCAGTGCCTTGGCGAGCTTGTCGCGCAGCTCCAGCAGCAGGCGTTCGGCGGTTTTCTTGCCGATGCCGGGGATCTTCACCAGGCGGCCGCTCTCTTGCAGGGCGATGGCCTGGGCCAGATCGGCCACCGACAGGCCGGAGAGCACCGCCAGGGCGGTGCGGGCGCCGATGCCGGCGACCTTGAGGAGCTGGCGGAAGGCAGCCCGCTCGTCCTCGGTGGCGAAGCCGTACAGGAAGTGGCCATCTTCGCGCACCGCCAGGTGGGTGGACAGGCTGACAGTCTGGCCGGTGGCGGGCAGGCCGTAGAAGGTGCTCATGGGCACTTCCAGCTCGTAGCCGACGCCATTCACGTCCACCAGGATCTGCGGGGGGTTCTTCTCGGCCAGGCGGCCGGTGATGCGTCCGATCATGAGTGCTTTCAGGGGTTACGAGTAATCGGCGGCGGTGAAGGCTGGCAGGGCCTCGGCACTGGCCGCCAGGGCGGCGATGCCCGGGTAGTCGCTGTCGGCCACCAGGCCGGGGGCCGAATAATGGGTGAAACGCCAGGCCACCGCTACCGTGATGTCGGCCTGGGTGGGGCGCTCGCCACACAGCCAGTCGTCATCGCCCACGTGCTGTTCCAGTACGGCGTAGGTGTCGGCGATCTGCCCCTCGATCCGGCGCAGCCAGTCCGGGTCACGGAGGGTCTTGTCACGCACCTTGGTTTCATACGCCCGATGCACACTCTTCTCGGCGGCGGCCAGGCCCAGGCTGGTGAGCTGCAGGCAGCGCCGGTAGAGGGTCGGGTCGGTGGGCCACAGGCTGTGGCCGGGGGCTGCCACGTGTTCCAGCCAGGCGATGATCTGGGAGCTGTCCACCATCACCTCGCCATCGTCGAACACCAGGGTCGGCGCCTTGACGAGCGGGTTGATGGCGTGAAATGCGTCGAAGTTGCGGAAGACCGACAGGGACTGGTGCTCCAGGGGAATTCCGAGCATCCGGGCGCTGATGAAGGTGCGGCGGACAAAGGGTGAATCCAGCATGCCGATGAGTTTCATGGGGAGCCTCCGGAGGCGGGTTTAGCACAAAGGGCAGCACTGCGGCGCAGGCGGGCGAGGACGGCGTCGGCCTCCTCGCGGTTTTTCACCGGGATGCGGGCCTCGTGGCCGCTCCCCAGGTTGCCACCGCCGTAGTAGATGCGGATATCGTCGGGCCGGGCATCCACGTACTGGACGATGCCCAGGTTGATCCAGCGTTGCACCCCGCCATCGGCGGGTACGGGAAACAGGCAGAAGGCGGTGGAGCCGGTGTCCTGGGCCAGGGCCGGAACGGCCTGAAACAGGAGGGCGAAGAGCAGGGCTGTACGCATCAGGCGCGCCTCGTGGCCAGGAAGCCGGCTATGTCGTGGAGGCTGGCTGCCACCGGTACCCGGGCGGCGCGCAGGTCGTCGGCGGGTTGCAGCAGGTCGGGCACCATCACTACCCGGGTGCCGGCCGCCAGGGCACCGCGCACGCCGGCGTTGGAGTCTTCCAGCACCAAGCAATTCTCCACTGCCACGCCAAGCCGCGCCGCAGCGGCCAGAAAGATGTCGGGCGCCGGCTTGCCGCGGCTCACTTCGTCACCGCAGACCATGCCGTGCACCCGCGGCAGCAAGCCTACGGCCGCCAGCTTGGGTTCGGCCCGGGAACGGCGGGTGGAGGTGGCCACCACACGGCCCAGGCCCAAGGTGTCGAGCACGTCGAAGAGGGCGGTGACGCCGCCCTTGAGGGGGATGCGTCCTTCGGCGATGGCTACCTCGTACAGACGGCCGAAGGTGTCGTAGAGCGCGGCCGTGGGGTAGTCCTCACCCAGGTGCTGGCGGATCACCGCCGGGCCGTCTTTCGAGTTGAGGCCGACCAGGGCCAGGCCCACCTCGTAGCGCCACGCCACGCCCAGTTCTGCCGCCGCTTCGGCCACTGTGGCCAGGGCCACCCGCTCGCTGTCGAGGAGCAGCCCGTCCATGTCAAAGATGACGGCGTGGATGTCGTCGGGGGCGAAGGGCAGGGAGAACGGCTGGGTTTGCGTCATTGGATGGCTCCGGGCCAGCGTCCGAAGGCCAGGGTGGCCGCCAGCACCAGGCCGTGCAGGTTGGCAGCGAGGATGGTGAGTTTGAGGGCCGGGGCCAGCTCGGCGGGCTCGTGGGCGTGGGCCATCAGGGTGCGGGCTGCCCGGAAGGAGAACACCAGGGTCATCGCGGCGGCGGCGGCGCCCTGGGGCAGGCGGTCGCGCCCGACCATCAGCACCAGCCAGGCGTAGGCCACCAGCACCAGGCCGAGCAGGGCCCACTTGGCGTTGTCGGGACCCAGGCGGACCACCAGGGTGCGCTTGCCGGCGGCCTCATCACCGCGCCGGTCGGGGAATTCGTTGATGAACAGGATGGCCGCCACCAGCAATGCATAGGACAGGCCGGCGACCAGGGGCGTGGCCGAGAAGGCGCCGCGCTGCACGAAATCGGCGCCCGCCACGACGATCAGCCAGCCCGCCGCCACGGCAGCCTCGCCCAGGCCCCGACTCACCAGGGCCAGGGGTGGCGCGGTGTAGGCCCAGCCCAGGAACAGCCCGGCCAGGCCGATCAACAGCAGCCCCGGCGCCGACTGCAGGCTGAGCCACAGGCCGGCCGGCACTACCAGGGCCAGCAGGGCATAACCCAGGCGGCCGGTCTCGGCTTCGCTGAGCACGCCGTTCTGGATGAAGCGGCTGCCGCCGGTGAAGGGGAAGAGGCGCTCGGTGTTGGCCGCGTCGGCGCCGCTGCGGGCGTCGTAGTAGTCATTGAGCACGTTGATGCCGGCGTGGGCGAGCAGGGCGAAGAGCACGGTCAGCACCGCCTTGGGCGTGTCTACCGGCACGCCGCTGCCATGGGCCGTGGCCAGGCCGATCAGGCAGGCGAACAGGGTGACCCCGAGAAAGGCCGGGCGGGTGGCCAGGAGCGCGGCGAGAAGCGGCCTGGCACGCAGGCCGGGCGTGGGTTCGGCGGGGACGCGTGTCTGAGACATGGTAGATGCAGGCAATTTGGCAACCTATGCTGCGTTCCCTTTGCGACGGGGTCAAGCTTTGCGGCCTCGCGTCTCGCCTGCCAGCAAGCTGCGCCAGTGGAGGTGCTGCAGTGCCGACAAGGCGAGGATGGCAACGGCAATGGCCGCAGCCAGGCGCAGCCATAGCGCCGCACCTGTTGCATAGTGCCCCCTGTCGGTGCTCAGCAGGAACTGCAGCGCCGAAAAGACTTTGTCGTACTTGACGATGGTGGCCTCCGATCCAAGGATGAAGCACAGCGGCGCCAGCGCGGCCCCTGCTGCGAAACCGAGCGCCAGGCCCGCGCGGGGCCGGGCGCCGACGGCCAGGGCCGACAGGCTGGCACCGCTCAGGGCGACGGCCATCAGACCCAGGGCAAGAAGTGCGCTCGCCACGAAGCTGCCGCCGCGGCCGACCAGCTCGGTGAGGTTGTCGGTGGCGGCCAGGGTGATGACCACATGGAACAGGGGGCCGGCGGCGACGGCGGCGACGATGGCCCAGTTGAGCAGCAGCGGAAGACGGCGGGCATTGCCCAGGGCGGCAGCGGCTGCGAAGCCGCCGATGACCTGCAGGCCGACAGCCATCCACAGCGCGATGAAGCGGCCCAGTCGCTCCCACTCCCACCGCCAGCCCAGGACGGGGGATCCGACGATGTCATCCATGCTTTCGGTGGGCACACCGATGCGCAACAGGGTAAAGACGAGGGTGCCGCTGGCTGCGAGCCACAGGGGTGCCGCGAGCATGCGCGATGCCAGCCGGCCGTTGCCCAGCGGCAGCGCCGCGTTGGCGAGCAGATAGCTGGCGACGGCAAGTGACAGCAGGGACAGGGCGCCGGTGGGGCCGCCGGACACCAGTTCGCGGACGTTGTAGGGTACGCCCGGCAGGCGCACCGCGATGCCGATGGCTACCGCCAGCCCGAGCACAGCCAGAGCGTGGCTGCCCAGACCGGGAAGGCCGGTTGGGCGGGCGGACACCGGGCGCGGCTGACCTGACGCTTTTGGGGCCGGTGAGGGCGCGGCGCGCGCGAAGGGCGGTGGCGGTGTCGGGCTCGAGGGCTGGTCTGCGGCGCGCATCAGCGTTGTCGCCAGCAGCAGCCCGAGCCAGCCGCCTAGGAGTTCAAGGAGCACGTCGGTGGGGTCGGCCACCTTGCCGGGCAGGAAGATCTGCCCGCCTTCCACGAGCAGGGCGATGACGAGCAGCACGCCCACGCCGGAGCGGCTGTGCCGCCCGTCCTGTCGCCGGCTGGCACGCGCCATGCCCCACAGCAAGCCACCGGGCAGGAACAGGCCGATCTTGCGCAGCACTTCATTGGCCGCGTTGTACTCGTCCTGGACCTGGTAGTTGGCGAAGGGAACCTGCAGCAATGAACCTTCGACTGGACTGAGCTGGAAATTGAAGGGGAACCAAAACAGCGCGAGAATTGAAACCGCCCACCCCGCCCAGGCGGCATACCAGCCCCCCTCTGAACGCTGGCGGCTTGGGGAGGGGGCACGTAGAGGCCGGGCCAGGGCGGCTCCGAGGAAGCTGCCCACGCCGGCCAGCACGATGTCGGTGATGTCTGTCCAGCGGGAGTAGACGAACAGTTGGAGGCTCTCGAGGGCCGCCGCCAGCAGCATGCCGATCAGTGCAACCTGTAGCGTCCGGCCACGCCCGGACAGGCTCAGCAAAACCCCGATCGGCATCCACACCGCCATGTCGGTGAAACACTCGTAGACCCGGTCTGCCAGGGATCCCCGGAGGCCGGCGAACGGGATCAGCACGATGCGCCCCTCCGACCACTTGTGATAGATCTCCACCGGGCTGATGGTCAGGTCGAGGGGCAGCAGGTTAAAGGCCGCTAATACGACAAGGTAGAGCTTGAGGACGCGGACCAGCCGGTCGGTGCTACGTTCGTGCTGCCACCAGCCAGTCAGCCAGCGGGACACCGGTTCGCCCCAGATGTGCTGGCCCATCAGGCCGGCGACGGCGCCGAGCGCCTGGGCCTGGATGTCACTAAGAGAGACGTTGCGGGGGGGAAAGAACTGCTGGGTGAACTCGACCCCGGCTGATATCAGGCCGATGCCGATCACGATCAGGCCCCTGGCCAGCAGCCGCCCGAGGCCCGACTGGCCAGGCAGGAAAAGGGCGCCGGCAGCGAAGCTGATGGGCACGGTGAGCAGGAAGTTGCTGGCCCAGTCGATGCTGCCGCCCTGGCCCTGGGGTGCATCACGCAGGGCGAGGAAGGCATCGACTGCCGTGCGCCAGGGCATGGGCTGATAGTTGAGGGGCACCAGGCTGCCATAGATGAGGAAGGTCAGGCTGCCAAGGAAGACGTAGGTCCACAAGCGTGACAGCACGTGAGCCGGGTCCTGCGGGGGGGGCCGCCGGTCCGTGCCGGAAAACTGGGCTTGGGGGGGCATGCTGGAATCACGGCCTGTAAGAGGAATCCGCCATGGTACTCAGCATCCGGATGCTGCTCAATGCAGGACCCGACGGCCGGTGACGAATACGTTTAGCATGGCGTTGTGCCACTTTATTCCCATCCCGACGCTGTGTTGTCAGACCAACAATCGGCCCGCGTGCATCGACGTATCCTTGCCCTTGCGTTCATCGTCAGCGCCATGCCGCTCTCCGCCGCGACCCTCGTCGTCGGTCCCGGCGCGGCGTTAACCCGCGTTGCCGACGCCGCGCGCCTCGCTCGGGACGGTGACACTGTGTTGATCCAACCCGGCACCTATCTCGGCGACGTGGCCGTATGGCCGCAGAAATCCCTGGAGATCCGTGGCGTCGGTGCACGTCCGGTGCTCGATGCAGGGGGCACCGTGGCCGCTGGAAAGGCGATCTGGGTGTTTTCCGACGGGCGTTTCAAGGTCAGTAACATCGCCTTCCGCGGCGCCCGCGCGGCCGACCACAATGGTGCCGGGATCCGCTTTGAGCGCGGTCGTCTGGAAGTGAGCGACTGCCTTTTCGAGGATAACGAGCACGGCATCCTCACCGCCAACTTTGTGGATGCCGAGTTGAGGGTGGTGGACAGTGTGTTCCGGGATGCTCCCCGGAACACCCGTGCCCTGCATCATCTGCTCTACGTCGGTCGCATCGCGCGTCTGGCGGTGGAGGGCAGCCGCTTTCATGGTGGCTACCAGGGGCATCTCCTGAAAAGTCGGGCCCGCCGCAACGACATCCGCTACAACCTGCTGGTGGATGGGCCGGCCGGGCATGCTTCATACGAACTGGAGTTTCCCGAAGGCGGGGTGGCGGCGGTGGTGGGCAATGTGATCGGGCAGGGGGCGGACAGCGCCAACCCCACCCTGCTGGCTTACGGCGCCGAAGGTAGCCACTGGCCGGAGAACCGCCTGCTCATGGCCCACAATACGCTGATCAGCGAGGGCTGGCGGCCGGCCCTGTTTGCCCGGGTATGGGGCGACAGGCTGCCTGCCGATACCCGTGTGGTGGCGCGCAACAATCTCACGGTGGGCGTGGGGATGTTCACCCTGGCCCTGCCGGGCTGGCACCGGGGCAACCATGCCCTGCCACCGGGCACCCTTGATCCGGCGCGGCTGGATTTCACCCTGACGACCGATTCGCTGCTGCGTGGCCGGGTGGAACGGGTTGAGGAGACGACGCTGAGGCCGGTGGCCGAATTCCGTTTCCCCATCGGTACCCGGCCCCTGGTGGAACCCGCCCGCTGGGCGCCCGGGGCCTTTCAGCGGGCGGAGGCGGTGCTCGCCAGAGAACCTTCGCCCTGACGGGCTGCGGTGCGAGCACCTTCGGACGGCCGAGCGGTGCTTACCGGATAACCTCCGCCCTGACGGGCTGCGGTGCGAGCACCTTCGGACGGCCGAGCGGTGCTTATCGGATAACCTCCGCCCTGACGGGCTGCGGTACGAGCACCTTCGGACGGCCGAGCGGTGCTCATGCCGCCGGCCGGGGAAGCGCCTTCTCTCCGTCGGGGATGACCGTGACGCGGACGTCCGGTACCTGGGCCTGGCCGCCGAGGATCACGCCGCGCAGGGGCGACACGTCCTGGAAGTCGCGGCCCCAGCCCAGGGTGACGTGACGCACGTCGGGCTGGATGCCGTTGGTCGGGTCGTACTCGACCCAGCCGTTTTCCGGGCACCACACCGCAACCCAGGCGTGGGAGGCGTCGGCACCGATCAGGCGCGGCTTGCCCGGTGGCGGGTCGGTGAGCAGGTAGCCCGACATGTAGCGTGCCGGCACCCCCACCGAGCGCAGGGCGGCGATCATCAGGTGGGCGAAGTCCTGGCAGACCCCGCGCTTTTTCTTCAGCACCTCGTGCACCGGGGTACTCACCTCGGTGGCCTTGGCATCGAAGGTGAAGGTCTTGAAAATCAGCTCCATCAGCGCCCGGGTGGCCACCAGCAGGGGTAGGCCGGGTTTGAAGGCGGTCAGTGCAAACTCCGCCAGCTGGGTATCGCGGGGCACGCGGGGCGAGGCGTAGAGATAGCGTAGTGCGTCCAGGGTGTCGGGGTCACGGGGCTCCGGCCGGTAGCGCAGGCTGTCGCGCACGCTCTCCCACTCCGGTGATTCCTCGGCCTTGGGCAGCGGCCGGCGGATCACGGTGACGTGGCTTTCGGCCCTGACCAGCAGGCCATCGTGGGGGGTGTCGAGGGACAGCCAGGCCACCGGATTGCCGAAGGCGTCTTCGCCCTCGGTCAGGCGGGCCAGGTCGGGCTCGATGGTGATGACCCCCGATTCCCGGCTCTGCCAGGGCAGCTCCCGGGGGATCAGGTGCAGCAGGTGCTGGGCCAGGGAAACCGGCACGCCGCAGGGGGCGTACTCGGTTTCATGGATGATGGTGTAGGGAACGCGGCGGGTCATGGCGGGAGGGGGCACGGTGGCCTCAGGCGGCGAAGGTGGCCTGGCCGGCACTGCCCACATGGCTGAAGAAGCGCATGGCCAGGCGGTCGGACAGGATGCGCCCGGCCCGGGCCAGGTCGTCCAGGCGATTGGCTAGTTCGAGGGTGGCCTCGGCCCGCTTGCTCTCGGGGCCGGCGGCCTCCAGGTCGGCCCACGGGAAATCCTGCAGGGCGGAAAAGCTGACATCCAGCTCGTCGGTGCCCAGTTCGCTGCCATCCACCTCGAAGTTGCGCAGGTAGTTGGTCAGCATGCGCACCTGGAAGGCCAGGGCATGGGGATTGGCGCCGTCCATGGTGAGCATGTGGATGGCGGGCAGCAGCTCCGGCTGGGCGCGGTAGCGGGTGCGGTAGGTGATGATGGAGTCGCACAACTCGAGCAGGGCTTCCACGGCCAGCTCGCGCTGCAGTGGGCCCGTGATGTCCACGTGGCGCCGCAGGAAGCGCGCCAGGCTGCCGGAGAGGTTGTCGAGGCGCTCGATGCGGCGCCCGACGATGTGCAGGCGCCAGCCCATGTCGCGGGTCATGTTGTCCATGGCGAAGCCGGACAGGGACACGAAGGTGGTCAGGGCCTCGTCGAGGAATTCGAGCAGGGCGGAGACGTCGGAGACCCGTCCGCGGGCGCTCTCAAGTTCGGCTGAGAGGCGCTTGAGGGCGTGCCAGTGGTCAAGGGAGAGGTGCTCCCGGGCCTGGGTGGCACACCAGGTGAGGCGTTGCAGGTTGGCCGCCAGGCCGCTGTCGGCGCGCCGGTCGAGCACGGCGCGGAAGAGATCCAGCTCGGCCTTGGCCAGGGGCAGGGTGGCCACGTTCTTTTCCACCAGGCCGGCCCCCGCGGCCAGCTCCAGCATCATGGACAGTGCTCCGGCCCGTTCAGTGCGGCGCCCTTCGGAGAGTCGCGACAGGGAGAGGCGGGCGAGGCGGGCCACGGCGTCGCAGCGCTCGCCATAGCGCCCGAACCAGAACAGGTTTTCGGCCAGGCGCGAAGACAGGGTGCCGGTCTCGTCGATCAGGTCATCGACCCGGATGGTGTTCTGGAGCAGGCTGAAGGTGGATACCGGGCCGTCGGAGAGCACCCAGGTGTCCTTGCTGCTGCCACCCTTCTGCATGGTCAGGATGCGGGTGTTGTCCATCCCGGCGACTCGCGCCAGGCCGCCAGGCAGCACGCTATAGCCTTCCGGGGTGATTGCCGCATACACGCGCAGGCCCATGGCCCGGGTCATCAGCTTGCGGCGCTGGCCGCCGGACCATGCCGGGGCGCGGGACAGCTTGACCAGCTCCTGGGCGACGAAGGCCGAGGGGTCGGCCTCGATGCGCCGGGTGAGGGCGGCCAGTTGTTCGTCGTTGAGCTGGTCGCCGAAGATGACTTCGCTGGAACCTCCGGGGAAGGTCGGCTTGATGACCAGATCTTTTATGTTCTTGATCACCTCGGCCAGGGCCGGTTCTTCGCCGCACCACCAGGTGGCGACGGAGGGCATGGCCAGCTCCTCGCCCAGCAGGTGGCGCGAGATGCCGGGCAGGAAGCCTGGCAGGGCGGCGGATTCGAGCAGGCCGCTGCCCAGGGCGTTGGCCACCAGCACGCGGCCGGCACGCACCGCGCTGAGCAGGCCGGGGATGCCCAGGGCCGAGTCGGCGCGCAGCTCCACCGGGTCGCAGAAGTCGTCGTCGAGACGGCGCAGGATGGCGTGCACCCGCTTCAGGCCGGAGACGGTCTTCAGGTAGACGGTGTCGTTACGTACGGTGAGATCCTGCCCCTCGACCAGGGGGAAGCCCAGGTAGCGGGCCAGGTAGACGTGCTCGAAGTAGGTTTCGTTGAAGGGGCCGGGGGTGAGCAGCACGGTCAGGGGCGGCTCGCCGTCGGACGGGGCCTGGCTGCCCAGGCTGCGCTGCAGGCCGCGGAAGAAACCGGCCAGGGTCTGCACCTGCAGGTCGCGGAACAGATCGGGGAAGGCGCGGGACACCAGCAGGCGGTTTTCGAGGGCGTAGCCGGCCCCGGAGGGAGACTGGGTGCGGTCGGCGATGACCCACCACTGGCCGTCGGGCGAGCGCGCCAGATCGGCGGCGTAGAGGTGCAGGTAGGTGTCGCCGATGGGCTGGATGCCCTTGCAGGGCCACAGGAAGCCCTTGTGCCCATGGACCAGTTCGGGGGGCAGCAGGCCTTCAGCCAGGGTGGTCTGCTCGCCGTAGAGGTCGCCCAGCAGCGCATTGAGCAGGCGGACCCGCTGGCTGATGGCCTCGGAAATGCCGCGCCACTCGTCTGCCGGGAGGATCAGGGGCAGGAGGTCGAGGGACCAGGGGCGATCAGTGCCGCGGGGGTCGGCGTAAACGTTATAGGTGACGCCGTTCTGCTGGATGCCTCGGGACAGTTGGGCGGAACGGGCCTTCAGGGTGTCGGCACTGACTTCGTCGATGTGATCGAGGAATTCCTGCCAGTGGGGGCGCACGCCGTCTTCTCCGAACAGCTCGTCATAGCTGTCGGGGCGGTAGGGGTAATGGGCAAGGATCGAGCTGGGCATCCGCAGAAACTAACACTCTTGCCGACTTTCGGGAAATGGCGAAATGCGCAGGTCACTGCTCCTTGTGGGCGGGGGGGATTTACTTCCCCCGCCCACAAGGAGTGTTGGCGGTGTGCCGGTCAGCGCCGCAGGTCAAGCGTGAAGGGGAATTCCCGCTCGACCGGAGAGACCTTCACCTGGGGATCGCCCGGGGTGTGGCCCATACGGAAGAAGCGCGCCAGGCGCCGGCTTTCGGCTTCGAAGGCGTTGACCGGGAAGGTCTCGAAGCTGCGCCCGCCCGGGTGGGAGACGTGATACTGGCAGCCCCCGAGGGAGCGTCCGGTCCAGGTATCCACCAGGTCGAAGACCAGCGGTGCGTGGGGCGGAATGGTCGGGTGCAGGCAGGACGGCGGTTGCCAGGCCCGGTAACGCACCCCGGCCACATGCTCGCCCACCGTGCCGGTGGGTTGCAGCGGAATGGTGCGGCCATTGACGGCCAGCAGGAAGCGGTCATCCGACATGCCGGTGGCACGTACCTGCAGGCGTTCGACGGAGGAGTCGACGAAGCGCACGGTGCCGCCGATGGCGCCTTCCTCACCCATCACATGCCAGGGTTCGAGGGCGCTGCGCAGCTCGACCTCGATGCCGCGCACGGCGAACTCGCCGATCTTCGGGAAACGGAACTCCATGTGCGGGGCAAACCACTCCGACTTGAAGGGCAGGCCGTGGGCCTGCATGTCTTCCATGACGTCGTTGAAGTCCTGCTGCACGAAATGCGGAAGCAGGAAGCGGTCGTGCAGCTCGGTGCCCCAGCGCACCAGGCGCTCGGGTGCGTAGGGGGTTTCCCAGAAGCGTGCCAGCAGGCCGCGCAGCAGAAGCTGCTGGGCCAGGGACATGCGCGCATGGGGCGGCATTTCGAAGGCGCGCAGCTCAAGCAGGCCGAGGCGCCCGGTGGGGCCGTCCGGCGAGTAGAGCTTGTCGATGCAGAACTCGGAGCGGTGGGTGTTACCGGTGACGTCGATCAGCAGGTTGCGCAGCAGGCGGTCGATGAGCCACGGCGGCACGCTCTCGCCCACCTTCGGGAACTGGCGGAAGGCGGTTTCGATTTCGTACACCGAATCGTTACGTGCTTCATCGATGCGCGGTGCCTGGCTGGTCGGGCCGACGAACATGCCGGAGAACAGGTAGGACAGGCTGGGGTGGTTGTGCCAGTAGGAGATCAGGCTGCGCAGCAGGTCCGGGCGCCGCAGGAAGGGCGAATCGGAGGGCACGGCGCCGCCGAGCACGAAGTGGTTGCCGCCGCCGGTGCCGGTGTGGCGACCATCGACCATGAACTTCTCGCTGGTCAGGCGCGAGTAGTGGGCCGATTCGTAGAGGTGGGTGGTGCGCTCCACCAGCTCTTCCCAGTTGCTGGCCGGGTGGATGTTCACCTCGATCACGCCGGGGTCGGGGGTGATGCGGAAGTGCTGCAGGCGCGGGTCGGAGGGCGGCTCGTAGCCTTCCAGCACCACCGGCATGCCGAGGTCTTCGGCGGTGGCTTCAATGGCGGTGACCAGTTCGAGGTACTTTTCGAGGCTGGACAGGGGCGGCATGAAGATGTGCATGGTGCCGTTGCGCGGTTCGGCGCACATGGCGGTACGCACGATCCAGTCGGCCGACTTGAACATCTCGGGCTGACGGTCGGTGGGGCTGAGCTTTTCGGCGTCGCGGGCGGCCTTCAGGGCTGCTGCGGCGCGGGCCGCGGAAGAGGAGCCAAAGCCGGCCTCGTCGTCCTTGAGGGCGTTGAGCACGGCTGTCTGGCCGCCGGGGAGCTGGCGGCGGATGGCCTTGTACTCGGGCAGCGGCGGGAAGGATTGGTGGCTGTCGACGGGATTGACGTAAGGGTAGTCACCCTTGGCCACCCAGGGCTGGGAATCCAGGGGCAGGCGATAGCCCAGAGGGGAATCACCAGGGATCAGGTAGCAGCGCTCGTCGCGCAGGAACCACGGCCCGGTCTGCCAGGCGCCGGTGTAGGCGTCGAGGCTGATCGGCAGCACGTAGCCGATCGGATTGGGCAGGCCGTGTTCATACACGCGGCGGATGCGGTCGCGCTCCAGCGGGTCGTCCAGGCGGGCATCGAAGGGGTCCACGTTGCCCGGCAGGCGGCGTTCACGCCACAGGTAATAAAAGGCGTCCTCGTAGGCCGGGAAGACCCGGCGCTGGTCCACGTCGAGGCGGGCGGCAACGCCGGCCAGGAAAGTGTGGGCCTTGTCCACCTTGACGTCGCCGGGGGTGCTGGCGTCGCCGATGAGGTCCGGATTCATCCACACCGGCTGACCATCCTTGCGCCAGAAGCAGGTCAGGGACCAGCGCGGCAGCTGTTCGCCCGGGTACCACTTGCCCTGGCCGAAGTGGGCCAGGCCGAAGGGGGCGTACTTGTCGCGCAGGCGGTGATACAGGTCCTCGGCGCGGACGCGCTTGGTGGGGCCCATGGCCTCGGTGTTCCACTCGGCGCCATCCGGATCGTCGATGGACACGAAGGTCGGCTCGCCACCCATGGTCAGGCGCATGTCGTTGGCTTCGATGTCCGTGTCGATGAGGTGGCCGAGGGCTTCGATCTCGGTCCACTGTTCTTCGGTGTAGGGCTTGGTGACCCGCGGCGCTTCCTTCACGCGGGTGACCTTCATGACGTGCTCGAACTCGCATTCGCACTCGTCGATCAGACCGGACACCGGCGCGGCGGAGGAGGGGTCGGGCGAGGCCGCCAGGGGGATGTGGCCTTCGCCGGCAAACAGCCCGGAGGTCGGGTCGAGGCCGACCCAGCCGGCGCCGGGCAGGTACACCTCGGTCCACGCGTGCAGGTCGGTGAAGTCCACCTCCGTGCCGGACGGGCCGTCCAGGGACTTCACGTCGGCCTTCAGCTGGATCAGGTAGCCGGACACGAAGCGCGCGGCCATGCCCAGGTGGCGCAGCAGCTGGACCAGCAGCCAGGCGGAGTCACGGCACGAGCCGGTGCGCTTGGCGAGGGTTTCTTCCGGCGTCTGCACGCCCGGCTCCATGCGGATCACATAGCCGATGTGCTTCTGCAGGTCGGCGTTGATCTTGACCAGGAAGTCCACCATGCGCAGCTTGTCGCGGGGGATGGTGTCCAGGTATTTCTGGAATTCGGGGGTGGCTTCTTCCTTCAGGCGGTACGGGGCCAGCTCATGGCTGAGGGCGCCAGCGTACTCGAAGGGGAAATTCTCGGCCTCGGGCTCCAGGAAGAAGTCGAAGGGGTTGATGACCGACATCTCGGCCACCAGATCCACCTCCACGCTGAACTCGGTGACTTTCTCCGGGAATACCAGGCGGGCCAGGTAGTTGGCCTGGGGGTCTTGCTGCCAGTTGATGAAGTGCGGCTTGGGCAGCACCCGCAGGGAGTAGGACAGGATGCGGGTGCGGCTGTGGGGGGCCGGACGCAGACGGACGACCTGCGGACCCACATTGATCGGGCGGTCGTACTTGTAGGAGGTCAGGTGATTGAGGGCAACGTGAATGGTCACGGGATACTCCGTTCTTGGGGCTGCGGGTTTCAGGCTTGCTTGTACCTCTAGCAAACTTCACGCCACCCGGTTTACGCCTGTCCTGTTGCGGGTGTTTTGCGGTTGGGAGGCGTTTTGGAGGCAGAGCGAGGCGAATGGACTTCTCCAGGCGGGGAAAACGCTCCCTGTCCATAGCCATTCTTGGTGCATGCACTGTCTTGGTTCTTGCGGGAGCACCAAAATGGTGCGAAGCATGCAGGTATGACTTTGTGGTATAGCTCAGTAACTCACTCTTGGACAGGCGGGGGTCTTGCAGCCGTGCGTAAACGGTGGCGTGATACCCGCACGTTAGCCGGTTGCTGCGGTGCTGTTGGACGCAGCGAATAGGCCTGCAGATAGACGAAAACGGACGCTCACGTTATGAGGCCACACTTATCCAGTGGGAAGACGCTCACGTTCACCCTTCACGGGAGGGCGCGTCGGGCGCTGCTTGTACTTCCGGTCGCTATGTGGATGCATAGTCCAATGCCGGGGCTCGCCGAGCCTGCTCCGGAACATCCTGTTGACCCACGCGCCAAGGTCACTGAGACGGTGATTGAGGCTTCGCGAAGAGGCGAGGGGATTGAGATCGGAATTGAGTTCGAGGCGGAGGACATCCATCAAGAAGAGGCGCTGCGGCGCAATGCTCGTGGGATTGACCATCTTGACGAGGAACTCAAGCAGGAGGCCCGCACGAATTACGCACGGTTGAAGAGCGGCTTGTTGACTGATCTCAGAAACGACGGGCATCAGCTTGAGGTACTTGTTGATACCGAGAATGTGCCGGTCATCTTTGCGCGAATAACGCGCTACCAGACTCTGCGGTGGCTCATCGAGGATCCACGGGTCAGGGCGATTCATGAAAACAGGAAGATTGATCCGCCTGGTATTTTCAATGGAGGCCCGATCCTCCGAGAGGATTGAGCCAAGAGGCAATCGAACAGATCTTCACCCGAGGAGGCGGTTCCCGCGGGTGACTCGACGCGTGATTCTGTGCCCGACGGCCGAACAGGCCGCGGCGGCGCTGGCCGACCTCCGCCCGATTCAGCCGGCCTCGGCCAGTGCTGTTGGAACAACGGAAAACCAGTCCAGCTTCCCGGCCAGGCTCACCACCTCGCCGACGATCAGCAGGGCGGGGGGGCGGATGCCGGCCTCCAGGGCCCGCGCCGGCAGGCTCTCCAGGGTGCCGGTGACCACCCGCTGGCGGGCCGTGGTGCCGTTCTCCACGAGGGCAGCGGGGGTGTGGGGCGCCCGCCCGTGGCCGACCAGCGCGGCGCAGTGGGTGGCGAGCTGGCCGACGCCCATGTAGATCACCGCGGTCTGGTGCGGCCGGGCCAGGGCGGCCCAGTCCAGGGCCGATTCCCCGTCGCGCCGGTGGCCGGTGGCAAACACCACCGACTGGGCGTAGTCCCGATGGGTCAGGGGGATGCCGGCGTAGGCAGCCACGCCGCAGGCGGCGGTGATGCCCGGCACCACCTCGAAGGCCACGCCGGCGGCCACCAGCTCCTCCACCTCTTCGCCGCCCCGCCCGAAGATGTAGGGGTCGCCCCCCTTCAGGCGCACCACCCGCCGGCCAGCCGTGGCCAGGCGCACCAGCAGCTGGTTGATGTCCTCCTGGGGCAGGGTGTGATGGCCGGATTCCTTGCCCACGTAGATCCGCTCGGTGCCCGGGCGGGCCAGCTCAAGCACGCCCTCGCCCACCAGGTGATCGACCACCAGCACGTCGGCCTCGCCGATCAGGCGTGCGGCGCGCAGGGTCAGCAGCTCCGGGTCGCCGGGGCCGGCGCCCACCAGTGCCACCATGCCCGGGGCCGTGCCCCCGCGCATCCCGCTGCGGGGGGCATGGCCGGGATCTGAAGGGCGCCATAGGGGGCGCAATCCAGTGTCGCGCAGACGGGCGCGCTGCTCGATCCGATGCACCAACTCGGCCAGCCGGCCCGGCGCGTGCCCAGGCCGGCGACGGGAAATGTAAAGGTCTGTCACACGGTCCATGATGCATCCTCGTTAAGGGTTGCCCGGACTGTAGCGCCTTCACCCCCTGGAGCAAATTGACTGCAATCAAGGACTTCCAGACCCCCCGGCTTAATGATCCGCCCCGCAAGAAGACCCATCCGTCCGTTTCTTGAAGGGAGATAAAGCATGACAAAACGTGGAATCTGGTATGCGGGCCTGTTCGCCCTGGCCGCCCTGCCCCTGAGCATCAGCAGTGCGTTTGCGCAAGAGGGCGGGGCCCTCTCGGCAGACGAGAAGGCACAGGCGAAGAAGATCTACTTCGAGCGCTGCGCCGGCTGTCACGGTGTGCTGCGCAAGGGTGCTACCGGTAAGAACCTGGAGCCCCACTGGACCAAGACCCTCAAGGACGGGACCAAGCTGGAAGGCGGCACCACCAAACTCGGCACCGGCCGTCTCGAAAAGATCATCGGCTATGGCACCGAAGGCGGGATGGTCAACTTCGACGACATCCTGACCAAGGAAGAAATCAATCTGATGGCCCGCTACATCCAGGAAACCCCGGATGTGCCGCCCGAGTACAGCTTCAAGGAGACCATGGACTCCTGGAAGGTCATCGTGCCGGTGGAGCAGCGCCCGAAGAAGCAGATGAACAACATCAACCTCAAGAACGTGTTCTCGGTGACGCTCCGCGACACCGGCGAGGTTGCCCTGATCGACGGCGATACCAAGGAAATCCGCAGCATCGTCAAGACCGGCTACGCGGTGCACATTTCCCGTCTGTCCGCCTCCGGCCGCTACGTTTACGTGATCGGCCGTGACGGCCGCCTGTCCCTGATCGACCTGTGGATGGAAAAGCCCGCTGTCGTGGCTGAAGTGAAGATCGGCTTCGACGCCCGCTCGGTGGATACCTCCAAGTTCAAGGGCTTCGAGGACAAGTACGCGGTGGCCGGCTCCTACTGGCCGCCCCAGTACGTGATCATGGACGGCGACACCCTCAAGCCGCGCAAGGTCGTCGGCACCCGCGGCATGACCGTCGATGGCGAATACCACCCGGAACCCCGCGTGGCCTCAATCGTGGCCTCCTTCACCAAGCCGGAATGGGTCATCAACATCAAGGAAACCGGCCAGATCCTGCTGGTGGACTACTCGGACATCGAGAACCTCAAGACCACCACCATCGGTTCCGCCAAGTTCCTGCATGACGGCGGCTGGGATGCCTCCAAGCGCTACTTCCTGGTGGCCGCCAACGCCTCCAACAAGATCGCCGCGGTGGACACCAAGACCGGCAAGCTGGCCGCCCTGGTCGATGTGGCCAAGATCCCCCACCCGGGGCGTGGCGCCAACTTTGTGCATCCCCAGTTCGGACCGGTGTGGGCCACCGGCCACCTGGGCGCCGATGTCGTGACCCTGATCTCCACCCCGTCCGACGACAAGAAGTTCTCCAAGTACAAGGACAACAACTGGAAGGTCGTGCAGGAGATCAAGCACGTGCCGGGCAACCTGTTCGTCAAGACCCACCCGAAGTCGAAGCACTTCTGGGCCGATTCGCCCCAGAACCCGGACAAGGATCTGGCGGAGTCCGTCGCCGTGTGGGACATGGCCGACCTGTCCAAGCCCAAGGCCATCCTCAACGTAGCCAAGGACTCGGGCTTGCCGGAGACCAAGGCGGTGAAGCGCGCGGTGCATCCGGAATACAGCGCCGATGGCAAGGAGGTGTGGATCTCCCTGTGGGGTGGCAAGACCGACCAGTCCGCCATCGTGGTGTATGACGACGCAACCCTGAAGGTCAAGAAGGTGATCACCGATCCGAAGATGATCACCCCGACCGGCAAGTTCAACGTCTACAACACCCAGCACGACATCTACTGACGACCGTCAGGCCGGCCCTGCGAGGCCGGCCGACGGCCCTCCAGCCGAGAGGACGACACCATGGCAAACCCGCCCACCGAAGAAAACCAAACCCGCCCCGGCCTGTGGGCCCGCCTGCGCCGGCCGAGTACGCGCTACTCCCTGCTCGGGCTCTTGGGTACCGGCATGATCCTGGGGGTCATCTTCTGGGGCGGCTTCAACACCGCCATGGAAGCCACCAACCAGATGGACTTCTGCATCTCGTGTCACGAAATGCGGGACAACGTCTATCAGGAATACAAGAAAACCATCCACTACTCGAACCGCACCGGGGTGCGTGCCACCTGCCCCGACTGCCATGTGCCCAAGGACTGGACCCACAAGATCATCCGCAAGGTTCAGGCCTCCAAGGAGGTCTACGGAAAGGTCATGGGCACCATCGACACCAAGGAAAAGTTCGAGGCCAAGCGGCTTGAACTGGCGCGCCACGAATGGGCCCGCATGAAGGAGTCCGACTCCCGCGAGTGTCGCAACTGCCACAGCTTCGACGGCATGAATGCCGAGTCGCAGAAACCCCGCGCCCAGAAGTCCCACGAGATGGCCCGCAAGGACAACGAGACCTGTATCGACTGCCACAAGGGCATTGCCCACCAGAAGCCGGAAGGCATGACCGAAGAAGACGAATGAGCCCCCATTCGTTGCCACACATCCACAGGAGTTGAAAAATGAACATCCGCTTCACCGCTCTCGCTGCGGGCCTGGCCCTGGCACTGGGTGCCGGATCTGCCCTTGCCGCACCGGACTGGGCCAAGGTGCCCGCCAAGAAAATCACCGTGTTCTATCCGGGCGTGTCGCCCATGGAGTGGATCACCAAGGGCACCGAGCACGGTGGTGCCAAGGCCCTCAAGAAGGGGGAAACCTGTGCCGGCTGCCACGAGAAGGAAGTGGCCGACATGGGCAAGAAGATGGCCAGCGGTCAGAAGCTCGAGCCCACCCCGATCGCCGGCAAGGCGCCCTCCATCGCCGTCAACGTGCAGGCTGCCTACGACGACGCCAACCTCTACCTGCGCTTCAGCTGGCCCAAACCCGCGGCTGCGGGCGGCACCAAGATGGATGCTGCCAACGCGGTCAAGCTGGCTTACATGCTGGAAGCCAACAAGGTGGAACTGGCCGGCCAGAGCGGCTGCTGGGCGACCTGCCACACCGACGCCCGGACCATGCCCGGCGCGGCTGACACCAAGACCAAGTACGTCACTGGTGGATCCCTGGCCAGCGGCAAGTACTATGACCTGGTGCAGTGGCGCAGCAAGGAGAAGGCCCTCGATGGCTACGTGGCCGACAAGCGCGTCATGGAAGGGGGCAAAGCCCTGGTGGAAGCCAAGGGCGACCTGAAGGGCGACACCTGGACGGTCACCATCACCCGCAAGCTCGTCGGTGGCGAGGGTGATGTGAACCTGGAGGCCGGCAAGGTCTACAACTTCGGCTTTGCCATCCACGACGACCACACCAGTGGCCGCTTCCACCACGTGTCCCTGGGTTACACCCTGGGTCTGGACGCCAAGGCTGACATCACCGCCACGAAGTAAACGGCGATGCGTGGTCTGGTGGGCATTGCCATGGTGATGCTGACCGTTTCCGCCCAGTCGGCGGAAACGGTCGAGGTCACGATTCAGAACTTCCGCTTTGTGCCGGCCCGGGTAGCCATCCAGCCGGGCGACACGGTGCGCTGGACCAACCAGGAAAAGCGCGCCAGCCATTCCGTGCTATTCACGGCAGAAGCCCTCGAGTCAGAGCGCCTCTTTCCTGGCGAAAGCTGGAGCCGTCGCTTTGACAGCCCCGGCCGCCAGGCCTACCGTTGCGGCCCCCACCCGGAAATGGAGGGGGTGGTGGAGGTGCGTGGCGACTGAAAGTCAGTGCCCCTTCAGGGCATAGATGCCCGGTGCGTTGCGCCAGTAGCCCTTGTAGTCCATGCCACCGCCGAACAGGAAGCGGTCGGCCACGTCCAGCCCGGTAAAATCGGCGCGCATGCCCGGATAGGCCTTGCGCTCGTGCACCTTGTGCACCAGCACTGCCGAGTGCACCTCGCGGGCGCCTTCCTGTTTCAGGTAATCGATGATCGCTGCCAGGGTGTGACCTTCGTCGAGGATGTCGTCGAGGACCAGCACATTGCGGTCGCGCAGGTCTTGCGTGGGGCGGACGCGCCAGTCCAGCAGCGTGCCCTGCAAGGCGTGGCCGTAGCGGGTAGCGTGGAGATAGGCCAGCTCGAGGGGAAAGGGCAGGCGCGGCAGCAGGCGCCCGGCCAGGATCAGCCCCCCGTTCATCACCACGTACACCAGCGGGTTCTTGTCCTGCAGGCGTACGGTGATGTCCGCGGCGAGCTGGTTGAGGGCGGCATCCACCTCGGCGGGGGTGCACAGGCAGTCCGCTTCCTCGCGGGCGCGGCGGATTTCTTCCAGGTCGACGGTCATGGCAGTACGGTGAAGTTCAGGGAATCAGGTTGCGGGCGCGGCGCAGCAGCTGCCAGCCCAACCAGCCGCGGCGGGCCCAGCGCAGGGCAGCTCGGGGGCGGGCGACCACCAGAAACAGGGCCAGGCCGGACAGGATGGGGGCGTTGTCGCGGGCCCACAGCACGCCGTTCACCACCCGGTCGACGCCGCGGAACACGGGGGTGAAGGCCTGGGCATGATGAATCAGGGCCTCGCGCTGTTCGGCGCAGCGGGCCTGCAGGCGCTGCTTGCGCAGGGCCAGTTCGACGAGCTCGGGTTTCATTCCCGTGGGCGCAGGGCTTCCCGGTCCTGGGCGATTTCGGCCAGGCTGGAAGCAAACAGGCGCGAACCGGAGCGCAGGCGACCGGCCGCCCGGGTGGCCGCCCACACGCCGGCGATGAACAGGCCGGTGGTGCCCAGGCCCAGGGCCAGCAGGCGATGGCTGTCCCAGAACAGCACGGTGAGGAAGGCCATCAGAAAGATCACGCCGAAGCCGATGAACAGGGCGGCGAGCACCGTATCGAACAGGAAACCGCCGGCGCGCAGCTTTTCTTCCTTGATTTCGACGGAGAAGAGTTCGAGCCGGGTCTGGAGCGTGGCCAGACCCGAATCGGCGAGCCCCTTCAGGGACTCGCCGAGGCGCGTGGGCGCGGGATCGCTCATGGGGGAGCGAGGCACTTAGCGGCGGTTGACCAGCAGGCCGAGGAGGAAGCCGACACCGGCAGCCACGCCGACAGCCTTCCACGGGTTGTCGTGCACGTAGTCGTCGGTGGCGCGGGCGGCCGCCTTGGTCTTCTGGACCACGGCGGCTTCCAGGTCCTGCAGCTTGTACTTGGCGGCGCTGAGCTTCTCGGTGAGGCGGCCGCGCACGTCGGCGACCTTGTCCCCGGCCTGGCCGGCGGTGAGCTTCAGCAGCTCTTCGGTATCGGCTACAACGGCCTTGAAATCGGAAACCAGTTTGTCCTTGGTGGCTTGTGCTTCGCTCATGGTGCTCTCCAGGTGAAAGGCGATGAAAGGTGTGTGGGCCGGTGGTTTGCGGCCACCTGTATATCCGGACCTAGGCTAATCCGATTTGTTCCCGGTGGCAATGCAGGTGGCTTGCCTTATGTGGGCTGGAGAACGCTGGAACAGTCGCGCCAGCAGGTCCTCCAGATCATCCACGTAGGTGTATACCGCGGGCACCACCAGCAGGCTGAGCAGGGTCGAGCTGATCAGGCCGCCGATCACGGCGATGGCCATCGGCGCGCGGAAACTCGGGTCGGCCCCCAGGCCCATGGCGATGGGCAGCATGCCGGCACCCATGGCCAGGGAGGTCATGACGATGGGGCGGGCGCGCTTGCGACAGGCATCCACCAGGGCGTCGAAGCGGTTCAACTCCACGCCACCGCGGCCGCGACGGGCCTCGATGGCGTATTCGATGAGCAGGATCGAGTTTTTCGTCACCACACCCATCAGCATCAGCAGGCCGATCAGCGAGGGCATGGAGAAGCTGCTGCGGGTGGCCAGCAGGGCCACGAAGGCGCCGCCGATGGCCAGGGGCAGGGCCGCCAGGATGGTCACCGGCTGGGTGAAGCCCTTGAACAGCAGCACCAGCACCATATAAATGCACAGCACGCCGATGCCCATGGCCAGGCCGAAGCTGCCGAACAGCTCCTGCATCATCTCGGCGTCGCCGGAGTCGGCCAGGCGCACGCCGGGGGGCAGGTTCTGCAGCGTTGGCAGGGCCAGGGCCTCGTTGTAAACCTCACCCAGCTCGCGCTGGCCGAGTTCCACCTCAAGGATCACGTTGCGGCTGCGGTCCAGGCGATTCACCTGGGCCGGGCCACTGTCCATGCTGATGCTGGCCACGTTGGCGAGCTGCACCGGGCCGTTCTTGCCCGGCACGGTGAGGCGGCCGATGGCCTCCAGGTCGGCACGCACCGCGTTGGGCAGGCGCACCCGGATGGGCACCTGGCGGCGCTCCAGGTTGAGCTTGGCCAGGCCCACGTCGTAGTCGCCGGCGGTGGCCACGCGCACCGTCTCGCCGATGGCGTCGGCGGTCACACCCAGGTCGGCGGCGCGGGCGAAGTCGGGGCGCAGCACCACCTCGGGGCGCACCAGGCTGGCGCTGGAGGTGATGTTGCCGACCCCCTGCAAGGTGCGCAGGTCGCGGGTGGCGGCCTGGGCGGCGACGGCCAGGGCGGCCGGATCATCGCTCTTCAGCACCAGGATCATCTTCACCCCGGAGTCAGCCGGGCCGACGGTGACGCGCACGCCAGGCAGCACGCCGAGGCGCTCGCGCATCTCCACCTCAACGGCCTGCTGGTTGCGATGGCGTTCGGTGCGGTGGCTGAGGGTGACGGTGAGCACCGCCCGGCGCACTTCGGCCGCCGCGCCGGGGTTGAAGCCGTCACCGGCCGCGCCGCCACCGATGGAGCTGAACACCGCCTTCACGTCGGGCATCGTGGCGATGGCGGCGCGGGCGGTTTCGGCGGCTGTCCAGGTCTCCTTCAGGGTGCTGCCGGGGGGCAGCTCCACATTCACCAGGGTCTGGGCCCGGTCGGCGGGGGGCACGAAGCCGGTGGGCAGCAACGGGATCAGCATCACCGAGCCGACAAAGAAGGCGATGGCGCCGAGCAGGGTCAGGAGGCGGTGGCGCAGGCACCACTGCATGCTGCGCATGTAGGTGCGCATGATGCGGCCTTCGGGCATTTCGCCGTGGGCCACCGGGCGCATGAAGTAGGCGGCCATCATCGGGGTGAGCAGGCGTGCCACCACCAGTGAGGCGATGATGGCGAGTACCGCGGTCCACCCGAACTGCTTGAAAAACTTGCCGGCGATGCCGGCCATGAAGGCGGTGGGCAGAAAAACTGCCACCAGGGCGAAGGTGGTGGCGATGACCGCCATGCCGATCTCGTCGGCGGCCTCCATGGCTGCCTGCAGGGGCGTCTTGCCCATGCGCAGATGGCGGGCGATGTTCTCGATCTCGACGATGGCATCGTCCACCAGGATGCCCACCACCAGAGCCAGGGACAGCAGGGTGACGGTGTTGAGGGTGAAGCCGAACCAGTACATGCCCAGGAAGGTGGGAATCACCGACAGGGGCAGGGCCAGGGCGGCGACGAGGGTGGCGCGCCAGTCGCGCAGGAACCACCACACCACCAGCACGGCCAGCAGGGCTCCCTCGTAGAGCAGTTGCATGGAGCCGTCGAAGTTCTCCTGGACGGCGGCCACGTTGTCGTAGGCGTGGGTGAAGCGCAGCTCCGGGTGGGCGGCCTGCAGTTCGGCCACCGCCTTCACCACGCCTTCCGTCACGGTGATCTCGCTGGCGCCCCGGGTGCGCGAGACCTCGAAGCCGACCACCGGTTTGCCGTCGAGCAGGGCCACCGAGCGGCGTTCGGCGGTGGTGTCGGTGATGGTGGCGATGCGCTCCAGGCGCACGCTGTGCCCGCCGGGCAGGGGAATGTCCATGGCCGCCAGGGCCTGGGCGCTGGCCACGGTGGCGATGGTGCGCACAGCCTGCTCGCCGCCGCCCACGTCGCCGCGGCCGCCAGGGGCTTCCAGCTGGGCCTTGCGCAGCTGGCGTGACACGTCCGCAGCGCTGACCCCCAGGGCCGCCATGCGCTCGGCGTCCAGCTCCACGCGCAGCTCGCGGGTCAGGCCGCCCATGCGCTTGACGGCGCCAACGCCCTTCACCGCCAGCAGGCGGCGGGTCACGGTGTCGTCCACCAGCCAGCTCAGGGCCTCCTCGTCGAGGGTGTCGGAGGTGAGGGTCCAGGCGCCCAGGGGCCGACCGGCGGTAAGGATCTTGGCCACCACTGGGTCGCGCACGTCGGCGGGCAGGTCGGAGCGCACCCGGCTGACGGCGGCGCGCACCTCGGTCTCGGCCTCGTTGGCGTTCTTTTCCAGCTCGAACTCGATGGAGATGCTCACCTCCCCGTCGAGGATGGTGGTGTACATCTTCTTGATCTGGGCCAGGGTCGCAATGCTGTTCTCCAGCTTGCGGGCGACCTCGGTTTCCAGGGTGCCGGGGGCGGCGCCGGGCAGGCTGGCGCTGACCGTGACCACCGGCAGTTCGATGTCCGGAAAATCCTGGATGCCGGAGCCCCGGAAGGCCAGCAGGCCGGCCAGGGTGAGCAGGGCGAACAGAAGGATCGCCGGGATGGGGTTGCGGATGGAGAGGGCGGAGAAGTTCATGGCGCGCTCAGCGGGTGGTCGGGGCGAGGGCCTGGACGCTCGGCGGCACTACCTGGACCAGGTCGCCGTCGTTGAGGAAGCCGGCGCCGCTGGCCACCACGCGGGCGTCGGGCTTGATGCCGGAGAGGATCTCGACCCGCTCCGCGTCCCGATAGCCGACTTCGACCTTGGCCTGGGTGACGCGGTTGTCGGCGCCGACCAGGAAGACGTGGTTGAAGCCGTCGCGCATGGCCACGGCCTGGCGCGGCAGGGTCAGGCCGCGGGACTGGCCCAGGGCAAAATCGCCGCGGGCGAACATGCCGGCCTTGAAGGCGGCCTCGGCGCCATTGCCGGCACCGGCGGGCAGGTCCACGTACACCAGCGCGTTGCGGGTCTGGGTGTCCACGGTGGGGGCCACGGTGCGGACGCTGCCGGTGACCTGGCTGCCGCCCGGTGCGGTGATGCGCACCTTCTGGCCGGCGTGCACCCGGGCCAGCTCGGCGGCGGGTACGTCGGCGCGCCATTCCAGGCGATGTTGGCGGATCAGGCGGAACAGCTCCTGGCCCTGGGGCACCACGGCGCCAAGGGTGGCGGCCGGGGCGCGGAAGGAGATCACGCCGTCGTCGCTGGCCAGGACCTTGGTGTGGCGCAGGCGCAGGTCGGCGGCGGCCAGGCTGGCCCGGGCGGCCTTCACCCGGGCGTCGGCGGCGGCTTCGGCGGTGAGGTATTGCTGCAGCTGCTGGGCGCTGAGGGCACCGGTGCCATCCACGCTGCGGGCCCGACCGGCGTTGCCGCGGGCCTCCTGCAGGGCGGCCTCGGCCTCGGCCAGGGCCGCGCGGGCCTGGGCCTGGTCGGCCACGGGGATGTCGGCGGCGAACTCGGCGAGCAGCTCGCCGCGCTTCACGCGGGCACCCACGTTCACCTTCACGTCGATCAGGCGCAGGCCGCCGGATTCGGCGCCCAGGGAGGCTTCCTGCCAGGCGGCGATGCTGCCGTTGGCGGTCAGGCGGCGTTCCATGTCGCGGCTCTCGGGGCTGGCGACGGTAACCGTCAGGGCCGGTTTGGCCGGGCTCGCCGGTGTTGCGGTCGCAGCCGGAGCGGCGGGGGCATCCTCGCCGGACGAGCAGGCGGCCAGGCAGGTGAGGCCGGCAAGGGCGAGAAGGGTGCGGCTGGCGGCGATCATCGGGCGTCTCCGGAGAGGGCGGCTTGGGGGGAAGAGGGTGAAGGATCGGCCGACGGCCAGCCGCCACCGACCGCCCGGTACAGGGCGACCCAGGCGGCGACGCGTTCCTGCTCCCAGCCGGCCAGGGTGGTGTCGGCGGCGAGCAGGGTGCGGCGGGATTCCTCGAGTTCCATCAGGCTGGCAAAGCCGGCGCGCTGGCGCGCCTCGGTGGCCGTGAAGGCCACCCGGTAATCCCGGGCGGCGCGGCGTACGTCGGCTTCCCGGGCGGTTGCGGCGTCCAGGCGCACCAGGGCCTGCTCCACCTCGGCGACGGCGTCGCGCGCCTTCTGGCGGTAGGCCGCGGCGGCGGCGGCGTAGTCGGCTTCGGCCGCTTCCACCCGGGCGCCGATGCGACCGCCGTCGAGCAGGGGCATGGACAGGGTCGGGCCGATGGACCAGGTGGTGGCCGACATGCGGTCGCCGTTGGTGTTGAGGCGCAGCGGGGTGATGAAGCCGCTCAGGCTGAGGCGCGGATAGCGCGAGGCCTTGGCGCTGCCGATGGCGGCGCTGGCGGCGGCCAGGTCGCGTTCGGCGGCGGCCACGTCGGGGCGTTGGGCCAGCAGGCTGGCCGGCAGGGCTTCGATGGCAAAGGCGGCCGGGTGCGGGAAGCGCCCGTCGGCGGTCTTCAGCTGGTTGCGCAGGGCGGTCTCGTCCAGGCCGGTGAGCGCCACCAGGGCCTTGATCTGCTGCTCACGTCCGGCGCGCAGTTCGGTCAGGGCGGCGGCGGCGTCGGCGGCGCTGGCGGCGGCCAGGGCCACCTGGGCCGGGGCGCTGAGGCCGGCGCGGCCGAGGGTGTCGATGAGGCGTGCCGTCTCGGCCCGGGAACTGGCATCGGCTTCGGCCTGGGCCAGCCGGCGTTCCTGGTAGCGCAGTTGCAGGTAGGCATTGGCCGTTTCGGCGGCCACCGACACGCGGGCTTCGTGCCAGCGCGCCTGGGTGGCGGCGAGGCGGGCCTCCGCGGCTTCCTGGCTCCGGGCGATGCCGCCGAACAGGTCGATCTCCCAATTGGCCATCAGCGAGGCCTGGCGGGTGGTCTGGAAGGTGGTGGGGGCGCCGAAGGTGAAGGCGGCGCGCTTGGCGGCGAGGCTGCCATCCACCGTCGGCATCCCAGCCACGCCGGCGGCCACCGCATCGGAGCGGGCCTGGGCGATGCGGGCGCGGGCTTGGGCCAGGGTGGCGCTTTCGCGCTGGGCGGCGTCGATCAGGCCGGACAGGGCGGGGTCATCCAGTTGCCGCCACCAGTCGTTGAGGGTGCCGAGCTTGCCGTCGTGGGGCAGGGGGGCGTGCCAGCCGGTGGGGGCGGCCAGGGGGGCGGGCTGGTAGTCGGGGCCGACCCGGGGCAGCAGGGAGCAGGCGGGCAGAGCCAGCAGCAGGCTGAGAAGGTAGAGGTGGCGCATCAGACGAGCTCTCCAGGGGGCTGGCGGCGGCGTGCTTCGGAATCGATCATCCCGGCCGCCCAGGCGGCAAGGCGTTCGGCCAGCACATCGATGGATTCGGGCTTGGCGACCAGTTCGGGGCTGACCTGGTCAACCAGATCCTGGGCGACGAAGAAGTGCATGGCCATGCCGAGCACGGCGTGGGTCAGGCGCAGGGTGTCGGTGTCGGTGTCGGGGGCGTCCAGGCCGAGGCGCCGGCTGATCAGCCGGCTCATGTTGCGGAAGAGATCGGCCAGATCGTCGTCCATCTCGGTGCCCATCACCCCGCTGGGCTCCACCAGCTCGCGGAAGTGCAGGCGCATCACCAGGCGGATCAAGGCTCCCTGCTTGAGGGGGTGCAGGAAGTTGAAGAAGAAGGCCGCCAGCGCGGCATCCGGGTCGAGTGCGGTGGTCGTGGGGTCGGGCAGGCAGTCCCGGGCCTGCAGGATGTCCGGCGCGGCTGTGGCGTCGCAGAAGGATTCGCAGAACACTGCCCGGTAGAGGCCCGGCTTGTCGCCAAAGTAGTAGCTGATGGAGCCCAGGTTCACCCCCGCCGCATCGGCGATCTCGCGGGTCGAGGTCTTCTGGTAGCCCTTGTCGGCAAACAGCTGCAGCGCCGCTTCCAGCAGGCGCCGCCGTGCCAGCGTGCCGTCACTGCGGATGGGGGTGTGGCTGGGCGGGGGAGGAACGTTCATGGGCACTTGCGCCGCCATGCAGGGCGGGTTCAGTCAATCGACTGACTTAAGTTAGTCGATTGACTGAACCGGGTCAAGGCCTGCGGCGCGCCGCGGGGGCTGGCACGTCCGCCCGCCTCCGCGCTGCGCCCTGTTTCAGGACAGGGTGATGGTCTTGCGTGCCTCGAGGGGCGGGTCCTTCTCGTCGGTCCACACCATCACCAGCTCGCCGCTCTCCCGGGCGGCGAAGGTGAACTCGATGTAGGGGTTCTGGGCGATGCTGATCCCCGGTTCCCAGGTAAACAGCAGGGTCTGCCCGAGACGGGCTTCAAACTTCCTGACGATGTTGCGCGGCCGCAGCCTGCCTGCTTCATCGCTGCGCAGGCCGCTTTCCATCTGATGCTCGATCTGGGCGCGCACACGCACGATCTCGCCCCGGGCGGGCTTGGCGTTGCTGACCCAGATGCGGGGTGGTTTTGCCATTCGGGTGCCTCCTTACATGCCGCAGCCACTGGCCGCCACGGTGATGGCCTGCTGGGTGGCGAGCACCTTGCCGTCACTCATCCGGGCCAGGGCGTGGATGGTCTGGGTCTGGCTCAGACGCAGGCGGACGGCGGCTTCCGCGGTGCCCGCCGCCGGCGAGAAGCGGAAGCGGCAGGCCACGGGCGAGGGGTTCAGCTCGGCCAGCACGATGAGCTCCCTGCAGTAGTGGCTTTCCGTGATCGGCAGGGTCACCCATACATGCACGGGCACCGCGCCGGGGTTGTCGGCCAGCACCGGAAGCTCCAGCTTGAGCCCCCCTTCGACCGGCCTGGCGGTGCCCACGAATTCCGCCATGGCGCGCTTGAACTCGGCCGGGTTGGGCGCCAGGGGGGCGGCGGCGGCCGGTTTCGACTGGGCCTGGGCAAGGCTGCCGGGCAGCACCAGGGCGCCACCCAGCGCCGCGCTGCGGGTCACGAAATCACGTCGTTTCATGCTGCGTATCACCTGTTCAGATAGCCAGGAAGTCGCTGAACTTCTCTTTGATCCAGGCGAAGTCTTCCTTAACCAGGTCTTCGGTGCGAACGTCCATGTCGATCTGGGTCTGGATGACCTTGCCCGAGGCGGGATCGACCTCGTACTCGAACTTGACCGAAATCTCTTCCTGGGGCTCGGCGTTGACCATCATGTAGCACAGGTTGTCGGGCAGGCGCGCAACGACTTCCTTGCCGGACACGCGCTCGGCGATGTTCCGCGCCACGATGCGGCCGACGTAGTTGGCCACGTGGCCACTCTTCGGGTAGTGGCCGAACTGGTCGGAGATGGCGCCCATCAGGTCACCGACGAAGTACACGCTGTCGTCGCTGTGGGCGTGGAAGAGGCGCGGGTGCATGTCGGCCCAGCCGGTGGGCTTGCCGTTGGCGTCCTTGCCGATCAGGTCGGCCTGCCACACCATCTCGGCGGCCTGGTGGGGCGGCATCAGGATCGCGTCGTCGAACCTGAACTCGCCGGCGCTGGTCTTGATGCGCTTGTTGAACGGATCCAGCTCCTGCACCCGGGCGTTGGGCACGTGGGTGATGATGTCCGGGTAGAGCTCGCGGAAGGCGGTCTGGTAACCCATGTGGATGGGGGCGACCTTCGGCTTCGGATCGAGGATCAGGATCTTGCCCGGGATGCGGTTCTTCTTGATGTGCCAGGCGATCAGACAGGCCCGCTCATAGGGCGACGGCGGGCAGCGATGGGGCGGCGGGGGCAGGGTCATGACCAGGGTGCCACCCTTGAACTCCTGGATCTTGCGCTTGAGGGCGAACATCTCGGCGTTGGGGATGTAGGCCGACGGGAAGTGGGTGCGGGTGTGGTCGATGGCCCGCTGATCGTTGCCGAACCAGGCCTCGTAGGCATTGCGGATGCCGCCGGAGAGGATCAGGAAGTCATATTCGATCAGGCCGTGGGCCGTGCGCACCAGCTTGCGGTCGCGCTCGAAGCCCATCACCTCGGTCTGCAGCAGGGTGTAGCCGTAGCGGTTGGCCGGGCGCTGCATGTCGTGGTTCACGAAATCGGTGTTCACGATGTCGATCAGCCACTTGTTGCTCATGGGGCCGGACCAGAAGGTGGGGTTGCGCTCCAGCAGCACCACGTCGGAGTTCGGGATGAGCTCGCGCAGGTAGCGCGCCGCGGTCATGCCGCCCCAGCCGCCGCCACAGATGACGATGCGCGGCTTCTTGCCCTCGCGGGGCAGGATGCGCGAGGCGGGGGTGAGGATGGCCGGGGCGGCCAGCGACTGCAGCGGCGTGCTGCCCAGGCCCAGGGCGAGGGCCATGGCGGGCGGAGTGATCAGGAAGTTGCGACGATTCATGGTGTATGCCCCCTCAGGGAGTGGATCGAATTTTCGGCCGCCAGGCCGATGTGGCAGCCCAGCACGATGCCGAGACAGGCCGGAATGCTGGCCAGGGCCAGGGTGGACAGGCCGGACAGGCCCTGGCCGATGGAGCAGCCCACCGCCAGTACGCCGCCAAAGCCCATCAGGCTGCCGCCGGCCAGGGATGCCAGCAGGCGCTGCGGGCTGTCGAAGCCCGCCAGCTTGAAGGAACGGGTGACCAGGGCGACGCCACCGGCACCGGCCAGCGTGCCCAGCACCATCACCGGCCCCAGGTTCAGGTCACGCCCCACGGCCAGCTGCAGATACAGAAAGCTCTCGGCCACCGGGCCGATGAAGCTCAGGGAGGTGGGGGCTGCCGGATCGAAGGGGTCCACATCCACATGGGACGTGAGCCACCAGCCCAGCGCCACCAGCGCGCCGATCAGACTGGCGGCGGCGGCCTCCCGTGGGGCCCGGCGCAGGCCCGGTTGGCGCAGCGCGAACCACAGCAGCACGGCGATGGGTGGCAGCGCCGCGAGCAGTATGGCTGGTGTGGCGCTCATCCCCGCCAGCTGTAGTTGCGCCGGCAGGGTCCCGGCTTCCAGTTGTAGCTGCCCGAAGCCCTGGAGGGTCTGGCGCAGCGGCGCGAGGATGCCGGTCAGGGTGGCCTGCGCGGCCAGTCCGAGGCTGGCCAGCACGACCAGGGCACGCAGGTTGCCGCCTGCCAGCAATACCAGGGCGCGGGCACCGCAACTGCGCGCCAGTACCATGCCGAGCCCGAACAGGGCTCCACCCACCAGCACCGCGGGCAGGGCGATGCTGCTGCGAACGACCTGGGCCCGGGCCGGTTCGATCTCCTGCAGCCAGGCCAGCCCCTGGGTGGCGGCGATGGCCACGGCCAGTGCCAGGGCCCAGGCGCGCAGGGCCCGGCCATCGTCCTGCTGGTCGCGGGCCTGCCGGAGGCCCCGGAGCAGGCAGAAGTCGCCGAGACGCGCCGCCATCCCGAACGCGCATCCGAGTACAAAGCCGGCTCCCAGCAGCGTCATCATCAGGCGCCCCAGGTGTCGGCGCTGATTGCGGCATACCAGCTCGCGCCGTAGGCCGCTTCGGCCGCCCGGAAACCGGCATCCGCATCGCCGGGGCTGACGCCACCGGAGCCCGGCACCTCGATGATCCGACCGTCCTCGGCCCGGTACACCCCCGCCACGGAGATCCCGTAACCGGGGCCGATCAGGCTGTAGCAGGTGTTGGCGTAGAAAGCGGCCGGCGGAGCCCGGCCCAGCAGGTCGGCGGCAATGGCGGCCGCGGCCAGCTTGGCCTGGGTGTTGGCCACGAAGGCCGATTTGGGCATCGGCGCGGCCAGCGTGGCATCGCCCAGGGCGTAGATACCGGCCACCTGCCGGGTCTCGAAGCTCTCGGCCTTGACCGGCACCCAGCCGCTGGCGTCCACCACGCCGGCCCGTTCGGCAATGAAGCCGGCCTTCTGGGGCGGAATCACGTTGAGCACGGCGGCTTTGTGTACCTGGCCAAAGGCGGTTTCCACCGTCAGCGCCCTGGCATCCACCCGCGTCACCCGGCCATCGTCGGCGAGCCCGACCCACTCGATCATGTCGCCGTACAGGGCCTTCCAGCCCTGCTGGAACAGCCCCTTCTTGGAGAAATTGTCCTTGGCGTCGAGGAGGAGGATCTTGGATCGGGGTTTGTGCTGCTTGAAGTAATGGGCCACCATCGCCGCCCGCTCATAGGGTCCCGGGGGGCAGCGGAAGGGGTTGTCCGGGATGACCATGACAAAGCTGCCGCCGTCGGCCATCGCCTCCATCTGCCGGCGCAGGAGCAGGGTCTGCGGGCCGGCCTTCCAGGCGTGGGGGGCGAGCAGCGAGGCGGCTTCGTCGTAGCCCGCCAGGGCATCCCAGCGCATGTCCACGCCGGGGGACAGCACCAGCCGGTCCCAGCCCAGGGTCTGCCCCGTGGAGAGGCGGAGGGTGCGCCGGCTGGCGTCCACGTCGTCAGCCCGGGCATGGATGACCTCGATCCCTGCGCCGCGCAGGCCCTCGAAGCCGTGGCCGAGGCTGTCCCAGCTGCGCAGGCCGGCCAGGTAGAGGTTCGAGAAGGGGCAGGTATGAAAGCGCGGGGCGGGCTCGATCA
>NZ_JBIJDC010000142.1:0-11139 GCF_044344315.1 Zoogloea sp. | reverse complement strand
GAGCAGCTCGACGTCCCGGTCATCTACGCGTCCGGCCTCAACGGCTTCGCGATGGAGAACCTCGAAGACGAGCGCACCGACATGCGCCCCCTGTTCGAGGCCATCCTCAAGCACGTGCCTGCGCCCGAAGTGGACTCCGAAGGCCCGCTGCAGATGCAGATCTGCTCCCTCGACTACTCCACCTACATGGGCCAGATCGGCATCGGCCGCATCAAGCGTGGCCGCATCCGTCCGAACCAGGAACTGGTCGTCATGTACGGTGACGAGAACCGCGGCAAGGGCAAGGTCAGCCAGATCCTGACCTTCAAGGGCCTCGAGCGTTCCCCCGCCGAAGTGGCCGAGGCTGGCGACATCGTGCTGGTGGCCGGCATCTCCCAGGTCAACATCGGCGTCACCCTGTGCGACCCTGACCGCCTCGAAGGCATGACCCCGATCGCCGTGGACGAGCCCACCCTGACCATGAACTTCATGGTCAACTCCTCGCCCCTGGCCGGTCGTGAAGGCAAGTTCGTCACCAGCCGCCAGATCCGTGAGCGTCTCGAGAAGGAACTGCTGAAGAACGTCGCCCTGCGCGTCAATTTCACCACTGACTCCGACACCTTCGAAGTGTCCGGCCGCGGCGAACTGCACCTGACCATCCTCCTCGAGAACATGCGTCGTGAAGGCTACGAGCTGGCCGTCGGCCGCCCGCGTGTGGTGTTCAAGGAGATCGACGGCGTCAAGTGCGAGCCCTACGAAATGCTCACCGTCGACGTGGAGGAAGATCACCAGGGCGGCGTGATGGAAGAGCTCGGCCGTCGCCGTGGCGAACTCCAGGACATGCAGCCGGACGGCAAGGGCCGCGTGCGTCTCGAATACCGTATTCCGGCCCGTGGCCTGATCGGCTTCCAGGGTGAGTTCCTGACCATGACCCGCGGTACCGGTCTGGCCAGCCACGTGTTCGACGACTACGGTCCGATGGGCGGCACACTGGCAGAGCGTCGCAACGGCGTGCTGATCTCCCAGAACGACGGCGAAGCCGTGGCCTATGCCCTTTGGAACCTGCAGGATCGCGGCCGCATGTTCGTCAGCCCCGGCGATGCCCTGTACGAAGGCATGATCATCGGCATCCACACCCGCGACAACGACCTGGTGGTGAACCCGATCAAGGGCAAGCAGCTCACCAACGTGCGTGCCTCGGGCACCGACGAAGCCGTTCGCCTGATCAACCCAATTCAGCTGACCCTCGAGTCCGCCATCGAATTCATTGCCGATGACGAGATCGTTGAGATCACGCCCAAGAGCATCCGCCTGCGCAAGCGCTTCCTCAAGGAACACGACCGCAAGCGCGCCGCTCGCGACGAAGCATAAGCAAGATGACCTGTCAGGCCGGGGCGACCCCTCGGCCCGGACAATAAAAAAGCGCGGCCCTCGAGCCGCGCTTTTTATTGCCCGTCCGCCCCTTGATCAAGGGGCTCGATCTGCCCAACTCACGTGCGCGAAGCCAGGAAAGCCGCAAATTCAGCGCCGACTTCAGGATGCTTCAAGCCCAGTTCCACAGTCGCCTGCAGGTAGCCCAGCTTGGAGCCGCAGTCATAGCGCACGCCTCGGAACTGGTAAGCCAGCACAGCTTCCTCCTTGAGCAGTGATGCGATGGCATCGGTCAGCTGAAGCTCGCCACCGGCCCCCGGTTTGAGTTGGCGCAAATGGTCGAAGATGCGCCCGGTCAGGATGTAGCGCCCGATCACAGCCTGGGTGGACGGCGCCTCTTCAGGCTTGGGCTTCTCGACGATGCCGCTGACCCTCTGCACCTCACCGTTATCCCGCTCGGTACTAACGATGCCGTACTGGCGGGTCTGTTCGCGGGGAACGTTCATCACGCCCAGCACGGAGCAGCGGTGATAGTTATAGACCTCGGCCATCTGACGCATGACCGGCGACTCCCCCAGAGAGTCCAGCAGATCGTCGGCCAGCAGCACCGCGAAGGGCTCGTCTCCCACCACCGAAGCGGCACACAGCACCGCATGCCCCAGGCCCAGCGCCTCGGCCTGACGTATGTAGATGCAATTTACATGGGACGGCACGGTATCCCGAACGATCTTCAGGAGTTCGGCCTTGCCACGCATCTCCAACTCGGTCTCCAGTTCGTAGGCCTTGTCGAAATGGTCCTCAATAGCCCGCTTGGAGCGGCCGGTAATGAATACCAGATCGGTCATGCCTGCCGCCACCGCCTCCTCCACCGCATACTGGATCAGCGGCTTGTCCACGATGGGCATCATTTCCTTGGGGCTGGCCTTGGTTGCCGGCAGAAAACGGCTGCCCAGACCGGCCACGGGAAAGACCGCCTTCGTCACCTTTTTCATCATCACTCTCCGAATAACATTCCCTGACCGTCGGGCGCGCCCGCTTCGGCCGGCTTCAACAAACGACGCAGTCCGTCCTCGTCCAGAATGGTGACGCCCAGTTGTTGCGCCTTCTCGAGCTTGCTGCCTGCGTCACTGCCCGCCACCACATAATCCGTCTTTTTCGACACCGACCCTGCCACCTTGCCACCCGCAGCTTCAACGAGGGCGGTAGCCTCATCCCGGCTCAGGCTCGGCAGGGTTCCGGTAAGCACCACCTTCTTGCCGCTCAGGGCACCGGCCTGAGGGCGGGTCGCCGGCTCTGTCTCGGGCCAGCGCATCTCCCGTTGCAGCGCGGAGATAACCTCACGGTTATGGGGCTCGGCCAGAAAATCGAGGATGCAGTGGGCCACCACCGGCCCCACATCCGGCACCTCGAGCAACGCCGCCTCGTCGGCCGCCAGAAAGAGCTCGAGCTTGCCGAAATGGCGTGCGAGGTCCTTGGCCGTGGTCTCGCCCACATTGCGGATGCCCAGGCCGAAGATGAAGCGCGCCAGCGAGGTGTCCCGGCTCTTGTCGATGGCCGCCAGCAGGTTGATCGCCGATTTCTCGCCCATCCGCTCCAGCCCCGCCAGAACCTCCTGGCTCACCCGTTGCGGGTCGTACAGATCTGCCGGCGTGCGCACGATGCCGGCACTGACCAGCTGATTGACGATCTGATCGCCCAGTCCATCCACATCCACCGCCCGCCGGCTCGCGAAATGGAGCAGCGCCTGCTTGCACTGGGCGGGGCAAAACAGCCCGCCGGTACACCGGGCCACCGCCTCATCCTCACCCCGCACAACATGCGAACCGCACTCGGGGCACACATGGCCGATGGCCTCGAGCAGGTCATAGCGAGGCAATTCCCCCTCACGCCGTTCGGCAATCGGGCCGACCACTTCCGGGATCACGTCACCGGCACGGCGCACGATTACCCAGTCCCCCACCCGCACATCCTTGCGATCGATCTCGCCCTGGTTGTGCAGGGTGGCGTTGGTGACCGTCACGCCTCCCACGAACACCGGTTCCAGACGGGCCACCGGGGTGACCGCACCCGTGCGTCCCACCTGCACGTCGATACCCAGCAGGCGGGTGGCCACTTCCTGGGCGGGATACTTGTGGGCCACGGCCCAGCGGGGCTCACGGGAGACAAAACCGAGGGTCTGCTGCAAATCGAGGCGGTCCACCTTGTACACCACCCCATCGATGTCGAAAGGCAGCGACTCTCGCAGGCTTGCCATCTCCTGATGGAAACGCGCCAGGCCCTCCGGCCCATCGGTGCGACAGCGGTGCTCACATACGGGCAGGCCAAATGCGGCGAGGGCATCCAGCACCTCGGAATGGGTCGCCGGCATCGCCCATCCCTGCACCTCCCCCAGCCCATATGCAAAGAAGGACAAGGGGCGCCGGGCCGTGATGGTGGAGTCAAGCTGACGCAGACTGCCCGCAGCCGCGTTGCGCGGATTGACGAAAACCTTCTGTCCGGCCGCCTCCTGGCTGGCGTTGAGCCGCTGGAAATCATCCCGGCGCATGTAGATCTCGCCCCGCACCTCCAGCACCGCCGGCGCATCGCCCTGCAGTCGCAGGGGGATCCGGCGCAGGGTGCGCACATTGGGGGTGACCTCTTCGCCGGAGCTGCCATCGCCCCGCGTTGCCGCCCGGACCAGCACACCGTGCTCATAGCGCAGGTTGATGGCCAGCCCATCAAACTTGAGCTCGGCGGCATAGGTGACGGGCGGAGCCGATTCGTCCAGCCCGAGGGCCCGACGGACCCGGGCGTCGAAGCTTATGGCTCCCTGCGCCGTGGTGTCGGTTTCGGTGTGGATGGACAACATCGGCAGGGCATGCGCCACTGCCGCCAGCTCCGGGGACGGACGCCCCCCGACCCGCGTGGTGGGCGAATCGGACGTCAGCAGCTCGGGGTGAGCGGCCTCGAGCGCCTGAAGCTCGTGGAAGAGACGGTCGAACTCGGCGTCGGGAACGGTCGGCGCATCGAGCACGTAATAGGCGTATTCATGGCGTTCCAACTCCGCACGCAGGGCCGCCGCCCGTGCGTGCGCTTCCGCGCTTGCCGTCATGGACAGCCCGGATCAGGAAAACAGGCGGCGGGCCAAGCCCGAGCCCGGGGCAATGCCGTACTCGGCCATCTGCCCCTGAAACTGCTCGATCTGCGCCCGGATCAGGCCAACGGCCTTGTCGCCGAAGGGCGAACGGTTGTCGTCCACCACTGCCCCGTTGAGGGCTTCCGCGAGTTGCTGGGCCACGGTCATCATGCGCTCGAACACCCGCACGCCGTCGGCAACCCGGGGGACATCCAGCGTCAGCGTCACGCCCTGGGTGGTGAGCCCGCGCATGTCCTCGGCCACAAACAGGGACGATTCAAGATTGCCCAGCACGAACTGACTCACGCCTTGCTCGTCGCGGGCGTGGAAACAGCCATCCTCCAGCAGCTCAAGGCCAGCCGCCTCGGCCAGACCACGTAGCTTGGTGCCGGCGAAAGCCTGCTCGCGGGCCACCACATTGACGCCGATCTGGATATCCACGCCAGCGCAGAAACGGTCCAGCTCGACGGCTTGGTTCAACGCCTCGGCCTTGGCCGGCAGGGACGGAATGGCCATGAAGATGTCGCACATGCGCTGCAGGCCCTCAGTCACGCGGGCAAGGTCGGCATCGCCCGCAGGACCACGGCGATCCACCAGCTGCAGGGCCACACAGACCCAGTGATAACTGCTGCCACTGTTCGGGCCTAAAGCTTCCCAGCGGTTGTCGGAATCGGAGAAGCCGAACCAGCGCACCGGTTTGGCGACGCCCTGGAGCTGCTCCGAAGCGGCCTGCCACAGGCGGCCTGCGACCACGGGTTCGATGGACTCGACGCGCACCACCCAATCAGCCCGCTCGTCCACCTCGGGTGGCAGCAGAGGCGGCACCCGGCGGGCGCTGGCGTCCTTAACGGTCTTGGCGCTGGGCTGAACACGGACTGGCACATCAGCGCTGATCACCGGTTCAACCCGCTCAGAGGAGCCCACACCTGCGGGCAACTCGCTGAGCACCGGTTCCTGGGCACTTGCCGGCACGAGCGGCTCCATGGCCTTGCGCTGCTTGCGCTCCTGCCACTTATTGAACGCAAAGATGCCGACGACCACTACGCCGCCGACACCCACCAGACCCATTTGCAACTCACTGATTGCCATCGATTTCCCTTGTTTCCCGGTCAGGCTGCGCCAGCTTCGGCCAGACGCAGCGCTTCCTCGATATCCACTTCCACCACTCTCGACACCCCCTGCTCCTGCATCGTGACCCCCACCAGCTGCTGCGCGATCTCCATGGTGATCTTGCTGTGGCTGATGAACACGAACTGGGTCTGCGACGACATGCGCTTGACCATCTGGCAATAGCGCTCGGTATTTGAATCGTCCAGGGGTGCGTCGACCTCATCCAGCATGCAGAAAGGCGCAGGATTGAGCTGGAACATGGAAAATACCAGAGCAATCGCCGTCAGGGCCTTTTCGCCGCCCGAAAGCAGCTGGATCGAGCTGTTCTTCTTGCCCGGCGGCTGTGCCACGATGGAGATCCCGGCATCCAGGATTTCGTCACCGGTCAGCACCAGCCGCGCTTCGCCCCCTCCGAACAGCATGGGGAACAAGCTGCCGAAATGGCGATTGACCGTATTGTACGTCTCCTGAAGCTGCTCACGGGTTTCCCTGTCAATCCGCCGGATCGCATCTTCCAGTGTCTCAATGGCCCCGAGCAGGTCATCGGTCTGGGCATCCAGGTAGGACTTGCGCTCCGATGCCGCCTTCAACTCATCGAGCGCGGCGAGGTTCACCGGTCCGAGCTCGGCGATCTCCCGACCCAGGCGGCCCACCTCACGCTGCAGCGAGCCCTCCCGCAGATCCGGCGTGAGCAAGGGCGCAAGCACCGCTTCATCGGCCTGGGCTTCGTCAAGCCGCGCAGCATGCTGCCCCTCCGCCATCTCGGCGGCCTGCACCCGTAAACGCAGATCGGCCACCCGCTCCCGCTGGGGAGCCGCCGCATGCTCGGTGCGTTGCCGCTCCTCTTCCAGTGCCCGCAGGCCGGCATTGGCTTCCTCGAGGGTATTCCGGCAGGCTGCCAGCGCGCTTTCACGCACCGTCCGCTGACCGACAGACTCCTGCAGGGCGGCCGCCACCGATACCTCGTCGATCTCCAGCAGGGATTCGCGGCGCTCGACCAGCTCATCGGCGATCCGTGCCAGCTGCTCGGCGGCCAGCGCCCGGTTGCGCTCGATGTCTTCCAGCTTGCTGCGGCACTCGCGTTCGGAGTGGCGGGCCTCCTGGAGCTCTCGCGCCAGTGCCTGTTCGAGGGCGCGGGTCTCACGCAGGGCGCTGTCCCGCTCCCGGCGCACCGACTCTGCCGCGTCCAGACGGCCGCGCTGCAGCTCGGCCATCTCGCGACTGCGTTCAAGTTCCGTCTCGGAACGCATCAGACGATCCCGCTCCGCCTGCTCGCCATGGGCGATCTCACCCAGATCCCGGTCGATCTGACCGCAGCGCTCTTCGTAGCGCATCCTGGCCTGATTGAGCTTGAGCACCTCTACCTGCTCCGCATGCACGCGGGCCTGGAGGGCCTGGGCATCGCGGCGCAGGCTGGCGATGGACTCCTGCAGACGGCTGGCCAGGGCTTCCGCCTCGCCCACCGCACTGTGGGCCATGGCAGCCTCGTCCTGGGCAGCCTGCACTTCGGCGGTCAGGTGCTCGATTTCCCGCTGGCGTTCGATGACCCCGTGGGTGCGCGAGTCCGGCGCATAGTGGCTGAGGGCGTAGCGATCAAGGAGCCGACCCTCCCGCGACACCAGCGTGGTGCCAGCAGGCAGTTCGCTGCGCCGCACCAACCAGTCGGACAGGTCATCGGCAACAAAGACCCGACCAAGCCATGCATTCAGGACTTCGCCGAGCTCCGGATCGGCATCCACCAGGGCAGCCAGCGGACGCGTGCCCGCCGGCACCTCACCGCCGACAGCGCCCGGAATACCGTCCGGCAGCAGGAAAGCCACGGCCCCCGGCACCTTGTCGGCCAGCGCCGCCAGCGCCGCCTGCCCGTCCACCGCCGGCAGCGCCGCCAGCCGCTCGCGCAACACGGCCTCGACAGCCAGCTCCCAGCCGGCCTCGACGCGAATGCGCTGCCACAGGGGCGTCAGCGCGCCCAGATGATGACGCTTGAGCCAGTCGCCCAGCTGCCCCTGCACCTGCACCTTGCTCTGCAGCTGCACCAGGGCCTCGCGGCGCGCGCGCAGCTCGGTGGCACGGCGCTGGGCCTGGCGCTCCGCCTCGACAGCATGCTTGAGGGCCTGCTGGGCGGCGGGCACCTGCGCATTGATCTCGGCCAGCTCGGCCTGGGCGCGGGACAGACTGTCCTCGGCCTCCTCGAGCATCGCCTCCCGCTCGGCCACCTGACGCAGATCCGGCGCCTGCACGGCCGACTGTTCCTGCTGCAGGCGCAGGCGACGCTGGGACAAGGCCTCAAGGGTGCGCTCGCTGCTCACCCGGTGAGCCTCTTCAACACGGATCTGCTGCTCGGCGTGGTTGAGCTCGCGGCGCACGGCGGCGGCGGCGGCATCGGCGGTACGCAGGGCGTCTTCCGCCTCGGGCAGGCGTTCGCCAACTTCGCCATGCCGGGCTTCAGCCTGCTCCGCCCGTATGGCTGCGTGCTCGAGCAGCCCGCCCCAGCGCTCGCCGTCGGCGGCCAGGGCATCGAGCTGGCTACGCCACTGGGCATCATCACGCTCGAGCTGGGCCAGCCGGCTTTCCAGAATGCGCCGGCTATCCCGCAGACGGGCAAGCTCGCCCTCCAGCCGGGTCAGCTCGGAACTCACCGCATACAGCGCCTCCTGGGCGAGTTGCACGCCTTCGTTGGCACCCAGCTGCGCGTCGCGGGCCGTTTCGAGCTGACCCTCGAGGGTCTGCAGATGCGTGGAATCGGCCTCGATGCGCCGGGTGGCCTCGGCCAGTTCGTCAGACAGCCGGGCGCGCTCGGCCCGCGCCTCGTTGCGCTTCATCAGCCACAACAGATTCTGACGCTCGGACAGGCTGGCATTGAGCTGTCGGAACTTCTCGGCAATGGCGGCCTGGGTTTCGAGCTTGCCAATCTGCTGACCAAGCTCGTTACGAATGTCCTCGAGACGGGTCAGGTTGTCCCGGGCATCGGACAGACGCCCTTCGGTCTCCCGCCGCCGCTCACGGTACTTGGTCACCCCCGCGGCCTCTTCGAGAAAGCCTCGCACTTCTTCGGGCTTGGCCTCGATGATGCGCGAGATCATGCCTTGCTCGATGATGGCGTAGGCCCGCGGGCCAAGGCCGGTACCGAGGAACAGGTCGATCACGTCCTTGCGGCGGACCTGCACCCCGTTGATGTAGTAGGTGGACTCGCCGCTGCGGTCGAGCACCCGCTTCACCGCCACCTCGGCATAGGGCTTCCACTGGCCGGCGGCCTTGCCTTCGGCGTTATCGAACACCAGCTCGACGCTGGCCCGGGACACCGGCTTGCGCGTCGTGGAGCCGTTGAAGATGACGTCCATCATCGACCCCCCGCGCAGGGCCGAGGCCCGCGACTCGCCCAGCACCCAGCGCACGGCATCGATGATGTTCGACTTGCCGCAACCGTTCGGACCGACGACACCCACCAGATTGCCGGGCGTGAGCACGGTGGTCGGATCTACGAAGGTCTTGAAACCGGCAAGCTTGAGTTTGGCCAGGCGCACGTATTCAGGGGGCTTGAGGAAGGCTTAGACGGGCAGACATGCCGCAACAATGCTGCACCGCCACATTAACGACGGCCGCTATAATAACACCTGCAAAAAAAGCGGCCATCGGGCATGTTCCATTCTCCCGCAGGCCCTTTCTGCAGCCGTTGCACCCTTTGTACTTGTTGCACCCGTTACAACCATGGCACCTGAACTGCCGCCCGCCGCGGCCACCTGCACGGCAGTGCGCCATGGCAGCACGCGGCACGCGACCTCTGGCGCCCGCACCGGCATTGCCGGCACCCATGACCCTCCGCCCGCTCCGGGCCGACTACAGGACACCTTCCGAACGTGAATCCGCACCTCCAGGATCTCCACCCCTATCCTTTCGAGAAGCTGCGCGCCCTCTTCGAGGGCATTGCACCCCCCGCCGGTCTGTCGCCGATCCGTCTGTCCATCGGCGAGCCCCAGCATGCGACGCCCGAATTCATCCGCCAGGCCCTGGTGGACAACCTCGGCGGCCTCGCCAACTACCCGACCACCCAGGGCTCTGACACCCTGCGCCAGTCCATCGCCGGCTGGCTGGAACGGCGCTATGGGCTGCCGGAGGTCAATGCGGCCACCCAGATCCTGCCCGTCAACGGCTCGCGGGAAGCCCTTTTCGCCTTTGCCCAGTGCGTGATCGACGGCTCCCGGCCCGATGCCCTGGTGATATGCCCCAATCCGTTCTACCAGATCTACGAAGGCGCCGCCTATCTGGCCGGTGCCCAACCCTACTTCGTCAATAACCTGCCGGACGACCGCTTTGCGTCCGACTTTGCCGCCGTGCCGGAAGCCGACTGGCAGCGGGTGCAGCTGGTGTACGTGTGCTCCCCCGGCAACCCCACCGGCCGCGTGCTGTCCCTGGATGAATGGAAGCAGCTCTTCGACCTGTCGGACCGCTACGGTTTCGTGATCGCCGCCGACGAGTGCTATTCCGAGATCTACTTCGACGACGCCCATCTGCCCATCGGCGGGCTCGAGGCCGCCCATCGCCTGGGCCGCAGCGACTTCCGCAACGTGGTGATGTTCTCCAGCCTGTCGAAGCGCTCCAACGTGCCCGGCATGCGCTCCGGCTTCGTGGCCGGCGATGCCGCCATCCTCAAGAAATTCCTGCTCTACCGCACCTACCATGGCTGCGCCATGAGCCCCACCGTGCAGGCCGCCTCGGCTGCCGCCTGGAACGACGAAGCCCACGTGGCCGAGAACCGGCGCCAGTACCGCGAGAAATTCCACGTCATCACGCCGATGATCGCCGCCCATCTGGACGTGGAACTTCCCGACGCCGGCTTCTATCTATGGGCCCGGGTGGATCGGCTCGGGCTTTCCGATACCGAGTTCGCCCGCCGCCTGCAGGCCGAATATAATGTAACGGTTCTGCCCGGCAGCTACCTCGCCCGGGAAGCCCGCGGGGTCAATCCCGGCGCGGGCTTCGTGCGCATAGCGCTTGTCGCCGACCTGGCAGAGTGTGTCGAGGCAGCCCGCCGCATCGTCACCTTCGCCCAACAACTATCGAATAAACCATGAGCGTTCAAATGCACATCACGCCCCACCACGAGAACCCCTTTGCCACCCTGATCGAGGAGCTGTGGGAGCGCCGCACCGACCTGTCGGCAGCCAGCGCCACCAAAGAGCAGATCGAGGTCATCGAACATGTCATCGAAGAGCTCGACCAGGGCAAGCTGCGCGTCGCCGAGAAGATCGACGGCGAGTGGGTGACCCACCAGTGGATCAAGAAGGCCGTCCTGCTCTACTTCCGCACCCATGACAACAAGATCATGGAAGGTGGCGACACCCGCTATTTCGACAAGGTCCCGACCAAGTTCGACAACTACGACGCCAATGATTTCGCCGCCGGCGGCTTCCGTGTGGTGCCCAACGCCGTGGCACGCAAGGGCAGCTTCATCGGCAAGGGTGTCGTGCTGATGCCTTCCTACGTAAACATCGGCGCCTACGTGGGCGAAGGCACCATGGTCGACACCTGGGCCACCGTCGGCTCCTGCGCCCAGATCGGCAAGA
>NZ_JBIJDC010000141.1:0-11477 GCF_044344315.1 Zoogloea sp. | reverse complement strand
TCGGGCTGCGTGGGACAGATAGCGACCGGGCGTGTGGACGAGGGCCACGTTCCAGTCGATTCCGGTATTGGTCAGCGGTCGTGCCGCCAACTCGCCGCCGAGCTTGAGGCGGTCGAGCAGCGGGGCCGGCATGAAGGTGGTGCCGAGGCCGGCGGCCGCCATCGCCACCAGAAAATCCCACTGACTGCTTTGGGCAACGATGCGCGGCGCCACTCCGATGGCCCGGAAGGCGCCGCGCAATTGGCGTGTCAGCGAGAAATCGTCCGACAGCAGCACCAGCGGCTCGGCCTGCAGGGCCGCCAGGTCCACCGTCGGGCTGGCCGCCCAGGGCGCTCCCCGCATGCCCACCGCGTGGATCGGAAAGCGCCCGAAGCTGCGCGCGGCAAGCCCCAGGGCCGGATCGGCGGGGAGCAGGGTGACGCCGATCTCCAGTTCGCCGCTGGCCACCTGTTGTTCGATCACCTGCCCGCCGCTTTCCTTCAAGCTCAGGCTGATCCCCGGGTGGCGTTCGCGAAAGGCCTTGACCGCCGGCGAGAACAGCAGGTTGGCCATGGGCGGCAGGCCGACGGTCAGCTCGCCACGAGCCAGGGTGGTCAGGTCGCCGAGCTCGCGGGTCAGTTCGCGCATCACCCCCAGCGCCTGCTGGGCCCGCTCGAACACCAACCGTCCTGCGTCGGTCAGGCGCAACTGGCGGCCTTCACGCAGGAGCAGCGGCTGCCCGACTTCGTTTTCCAGCTGGCGGATCATCTTGCTGACGGTGGACTGGGTGACACACAAGCTGTCGGCGGCCAGGGTGAAGCTGTTGTGGCGGACGGTCTCGACGAAGTAACGGAGGGCGCGCAGGTCCATGGGTTCATGAATAAAACGACTGGATGAAAGTATATTAAGTCATCCGTTGCCTGTTCATGCGTCCCTATACTTTTCCCCGATCTGAAAATCGGAGAACACTGCAATGCCCATGGAACGCATCCGCCTGGCCCGACTGCGGGACCGCATCATGTCCCCCGAGGCCGCCGCCGAACTCTTTACCGACGGCATGACCGTCGGCATGAGCGGCTTTACCCGCGCGGGAGACTGCAAGGCGGTGCCCTTCGCGCTGGCCGAGCGTGCTGCCCGCGAGCCTCTGCACATCACCCTGATGACCGGGGCCTCCCTGGGCAACGACATCGACAAGGTGCTGACCGACGCCAACGTGATCAGCCGCCGCATCCCCTTCCAGTCCGATCCGACCCTGCGCCGCAAGATCAACGCGGGCGAGGTGATGTTCATCGACCAGCATCTCTCCGAGACCGTCGAACAGCTCCGTTCCGGGCAGATTGCGCCGGTGGACATCGCCGTGGTCGAGGCGACGGCGATCACCGAGAACGGCGGCATCGTACCGACCACCTCGGTGGGCAACTCGGCGAGCTTTGCCGTGCTGGCAAAGAAGATCATCGTCGAGATCAACCTGACCATGCCGGCCGAGCTGGAGGGGCTGCACGACATCTACATTCCCACCTACCGCCCGCACCGCCTGCCCATCCCCCTCATTGCGCCGGAGCAGCGCATCGGCCTGCCCTACATCCCGGTGGATCCGGAAAAGATCGTCGCCATCGTCGTCACGTCCAAGGCCGACAGCCCGTCCAACGTGCTTCCGCCGGACATGGAGACCAGGGCCATTGCCGGTCATCTCAACGAGTTTCTCTACCACGAGGTCAAGGCCGGTCGCCTGTCCGCATCCCTCCAGCCGCTTCAGGCCGGTATCGGTACCATCGCCAACGCGGTGTTGCACGGCATGCTGGATTCGCCCTTCCGTGATCTGAAGATGTACTCGGAGGTGCTGCAGGACAGCACCGTCGAATTGCTCGATGACGGACGCCTGAGCTTTGCCTCGGCCTCGTCCATTACCTTGTCGAAAGGTGCCTACGAGCGGGTACTGGGGCAGATCGCGCGCTACAAGAACCGTCTGGTGCTGCGTCCGCAGGAGATCAGCAACCATCCGGAGGTGATCCGCCGCCTGGGTCTGATCACCATCAACACGGCGCTGGAGTGCGACATCTACGGCAATGTGAACTCCACCCATGTGGGTGGCACCCACATGATGAACGGCATCGGCGGCTCCGGCGATTTCGCCCGCAATGCCCATCTGTCGGTCTTCGTCACCAAGTCGATTGCCAAGGCTGGCGCCATCTCCAGCATCGTGCCGATGGTTTCCCACGTGGACCACACCGAGCACGACACGGACATCATCGTCACCGAGCATGGCCTGGCCGACCTGCGTGGCCTGGCGCCCCGCGAACGGGCGCTGCAGATCATCGACAACTGCACCGACCCCCTGTACCGGGACACCCTGAAGGATTACTTCCGGCGCGCCAGCCACCGTGGCGGGCATACCCCGCACCTGCTGCAGGAGGCGTTTGCCTGGCACTTGCGCTACGCCCAGCGCGGCTCAATGCTGGAAGGCCGCCCGGAGACGCAGCTCGCGCCCGCCTGAGTCTGCCCGGCAGCTTATTCCCGCAGGCTCAAATCCAGTGCGTCCGTGTCCGGCAGGGCCGCGTAGGGCAGCCAGATCAGCAGGGTGGCATAGAGCAGGGCCGGGTCGACGGGCTTGACGATGAAGTCGTTCATGCCCGCCTCCAGGCAATGCTGGCGATCTTCCGGAAAGGCATTGGCGGTGAGGGCGAGGATGGGCACCCGCTTCCAGCCCCCCAGGCGTCGCAGGTGCCGGGTGGCCTCCACGCCATCCATGCGTGGCATCTGCATATCCATCAGCACCAGTGCATAACGCTGGCTGCCTGCCATCTCGAGGGCCCGTTCTCCGTCCTCAGCCACGTCCACGGCGAGCCCGGCTTCCTTCAATAAATGGGTGGATACTTCCCGATTGATCGGTTCATCCTCCACCAACAGGATGCGTGCCCCGGCATGTGCCTGGCGCAGGGTCTCCATGGTGTCCTCCCGGGAAGGCGTGACGGGGGCCGCGTTTGTCACCGTGCCCAGGCGCACCGTGAACCAGAAGCAGCAGCCCGCCCCGGGTGCGCTGTCCAGGCCGATCTCGCCCCCCATCAGCGTCACCAGGCGTTTGCTGATGGCCAGACCCAGGCCGGTTCCGCCGAACTCCCGGGTGATCGAGTTATCTACCTGCTCAAAGGCCTTGAACAGGCGCGTCTGATCGGTCTTGGCGATTCCGGGGCCCGTATCCACCACTTCAAAGCGGAGCTTCAGGGTATCGGTTGAAGTGGGAGCGTCATCCATGACAAATGCGCGAATCGTGACGTGGCCCTTGGCGGTGAATTTGACCGCATTTCCGGTCAGGTTGAGCAGTACCTGACCCAGGCGCCGCGGATCACCGGACAGCGTCTGGCGTGCGAGAGTCGGGGCAATGTCGGTGGTCAGGCTCAGGCCCTTCGCATGGGCACGGGCCTCCGTCAGATTGACCAGGTTCTCGATCACCGTGTCGAGGCGGAAGGGCACGCTCTCCAGGCTCAGGCGCTCCGCCTCAATCTTGGAAATGTCGAGCACATCATCGATGATGGCCAAAAGGTGCCGTGCGGCACCGGTGATCTTGGCAAGACGTTCGACGGTCTCGGTGTCGTTGGCGCGGCGCCGGATCAGATCGGTCAGACCGAGGATCGCATTCATCGGGGTGCGCAGTTCATGGCTCATGTTGGCCAGAAAGGTGCTCTTGGCCCGGTTGGCTGTGATGGCCAGATCCTTTGCCATGGTCAGCTCCTCTTCTCGCTCGTCGATGCGGTCCAGGAGACGATTCACCCCACGCACCATCAGCTCCAGCTCACCCGTCGTGCCGCTCACAGGGATGCGTGCCCGCCCGCTTTCTGTGCCGTGGCCAATGCTGTCGATGGCCTGGGCGAAACGGGACAGGGGCTTGATCACATAGCGGGAAAGGGCGACGAAGAGCAGCGTCAGGCACAGGGCAAGGGCACTGAGGGAAATGCCGGTGGCGATGGCCAGCATGCCGTTGCGCTGGCTCTCCACGTGTTTGCGGGGAAAACTCACCACTGCGGTGGCCACCCGTTCCCCTGATGGCTGATTGACCGCTGTAAAGGCCGCAAAGACCCCGTCGACGGGGATCTCCATGCTGCCTTCCGGCTGGTCGAGGGCTGCTCGCAGCTCGGAGGGAATCGGTTGGGCACCTGGCCCGCCCGGCTGGCTGTGGAAGGCGACCCGCCCATCCGGGGTCACGATCATGGCAAAGGCCAGGTCCGGATTGTCACGCACGGCCTCGGCACACTGTTCGTCGAAGCCCTGGAGGTTGTCCAGCTCTATCCCCAGCGACAGGACCCGCTCCAGCTGGGTGGACAGGCCCTTGGCAATGGCCTCGGTGCGTGACAGCTGGGACTGCAGCAGCCTTTGGTGGAGGAAATAGCCTGACACGCCGACCGCCGCAAAAATGCCTAGTAGAAAGACACTCGCAGCGATCAGCAGGATGCGGGCCCGCAGGCCTGGCGAGTTGTTCATCCGTCATGCTCCCAGGGGAAGCGCACGACGACCTCCGAGGACAGCAAAAGCGATGACTTCACCCCCAGGCCCAACTGCTTGGCCCGCGCCAGATTGATGGCCGGGCGGCCCTTGACGGCAGAGCGGATCGGCAAGGCAGACGGAAACTTGCCCTCGACAAGGATGGCGTGGGCCAGCTTCCCCGCAGCACGGCCCTGCTCCAGCTCCGAAATGGCCATGGAGGCCAGCACCCCGTGATGAACCCGATCCAGCCAGAAGCTGATGTCGGGAAGGCGGCTGTTCAGGCAGGCCCATTTCTGCACTGCCTGGTAAGGGACATTGCTGCCGTCGCTATCGGCCAGGGCAAAGATGCCCAGCTGAACAACGGCGTCCGCCACCGCCGGGTAGGACTGGAGGCGGGTCTTGAACTCGGCGAAGCTGCGCACCCGGTCCACCACGGTCAGGCTTACCCCGGGCAGGCCCGAGACGGTTCTGCGCATGCGCTCGATGATGGGCGGCCACTGGGGGCCCATATCGGACAGGGCGGCAAGCCGCAGGGGGCCCGGCACGAGGTTCTGCAGCAGGCGCACCGATTCTATGAAGTGCTCGCGTTCGAGCACCCCAGTAACGTTGATGGCATCGTCCAGCCCATGTTCGCCCGGTGTCTTGTTGACTCCGCTGAACACGCAGGGCAGTCGTTGATTGAGCAGCGGACGCACGACGAACTCCACGGCGTCGTCATCGGAGACATACAGCAGATGGGGCTGCCAGGCGTCAATCAGGGCCAGAGCCTCACGGCCCTTTCGCGTCTTGGCTTCCGGGCTGCTGTTGTGTTTGACGTCCATCTGAAAGACCTGGAACTCCGCGGGCAGGTTTCCGAGACCTTCCTTGAAGCCGGCAAACTGGCCATCGGTCCAGCGCCACGGCGAGTCGAAGCTCATGACATGGAGAATGCGCCGGGGGGCGCCCTGGGTGGCCGAGGTGGCCCCGGCAGGTCGGCCTCCGAGCGCATTCAGTGCCGCGATGCCAAGGGCCCCATTGATGAGCTGACGGCGTCGCGGTGTGTGCATGGAGATACCTCCGGTCAGGCCTGGACGCGCACCTGGGCCGGGCCGGCATGCATCCGGCCGACTACCGCCGCAGCGTCAAAACCGCCGGCACGGAAGCATGCCAGCACCTGCTCAACACTGTCCGCAGCACAGGCCACCAGCAGTCCGCCGCTGGTCTGGGCATCGGCGGTCAGGCTGCGTTGCCATTCGTCCACCGCGGTGTCGAACTGTACGGCGTCACCGCAACTGGCCAGGTTGCGGCCGATGGCGCCCGGGCCGATGCCCTGTCTGGCAAAGGGAATGGCTGCCGGCATGACGGGCAGGGCGCCGGCCTGGATCGTTGCCCCCAGGCCTGCACCACGACACAGCTCGAGCAGGTGCCCGAGCAGGCCGAAACCCGTGACGTCGGTGAGAGCATGGACCCCGGGCAGTGCGGCCAGGGTGGGCCCCACCTTGTTCAGGCGGGTGGTGGTGGCAATCATCTGGGCATAGCCGTCGGCATCAAGGAGCCCCTTCTTCATGGCGGAGCCGAGAATGCCAACACCCAGCGGCTTGCCCAGGATCAGCACGTCGCCGTCGCGGGCATCGCGGTTGCGCTTGATCACGTCCGGGTGCGCCAGCCCCAGTGCGACGAGGCCGTATATCGGTTCCGGCGAGTCGATGCTGTGCCCGCCGGCCACCGGGATGCCGGCCTCGGCGCAGATGCTGGCGCCCCCTTCGAGAATGCGCCCGATGGTCGCCACCGGCAGGGTGTTGATGGGCATGCCGACAATCGCCAGGGCCATGATGGGGGTTCCGCCCATGGCGTAGACGTCGGAGAGGGCGTTGGTGGCGGCGATGCGCCCGAAGTCGAAGGGGTCGTCGACGATGGGCATGAAGAAATCGGTGGTGGCGATCAGTGCCTGCTGGTCGTTGAGGCGCCATACGGCGGCATCGTCGGCAGTCTCGGTGCCCACCAGCAGATCGGCGAAGGGGCGCGCCGCAGGCATGTGGGCCAGCATCTCGCTGAGGACTGCGGGCGCGATTTTGCAGCCGCATCCGCCACCGTGAGACAATTCAGTGAGTCGCAAAGGTGCTTCAGTCATCTTTTTTCCTGTCAATTTTTCCGTGCTCCACGTGTCCAGTCATCCTGCCCCCTTCTCTGCTTCCGTCGACCAGCTAGGCGACTTCGATACCATCATCGATGTGCGTTCGCCCTCCGAATATGCAGAGGATCATGTGCCCGGCGCCATCAACTGTCCGGTCCTCGATGACGAGGAGCGGGCCCGGGTGGGCACCCTGTACAAGCAGGTCTCACCCTTCGAGGCGCGCAAGGTGGGCGCTGCGCTGGTTTCACGCAACATTGCCAAGCATATCGAGAACGAGTTTTTCAGCAAGCCAAAGGCCTGGAAACCGCTTGTTTATTGCTGGCGGGGGGGGCAGCGAAGTGGTGCGATGACCCTCGTCCTGGGCCAGGTGGGCTGGGCGGCCCGGCGTCTGGAGGGGGGCTACAAGGCTTTCCGTCAGCGGGTCATGAGCGATCTCGAGACACTCCCCGCGGCCCTGCACCTGAACATCCTGTGCGGGCCCACGGGAAGCGCCAAGACCGCCCTGCTGGCCGCGCTGGCCGGCCGTGGCGGGCAGGTGCTCGATCTGGAAGGGCTGGCGCGTCACCGCGGCTCGGTGCTGGGGGGGGAGGCGGACGGCCTTCAGCCTGGTCAGAAAGCCTTTGAAACGGCCCTCTGGGCGGCCCTGCGGCAGCTGGATCCCCGCCGGCCCGTGTGGTCGGAGTCCGAAAGCCGGCGGATTGGGCGCCTCCATGTGCCCGGGGCGCTCTTTGAAGCCCTGCGCAACGGGGCGTGCACGCGTGTGGAGGCGCCGCTGGCGGCCCGGGTCGAGCATCTGGTGGAGCGTTATGCCGACCTGATTGCCGATCCGCTTGCCTTCTGCGAGCGGATCGAGCGTCTGGTGCCCCAGCATGGGCACGAGCGTGTCGACGGCTGGAAAGCACTGGTGATGGCCGGAGCGTGGCGCCAACTGGCGACCGAACTGGTGGAAGATCATTATGATCCGGCCTATCGCAAGGGGGGGGAGGGGCTTTACCGCCAGCTCGCCACGGCGCGCTCCCTGCCCCTGGAGGCGCTTGACGAGGTCATGCTGGCGCGGGCTGTCGAAACGCTGCCGATCTGATCAGGGCCCTGGCCGGGTTGCCGCGATCAAAACCAGGGTTTGCTCAAGGGCATCGGCAAGATTGACCGCTAGGGCCATGCAGTCGGCCCGGTTATCACGAGCGGCTTGCTCGGCCTCTTTCGCGAGGGCGGTCAGTTCGTGATCCATGATGTTGCCCGCCGAGCTCTTCAGTGAATGGGCCAGGCGGGCCACGGTTGCCGTGTCACCAGCTTCTGCTGCGTTGCGGAGTTCCGCAGAGACGGTGGCGTGAGTGCTTTCGAAGATCCGCAGCAGCTTGTCGATGAAGGCCGCCCGCCCGGCATAGCGGGCGGCCAGTTCGTCGTGACGGATCATCGCAGTGCCGCTTCCGGCCTGCCGGAAGCCAAGGTCACAGCACCTCCGCCGCGTGGTCGGCGAGGCGCGACCGCTCGCCCCGCTGAAGGGTGATGTGGCCTGAGTGCGGCCAGCCCTTGAAGCGATCCACCACGTAGGTGAGGCCCGACGAACCCTCGGTGAGGTAGGGTGTGTCGATCTGAGCGATGTTGCCCATACACACCACCTTGGTGCCGGGGCCGGCCCGGGTGATGAGGGTCTTCATCTGCTTGGGCGTGAGGTTCTGGGCCTCGTCGATGATCAGGAACTTGTTGATGAAGGTGCGCCCGCGCATGAAGTTCAGCGACTTGATCTTGATGCGGCTGCGTATCAGGTCGCGGGTGGCGGCGCGGCCCCACTCGCCGCCTTCGCCGGTGGTGCCGTTGAGCACATCCAGATTGTCTTCGAGGGCGCCCATCCACGGCGCCATCTTTTCTTCTTCGGTGCCCGGCAGGAAGCCGATGTCCTCGCCCACCGGAACGGTGACGCGGGTCATGATGATCTCGGAGTAGCGCTTGGCTTCGAGCACCTGGGTCAGGCTGGCCGCCAGGGTGAGCAGGGTCTTGCCGGTGCCGGCCTGACCGAGCAGGGTAACGAAGTCGATCTCCGGGTTCATCAGCAGGTTGAGGGCGAAATTCTGCTCCCGGTTGCGGGCGGTGATGCCCCACACGTTGTTCTTCTGGTGGGAGTAGTCGATCAGCGTCTCGAGGGTGACGGCCCTGCCGGCCTTTTCTTTGACCCAGGCCTGCAGGGGCTGTTCGCCCTCCTGGAAGACGAATTCGTTGATCAGCAGGTCGGCGGTGTCCGGGCCCTTCAGCTTGTAGTAGGTGTGGGTGTCCTGTTTCCAGGACTCGATGTCCTTGCCGTTGGCGTCCCAGAAGGCCGCATCGATCTCCTTGGTGCCGGTATAAAGCAGGTCGGTGTCTTCGAGGACCTTGTCGTTGAAGTAGTCCTGCGCGGCCAGGCCGAGGGCGCGGGCCTTGATGCGCATGTTGATGTCCTTCGACACCAGAATCACCGAGCGCTTGCGGTCGAACTTCTCGAAGAGGTGCATCACCACCGCGAGGATCTGGTTGTCACCCTTGGCGGTGGGCAGGGCTGCCGGCAACTGCACGTTGATGGCCTCGGTCTGCAGGAACAGGCGGCCGCTGGCCAGTTCGCTGGACGGGCCGAGGAGGCTGATGCCATCGTCGATTCCGTCGGGGCAGGTGCCCACGATCTCATCGAGGCTGCGGCTGGCCTGGCGGGCGTTGCGGGCGACTTCCGACATGCCCTTCTTGTTGGAGTCGAGCTCCTCGAGGGTCATCATCGGCACGAAAATATCGTGCTCTTCGAAGCGGAACAGGCTCGTCGGATCGTGCATCAGCACGTTGGTGTCGAGGACGAACAGCTTGGTGGAGGCAATCTTGGACTTCGCGGGGCGTCGGGTGGCCATGGTCGTCGGTCTTCTCGGCTGTCGTGGGAGGGGTGTTACAAGGTCTTGATGTAATCCAGTACTTCCTGGGCGTGTCCGGGCACCTTCACCCCGCGCCATTCCCGGCGCAGGACACCTGCCGCGTCGATGACGAAGGTGCTGCGCTCGATACCACGTACCTGCTTGCCGTACATGTTCTTCATCTTCATCACCCCGAACAGGGTGCAGGCGGTTTCGTCCGGGTCGGAGATCAGATCGAAGGGCAGGGCCTGCTTGGTGCGGAAGTTGTCGTGGGACTTGAGACCGTCCCGGGATATGCCCAGCACGATGGTGCCAGCGGCCAGGAACTCGGGATACAGGTCGCGGAACTGCTGGCTCTCGGTGGTACAGCCGGGGGTGCTGTCCTTGGGGTAGAAATACAGGACGACCTTGTGCCCCTGAAGGGCGGAGAGGGTGATCGTCTGGTTGCCGGTGGCGGGAAGGCTGAAGTCGGGGGCGGCCTGGTCAAGCATGGTGTCTCCGGAAAGGGTTTCCGGCATCAGCCTAATCCCAAGGCGCAGGGCTGGCAATCCATCCTGCGTGAAGAATGGCCGCCCTGCTCGTTTACACGGGGTCGAAGAGTAGCGCGGCGGCTACCGTGCGATGTTCTGCAACCAGGATGTTGTAAGTGCGGCAGGCGGAGCCCAGGTCCATCACCTCCAGGCCGATGCGGGCGGCCATCAGGCTCTTCAGCAGCTTGGGGTGGGGAAAGCGCTGCTTCATGCCGGTGCCGAGGATCAGGATCTCGCAGCCCAGCCCGGCCAGGTGCTCGAAGGCGGTCTCGTCGAGGGTCGCGAAGCCACCCTGGTGCCAGTCGGGCTCGATGCGGTCGGGCATCACGATGACGCTGGATTCGTGACGGGTGGTGCCGACCATCACGTGGGTGGCGTCGTAGCGGGCGATGGTGTTGTACTGGTCGCTCTTGTCGAGGTGGAGTTTCATGGGCGGATCTCTATGGTGGCGGGACGCTGATTTGCCCGGTCCGGGTGGCTTGGGTAACATTATAGCTTTGCGTCTTCACGCACCTGCCGGTCAAGTATCTGCCGGCAGCAGGGGTATGAGGCCCCGATCATGAGCCGCCACGCCAAACTGCGCGTTGTTTCGAAGCCCGCCGCCGAGACGCCCGCACCCACCAGCAAGGAAACGGAAAGCACCGTGCAACCCATTCGCAAGTCCGACAAGCTCGCCAACGTCTGTTACGACATCCGTGGCCCCGTGCTGCAAAAGGCGAAGCAGATGGAGGACGAGGGCCACAAGATCATCAAGCTGAACATCGGCAACCTGGCCGCGTTCGGTTTTGACTCGCCCGAAGAGATCCAGCTCGACATGATCCGCAACCTGCCCAACGCGGCCGGCTACTCGGACTCCAAGGGTATCTTCGCGGCCCGCAAGGCGATCATGCATTACACCCAGCAGAAGCACATCAAGGGTGTGACGCTGGAAGACATCTACGTGGGCAACGGCGTTTCCGAGCTGATCGTGATGGCCATGAACGCGCTGCTCAACACCGGCGATGAAGTGCTGGTGCCAGCGCCCGACTACCCCCTGTGGACCGCTGCTGTGAGCCTGTCCGGCGGCACGCCGCGCCACTACATCTGTGACGAGGCCAACGAATGGCTGCCCGACCTGGATGACATCCGCGCCAAGATCACGCCGCGGACCCGCGCCATCGTCATCATCAACCCGAACAATCCGACCGGCGCCCTGTACCCGGACGAGACCCTCAAGGCCATTGTCCAGATCGCCCGTGAGCACGGCCTGATCATCTACGCCGACGAGGTCTACGACAAGGTGCTGTACGACGGCGTCGAGCACACCTCCATCGGGTCCCTGTCGGAGGATGTGCTCACCATCACTTTCAACGGCCTGTCCAAGAACTACCGCTCCTGTGGCTACCGGGCCGGCTGGATGGTGGTGTCCGGAGACAAGCGCCCGGCTGCGGACTACATCGAAGGCCTCAACATGCTGGCTTCCATGCGCCTGTGCGCCAACTTGCCGGGCCAGTACGCCATCCAGACCGC
>NZ_JBIJDC010000139.1:0-11591 GCF_044344315.1 Zoogloea sp. | reverse complement strand
ATGCGCACCTGGCCGCCGGTGTAGCTGCGCGCCTTGATGCCCATTTCCTCGAGCGCCATGGAGAGCAGGCCGATGGTGACCTGTTCACCTGTGGAGATCACCACGTCGAGTTCACGGGGGCTGGGATTGGGGCTGATTTCCTTGGCCAGAGCGATCAGGCGATTGGTCTCGCCGCTCATCGCGGACAGGACGATCACCATCTGGTCTCCCTTGGCATGGGACTTCGCGACCCGCCTGGCCACGTTCTTGATCCGTTCGGGGTTGCCGACGGAGGTGCCGCCATATTTCTGAACTATGAGCGCCATCTTGACTTCTAAGAAGATGAGGATGTGGAAAGCGCGTGATCTTATCGGATAACGCGATCTCGTGCAGCTACGAGTTTCTTTCGGGGGCCGTGTTCCACATCACGAAAACGAACTGTGGAAAACCCTAACCAAAGCAAATATGTCGTTGTATGAGTTGCGAGTAGTGATCTATACTTTTCGACATATAACGAAAGTTATATCTCACAGCAGCTAGTCTGTTGTTAAAACTGACAAGAGTAACCCCTTGAGGATGGCAAAATGAAAACTACTGAAAAAGTTGATGTGCGCGAGATCCGCCGGAAGCTGGGCATGAACCAGTCCCAGTTCTGGTCCAAGATCGGCGTCACCCAGAGCGGCGGCTCCCGCTACGAGAGCGGTCGTAACATTCCCCGCCCCGTGCAGGCACTGCTGCGCCTTGTTCATATTGAACAAGTCGACATCAGCAAGATCAAGAAGGACGACGTGGAAGTTGTCGAATACCTGAAGAGCACCAACCCGGAGCTGTTCAAGACCCTGAAGAAGGAAGCGCGCGCCAAGAAGAAGGAACGCGTGGCCCACTGATGCGGGTTTGGGTCAGGGGCTGACCATCACCGTCAGCCCCTCGTCCTTCAAGCCTTTGGCGATGGCCTCGAGCACCTCGGGATCCAGACGCTGCAAATGTACGGCTTCAGGCTGGAAAGACGGGCGGGCCACACCATATAGGTGTACGCCCTTCAGTGACGAAGTTCCAGCCATCTTCAACATCTCCACGTAGGCATCCATGAATGCCTTCGTCGGCGCTACTCCGTCCCAGCGAAACAGGCAGGTCTGCACCCAGGTCGGACACAGTTCCGCGCACAGGGCCAGGCGCCGTGCATGTGCTTGCGGCTTGATATCCACGCCGTTGATGCGCGCGATGTCGGTTTCCGTTCCTGCATCCAGTTTGAACCACACCTCTCCGCCGGCACGGGACAGCGCCTTCAGTGCGTCCTGAACCGCAGGCCTGTCCACCAGGCTGCCATTGGTGATCAGGCGGATGGGTACCCCGCTTAGCCCGGCTGCGTCGCGGATCGCCACGACACGTTCGACGATCTCCGCGAAGTTCCTGCACCCGGTCGGCTCACCGTTGCCCGAAAAAGCGATGTCGCGGATCACCCTGGCCTCCGGCGGAACGTGCTCCTCCATGAAGCGGCCCCGGATCAGCTCGTCCAGAAATCCGCTCAGCTCGCGCGCCAGCAGTGGAAGATCGATCTCCGGCGCAGCGCCGCGCACCAGCCCCGGCACCTGACAATAGGCGCAATGCCAGTTGCAGGCATTGTTGGGGTTCAGGTTGATGCCCACCGAAACACCCCCCGCCCGCCGTGACACCACCGGGTAGACGTAAGTCATGTCGATGAAGCTGCGGTTGTGGTCGCTTACCGTGAGCATCTGGCCATTCGTGAGCATGCGGCTATCCGGGTCCAAATCGAGGTCGCGTATACTACGGGACCTTTTTTCACGACCGGTGTACCCCATGCGTATCACGCGCCGCCTGGAATTCGACGCGGGCCACCGCATTCCCGACCACGCCAGCCAGTGCCGCCACCTGCACGGCCACCGCTACGCGCTGGAAATCACCCTGTCCGGGGAGATCATCCAGGCGTCCGGTGCCGCGGTTAACGGCATGGTGATGGACTTCGCCGACGTCAAGGCCGTGGCCAAGCAGCATCTCGTCGATGTGTGGGACCACGCCTTCCTGGCCTACAAGGGCGATACCGCGGTGGTGAGCTTCCTGCAGGGCATGCCTGGCCACAAGACGGTGGTGCTGGATGTGGTGCCGACCGCAGAGAACCTGGCTGCCGAAGCCTTCCGCATCCTCGACCCCCTGTATCGGGACGTCTACGGCAATCACCTGCGCCTTGAACGGGTACGCCTCTACGAGACCCCCAACTGCTGGGCAGACGCCCTCCGCACGGAGCGGGGCTGACACCCTGACGGCAGGGAGGTGACGCCCCCTCCCCTGCCATCCCTCAGATGATGCGCAGCGACAGGCTGCCAAGCCCGTCCACGCCGGCTTCGATCACGTCCCCCGCTGTCACCGGCCCAACCCCTTCCGGGGTTCCGGTGAAGATCAGATCACCCGGCTCCAGCCGGAAGTAGCTGGAAAGATTGGCGATGATCTCCGGCACCGACCAGCTCATGTCCGACACCCGCGCCGACTGGCGCAGCTGTCCATTCACCTTCAGCCAGACCGGCGCCTGCTCCACCGGGCCGGCTTCCGCCGCCGGCACAAGGGGCGCGATGGGGGCCGAGCTGTCGAAGGCCTTGCCCAGCTCCCACGGGCGCCCCTTGTCGCGCAGCGCAAACTGCAGATCCCGGCGGGTCATGTCCAGCCCCACGCCATAGCCCCATACATGGGCTGCCGCCTCGCCTACCGGAATGTTCACACCACCGCGCCCGATGGCCACCACCAGCTCGATTTCATGATGGAAGTTTGAAGTGGCCAGGGGATAAGGCAGGTCGACAATCTGGCCCGCCGCCACCGGCACCACCGCATCAGCCGGCTTACAGAAGAAGAAGGGCGGTTCGCGGGTCGGGTCGGAGCCCATCTCACGGGCGTGGGCGGCGTAGTTGCGCCCGACGCAGTAAATCCGGCGCACCGGGAACAAGGCATCGCTGCCGCGCACCGGAACGGCCGCCTGGGCGGGCTGGGGGATTGCATAGGCCATCAATAAACTCCGCGCAAAAGCGTCATCATGACCAAACCCGGCCCGCCCGTCAGCCCTCCGCCACGCCGCAGTAACCGGCTACCACCCAAGCATGGCCCGCCAGCGCCACACTGCCTCCACCCCAACCCACACGGAGACAGGCATGGCCAAAATACTCATGATCTGCGGCGACTTCTGCGAAGACTACGAAACCATGGTGCCCTTCCAGACCCTCCTTGCCGTTGGCCATACGGTGCATGCCGTATGCCCGGACAAGAAGGCCGGCGACACCATCGCCACGGCCATCCACGATTTCGAAGGCAACCAGACCTACACCGAGAAGCGCGGTCACAACTTCGCCCTCAACGCCACCTTTGCCGAGATCCGGGCCGAGGATTACGACGCCCTGGTGATTCCTGGCGGCCGCGGCCCCGAGTACCTGCGCATGTTCCCGGCCGTGATCGAGGCCGTCCGGCACTTTTTCGCCGCCGACAAGCCGGTGGCCGCCGTCTGCCACGGGGCCCAGCTCCTGGCCGGTGCCCGTGTGCTCGAAGGCCGCACCTGCTCGGCCTATCCCGCCTGTCAGGCCGAAGTCGAACTGGCCGGGGGCACCTACGCCGCCATTCCCATCGATCAGGCCATCACCGACCGCAACCTGGTCACCGCGCCCGCCTGGCCGGCCCATCCGGCATGGTTGGCCCAGTTCCTGGCCGTGCTCGGTACCAGAATCAGCCTCTGATCAGGATAGTCCCCAACTCGGCGCACGCCCCCGCAGCACCTACAATGGTCTGACGGGGGCGTTCCCCGTTTCAGGAGCCACGCGACGATGTGCCAGATCTTCATCAGCGCCGACCCGGAGCTGTACGCCACCCGCAGCCGCTCGATCCGGCTGCATGGCGTTGCCACCAGCCTGCGCCTGGAAAACCTGTTCTGGGCCGTGCTCGAAGAGATTGGCGAACGGGATGCCCTCAGCGTCCCCCAGCTGGTCAGCCGCCTCTACGACGAGCTGGTGACGAGCGGCCGTCTCGACGAACACGCGAACTTTACGTCCTTCCTGCGGGTCACCTGCATGCGCTACCAGCAGCTCCAGCTCGCCGGCCGCATCCCCACCGACCCCCGCATTCCCATCCGCGGCCTCGATGCCGCCTGGGTGCTGGCCACCGAACACCGCCCTGCTGCCTGACTACACGCCATGATCGACCTCTACTACTGGACCACCCCCAACGGCCACAAGATCACCCTCTTCCTTGAGGAGAGCGGCCTGCCCTATCGCATCCTGCCCATCAACATCGGCAAGGGCGAACAGTTCCAGCCCGACTTCCTGCGCATCGCCCCGAACAACCGCATTCCGGCCATCGTCGACACCGACCCGGCAGGCGGCGGAGAGCCGATCTCCGTCTTCGAGTCCGGCGCCATCCTCCTTTACCTGGCCGAAAAGAGCGGGCGCTTCCTGTCCGCCGATCCGCGCGTCCGCATCGACACCCTGCAATGGCTGTTCTGGCAGATGGGTGGCCTCGGCCCCATGGCGGGTCAGAATCACCACTTCGTGCAGTACGCCCCGGAAAGCCTCCCTTACGCCATTGAGCGCTATGTAAAGGAGACGGCGCGCCTCTACGCAGTGCTCGACAAGCGCCTGGCCGACCGGGATTTCATCGCCGGCCCCGACTACTCGATCGCCGACATGGCCTGCTACCCGTGGATCGTGCCCCATGCCCGCCAGCGCCAGAACCTCGACGATTTCCCCAATTTGAAGCGCTGGTTCGAAGCGATTCAGCAACGGCCGGCCACCCAGCGCGCCTATGCATTGGCGGCAAACATCAACACGGCGCCCTCGGTCAGTGACGAATCCCGCCAGATTCTCTTTGGGCAGGACGCAACTACGGTCACAAAACCCTGAACCACTCATGGGACGGGCGCGCCGGCTTCCGGTAAAATCACGTTTTATCTGAAGCCGCTTCTTTCACCGGGCCCAAGACCGCTTCACCCTTCACCCGGCCCGCGCCCCGCTCCCATGACCGCTCCCATCGAACGCTTCGACCAGCTCGACCTCCAGGCGCCGCTCCTCGCCGCCCTTACCGAGATCGGCTACGAAACCCCCTCGCCCATCCAGGCCGCCTGCATTCCGCTCCTGCTCGCCGGCAACGACATCCTTGGCGAAGCCCAGACCGGCACCGGCAAGACTGCCGCCTTTGCTCTGCCCGCCCTCGACAAGGTCGACATCTCCAAGCGCAACCCGCAGGTGCTGGTGCTCGCCCCCACCCGCGAACTCGCGATCCAGGTCGCCGAGGCCTTCCAGCGTTACGCCAGCAAGATGCCCGGTTTCCACGTGCTGCCCATCTATGGCGGCCAAAGCATGGTCGTCCAGCTGCGCCAACTGAACCGTGGCGCCCACGTGATCGTCGGCACCCCCGGCCGCGTGATGGACCACATGGAGCGGAAGAGCCTCAACCTCGACAGCATCACTACGCTGATTCTCGACGAAGCCGACGAAATGCTGCGCATGGGCTTCATCGACGATGTCGAATGGATTCTCCAACGCATCCCGGCCGAACGGCAGACCGCGCTCTTCTCGGCCACCATGCCGGACGCCATCCGCCGGGTTGCCCATCGCTACCTGCGTGACCCGAAGGAAGTGAAGATCAAGGCCGCCACGACCACGGTCTCCACCATCCGTCAGCGTTTCCTGCAGATCGCCGGCGCCCACAAGCTGGACGCCCTGACCCGCATCCTCGAAGTCGAGGACGAGTTCGATGCCGCCATCGTCTTCGTGCGCACCAAGACGGCCACCGTAGAACTGGCCGAAAAGCTTGAAGCCCGTGGCTACGCTGCCGCCTGCCTCAACGGCGACATGACCCAGCAACTTCGGGAGCGGGTCATCGAGCAGCTCAAGAACAAGACCCTCGACATCGTCGTCGCCACCGACGTGGCCGCCCGCGGCATTGACGTGCCCCGTGTGAGTCACGTCATCAACTTCGACATCCCCTACGACACCGAGGCCTACGTGCACCGCATCGGCCGCACCGGCCGTGCCGGTCGTGCCGGCAACGCCATCCTCTTCGTCGCCCCGCGGGAGACTCACCTCCTGCGCCAGATCGAGCGTGCCACCCGCCAGCCCATCGAGCTGCTCAAGCTCCCCAGCCGCGAGGCCGTCGCCGACAAGCGCGTCGCTGCCTTCCGCCAGCAGGTTGCCGAGGTGCTTGCGTCCGAAGACCTGAGCTTCTTCACCGACGTGATCAGCGGCATGGAAGCCGAGCACGAGGCCGAGATCCACGAGATCGCTGCGGCCCTGGCCTTCCTCGCCCAGAAGGATCGCCCCCTGCAGATGCCCGAAACCGGCCGGCCCGACATTGCCCAGCTGGCCACCGGCAAGCCGGAAGCACGTGCCCCGAGGGATGCACGCGAAACTCGCGAGCCCCGCGAGCCCCGCGAAAATCGCGGCGAGATTCTCGAGCGCCGTCGCGACTATGCCGAAGGCCGGCTGGCCCGCTATCGCATCGACGTGGGTCGCGAGCACATGGCTTCGCCGAAGGACATCGTCGGCGCCATCGCCAACGAGGCCGGCATCGAGAGCCGCTTCATCGGCCAGATCAATCTGTTCGAGGATTACAGCACCGTCGAGCTGCCTTCCGACCTGTCCAACGACGTGATCCAGATCCTGCGTCGTGCGCGGGTTCGCCAGCAGCCTCTCAACATCCGCCTTGCGAGCCCTGAAGAAGCGGCCCGCGAACGCGGCCGCCCCGGCCCTGGTGGTCGTGGTGCCCCGCCCAAAAAGCCCTTCCGCAAGGAAGGCGGCTTTGACCGTCCGGGCGGCGACTTCAAGTCGCGCAAACCCAAGCCCTGATCACGCGTTTCGACCTCAGGCGAGGTCGAGGCCGCCGACGATCTGCTTCAAGGCATCGAAGCAGCGTGCGTCGATGGCCCGGCCGACCTCCTCACCCATGATCTCCAGGGTTTTCGATACCGGCATCGCCCCACGATAGGGGCGCTCTGCCGTGATCGCATCAAAGATGTCGGCCGTGGTGATGATGCGGGTTTCCAGGGAGATGGCATCTCCGCGGATTCCCCTTGGATAGCCCTTGCCGTCCAGGCGCTCGTGATGCGCCCCTGACACCCTTGCCAGCTCTTCAAAGGCATCGATCCGCGACAGGATGGACTCGGTGTAAAGAGCGTGGCGTTGCACCGCAGCCCATTCCTCCCCGTCCAGCTTCCCCGGCTTGTCGAGGATCGCGTTGCTCACCCCCAGCTTGCCCATGTCGTGGAGCAAGGCCCCGCGCCTGAGCCAGCGCCGGCGCGCCGGATCGATCTCCAGCGCCTCGGCGATCCGGTCAGTGTAAAGCGCCACCCGGGTGCTGTGACCCGCAGTGTAAGGGCTCTTGGAGTCCACCACCTGCCCGAACGCGGCAGCAATCTCGTCCAGGTAGTCCTCGTCCAGAGGCACCGCGAAGCGCCCGGGCTCCAGCACAAAGACGGCCGCATCCAGATCAGGCTCGGCGAGACGCTCCCAAAAGTGCGGCAACTCGGCCACCCGCCGAAAGGCGGCCACCACCGCCGGGTCGAACCAGCTGCCGGCGCGGTCCTCCACCTCCCAGCACGCCGCATCCATGCCGTCCGAGACATTGAAGACGTCCACCACCTGGGCCAGCAGGGCAATCCGCGCATAAACCGGAATGGCCTCACCCTGAAGGCGCGCGGGCCGGCCGCTACCATCCCAGTGCTCGTCCAGACAGTGAATGCCCATCGCCACCGCTTCACTGAAGCGTAGCTGTCGCGAGATGCTAGCGCCCCGGGTGCAGCGCGTTTCGATCAACTCCTGGGCGATGCCGTCGCCGTTCTGAAAGATGTGGGCGATGGCCTTGAAGCGATCCGTCAGCGTCGCCCCCAGGCCGGTATGCCCGATCACGAACTTCAGCACCTTGGGCAGACTGCCATCCACCGTCTTGAAGTCGCGCTTGAAGGACAGATCGTCGGTGAGATACAGCTCGCAGATCCGCGCCGCATTGCTGCTGCAACCCAGATCCTTCAACAGCAGCGTGTAGTACAGCTCCCACAGGGCCTCGTCGGAAAGCCCCATGGCTCTGCCCACATGCATGCCGATCCAGCAGCAGCGCACGCAGTGCCCTTCCGGCTGCCCCTCGGTGATGTCGAGGGCGTGGCTGAGGGCACCGATGAGTTCCGATAGTTTCAAATCCCTTAATGGCATTGACCTGCTCCAAACCGAATCCAGAACACCCGCCTCGATGAAGAATGACGGGCTCTTCGAGCTAACGGCAGCAATCAGGCCGACTGAAGCAGGAGCAATACGTTGTAAGCGCCCTACAGTTGGCGCGTGTCGGCTCGTGGCGCGGGGACGCCTCTGTTAAAATGAAACATTACAGTCATTTGATTGCCACAAAACCCATGTTCGGACGCTTGCTGCCCCATGAGGGCCGTTTTTTTGAACTCTTCAACTCCCATGCGGAGCAAATTGTCCTCGGCGGTCAGGCTCTGGTCGCCCTGATGGAGGATCTGGCCAGCGCAGAGCAACACATCAGCGCCATCGAGGCCATCGAACAAGCCGCCGACAAGATCACCCACGAAACCGTCGCCCAGCTCCACAAGAGCTTCATCACCCCCCTCGATCGCGACGAGATCCACAGCCTCATCAACGCCATGGACGACATCCTCGATACCGTCCAGGACGTCGCCGAGTGCACCACGCTCTACCACATCCAGCGCATCACCCCGGAAGCCCTGCAACTGGCCAACGTGAGCCTGTCCTGCTGTACCCGCGTGAAGATCGTTGTCGGGCTCATCTCCAACATGGACAACGCCAGCGCCATCCTCCAGACCTGCCAGGAAATCGATCGTCTCGAGACCGACGCCGACCGCATCATGCGGGGCGCCATGTCGCGGCTCTTCCGCGACGAGCGTGACGCGCTCCAGGTCATGAAACTGAAGGCCATCTACGAGCAGCTCGAATCGATTACCGACCGCTGCGAGGACGTCGCCAAGATCGTCGAAGGCATCGTGCTCGAAAACGCCTGAGCACCGCCATGGAAACCGTACAGATCGGGTTCTGGGTCATCGCCGGGCTGGTTGTTGTCGCCCTGCTTTTTGACTTCATGAACGGCTTTCACGACGCGGCCAACGCCATCGCGACCGTCGTCTCCACTGGCGTGCTCAAGCCCCACCAGGCTGTGGCCTGGGCCGCCTTCTTCAACTTCGTGGCCCTCTTCGTATTCCAGCTCAAGGTGGCCAGCACAGTGGGCAAGGGCATCATCGACCCCGCAGTGGTGGATCACTACCTGATCTTCGGCGCCCTTCTGGGGGCCATCGCCTGGAACGTTGTGACCTGGTACTACGGCATCCCGTCCAGCTCATCCCACGCCCTCATCGGCGGCATTGTCGGCGCTGCCATTGCCAAAGCCGGTACCGATCCGCTGATCTCGTCAGGCATCTGGAAGACCGTCTCCTTCATCATCATCTCGCCGCTGTTCGGCTACGTGCTTGGTTCCCTGATCCTGGTGATCGTGGCCTGGGTGTGCCGCAACAAGACCCAGCGCCGGGTGGATAAATGGTTCCGCCGCCTGCAACTGGTATCCGCGGCCATGTACAGCCTCGGCCATGGCGGCAACGACGCCCAGAAGACCGTCGGCATCATCTGGATGCTGCTGCTGGCGGCCGGCGTCACGGCGCAGGGCGATCCGGTGCCCATGTGGGTCGTGGTGCTGTGCTACCTGGCCATCGGCCTCGGCACCCTGTTTGGCGGATGGCGCATCGTCAAGACCATGGGGCAGCGCATCACCAAGCTCAAGCCCGTCGGCGGCTTCTGCGCCGAAACCGGTGGGGCCATCACCCTGTTCCTCGCCACCAGCCTGGGCATCCCCGTGTCCACCACCCACACCATCACCGGCGCAATTGTCGGGGTCGGTTCGGTGCGCCGTACCGCCGCCGTGCGCTGGGGTGTGGCGGGCAACATCGTGTGGGCCTGGATACTGACCATTCCCTGCTCGGGTTTGATCGCTGCCGGTGGCTACTGGCTGGGCCGGAGCATTCTGTAAGGCGCCGGAGTGCTTGACGAGGACGGGGAGAAGCCCGATCCTCGCGCCACTCCGGTTTCCTGAATCCGCGCCCGATGTCCTCGCTCACACTCAAGCAGCAAAAGACCTTCGCCCTGGTACGCATCATTGGTGGCTTCACCGCCGCCTGCGTGCTGGGCTACTCCTTCGTCGCCAACGTGTTGGCCGGCCAGCCGGCAGAGGGGCCCGTGCTCCTCACCGGCATCATGGCCCTCCTGGGCCTCGGCTATGCCGCCTTCCATACGCGTAGCCTGAGCCGCATTGCCCGCCTCGAAAAGGGCACGGAGAAGGCTTGAAGCCCGCGGCATCCCTCCTTGGCCTGCTGGCTGCAGTGACCCTGCTGGCTGGCTGTGCCAGTACCGGGCCGGTCGAGTCGCGCCCCTCGCCGACACTGCCACCCGCTCCAGGCCAGGCACCGACAACGCCCCGCCCCCCCGTGATCAGCGAGCCGCAGCGGCCGGTTCAGGCACAGCCGCCGCCAGTCATTTCCGTACCAGCACCGCCGCCGCCTCGCCCGGTGGTCACAAGCTACCCCGATGAGCGCGAAGGCCGGGCCCTCGTCGCCGGCTATCTGCCCACCCTGCTGAAAGACCGGGACGGCTGGGCAGCGGACATCTTTGCCGCCTTTGCCGCACTGCGCCTGCCACCCACGCCTGACAACATCTGTGCCGCCATTGCGGTGACCGAACAGGAATCCACCTTCCAGGCCGATCCGGAAGTGGCGGGGTTATCGCGCATCGTCTGGAAAGAAATAGACACCCGACGGGAGCGCCTGCATCTGCCCAAGCTGCTGGTGGATGCGGCCCTCCTCAAGACCTCGCCGGATGGCCGCAGTTACAAGGCGCGCATCGACAGCCTGCGCACCGAAAAGCAGATGAATGCCCTGTTCGACGACATGATCTCGGAACTGCCGGCGGGCAGAACCCTGCTCGGCGGTTACAACCCGGTCCGGACCGGGGGCCCGATGCAGGTCAGCGTGGCCTTTGCCGAAGAGCATGTAAAGGAAAAGTCTTATCCGTATCCGCGGCGGGGCAGTGTGCGCGACGAAGTGTTCACCCGCCGTGGCGGGCTCTACTTCGGCATCGCCATCCTGCTCGATTACCCGGCACCCTATACCCAGCCCCTGTACCGTTTTGCGGACTTCAACGCCGGCCGCTACAGCAGTCGCAATGCCGCCTTCCAGGAGGCCGTGTCCAGGCTCACCAGCCGGCCGCTGGCCCTGGACGGCGATCTGCTGCGCTACACCGACGGCGTCCCGGCGGCGGAGCCCAGTGCAACACTTTCGGCACTGCAAAGCCTTGCCGGTCAGCTGGGCCTGTCCCGGGCCGAGATGCAGCGTGACCTGCGCCTGGAGAAGACCGCGCGCTTTTCCAGCACGCCGCTCTACAGCAAGGTCTTTGCCCTCGCCGACAGCCGCGCCGGCACCCGGTTGCCCCGGGAGGCCATGCCCCGGATCGATCTCAAGAGCCCCAAGATCCAGCGCAAGCTGACCACCGCCTGGTTTGCCGACCGGGTAGACACGCGCCATCGCACCTGCCTCGGGCGCAACCGTTCAGCGAGCC
>NZ_JBIJDC010000138.1:0-11616 GCF_044344315.1 Zoogloea sp. | reverse complement strand
TCGAGCACGTTGCCCTTCGACTTGGACATCTTCTGGCCTTCGCCGTCGCGGATCAGGCCATGCACGTAGACGTGCTTGAAGGGGATCTTGCCGGTGATGTGCTTGGTCATCATGACCATGCGCGCCACCCAGAAGAAGATGATGTCGAAGCCGGTGACCAGCACGGTGGAGGGCAGGTAGAGGTCGAGGGCGTCGTTGGATTTCTCCGGATATTCGGAGGTCCAGTCCAGGGTCGAGAAGGGCCACAGGGCGGACGAGTACCAGGTGTCCAGCACGTCCGGGTCGCGGCTGAGGGCGCCGGTGTAGCCTGCCTTGTCGGCCAGGCTGCGGGCTTCGTCCTCGCTGTGGGCAACAAAGGTCTCACCATTCTCGCCGTACCAGGCGGGAATCTGGTGGCCCCACCACAGCTGACGGGAGATGCACCAGTCCTGGATGTTGTTGAGCCACTGGTTGTAGGTGTTGACCCAGTTACCGGGAACGAACTCGATCTCGCCGGAGGAGACGACTTCGAGCGCCTTTTCGGTGATGGACTTGCCGTCCTCGCCGGGCTTGGACATGGCCACGAACCACTGGTCGGTGAGCATGGGCTCGATGACCACGCCGGTGCGGTCGCCACGGGGCACCTGCAGCTTGTGGGGCTTGATGTCGCCCAGCAGGCCGAGGGCTTCAAATTGTGCGACCACCTGCTTGCGCGCTTCGAAGCGGTCGAGGCCGACCAGGCTGGCCGGCAACGAGGTCGAGCCGCTGACCACGCCGTTGGTGACGACGGTGCCGGCTTCGGGGACGGTGCCTTCCAGGGTCAGCACAATGATCATCGGCAGGCCGTGGCGCAGGCCGACAGCGTAGTCGTTGAAGTCGTGGGCGGGGGTGACCTTGACCACGCCGGTACCGAACTCGCGGTCGACGTATTCGTCGGCGATGATCGGGATCTCGCGGTCGACCAGCGGCAGCTTGACGGTCTTGCCGATCAGGTGGGCGTAGCGCTCATCCTCCGGATGCACCATCACGGCCGTGTCGCCGAGCATGGTTTCCGGACGGGTGGTGGCCACGGTGAGGCTGCCGCTGCCGTCGGCCAGCGGGTAGCTCAGATGCCACATGAAGCCGTCTTCCTCTTCCTGGACCACTTCCAGGTCGGATACGGCGGTGTGCAGCTTCGGGTCCCAGTTGACCAGGCGCTTGCCGCGATAGATCAGGCCTTCGTTGTAGAGACGGACGAAGGTCTCGGTGACGATCTTGTTGAGACCGGCATCCATGGTGAAGCGCTCGCGGCTCCAGTCGGGGCTGGTGCCCATGCGGCGCATCTGCTGGGTGATGGTGCCGCCGGAGTATTCCTTCCACTCCCAGACCTTTTCGAGGAACTTCTCGCGGCCGAGGTCGTGGCGGGAGATGCCCTGAGCGTCGAGTTGACGTTCGACGACGATCTGGGTGGCGATGCCGGCGTGGTCGGTGCCGGGCTGCCACAGGGTGTTCCAGCCGCGCATCCGGTGGTAGCGCGTGAGCGCGTCCATGATGGTCTGGTTGAAACCGTGCCCCATGTGCAGGGTGCCGGTGACGTTGGGCGGCGGCAGCAGAATGCAGAAGGATTGGTCGGCGGGCTTGCTGCGGTCGAGACCGGCGGCGAAATAGCCGCTCGATTCCCAGTGCTCATACCAGCGGCGTTCAATCTCCGCCGGCTCGAAACTCTTGGCCAGTTCCATGGGGTCTGTCTTTGAAGGCAAAACGCGGATTATAGCGGATGCACCCGCCCCGCCCGCCGGGAAGACTTGGCGCGGGACGGTGGCAAAGGGTGAATTCAGGCCTCGGCGTCGTCGTCGAGGGTGTTGGCGATCTCGGCGGAGATGAGGGGCTGGAGGGTGGCGCGCAGGTGGGCGCTGGCCTTCACGCGCAGGCGCTCGGCCAGATCGTCGAGCTCGCGGGAGACGAGCTGGGGGAGTTCGTTGGCTACCCAATCCTCGATGAGCCGGCTGATGGCAGTGTCGAGGGTAACCAGGCGTTCGGCCAGGTCAACAGGGGCCATCGTGATGCCCGTAGCGAGCACGGGGGCTGCGTCGGTGAGCTCCGCTTCCGGGGTCATCGGCTCGAGAATGATGGGCTCGCTGTCGCCGATGTAAGGCTCGATCCGCTCATCCACCACATCGGTCAGCACGGGGAGGTCGTCACCGTCGGTGCTGGTGGGCTCGTCGTCGCGGTGCAGGCCGGCTTCGGCTTCCTCGTCTTCCAGGGAAATCTCGAATTCGGGGTTTCGGGGGGTGTTCATTCGCCGCTCCGTTGGGCCAGGTCGTGGGCGCTCAGGATGTAGCCGCGCTCCTTGTAGTGCCGGTAACGGCTGCGGGCTGCCTGGCGTTCCGGGTCGGTGGGGCCGACGATCTCGAGCACCAGCGCGAAGCGCTCGAAGCCGTCGGGCAGCTCGTCGCCGAGGTTGATCAGCACGTCCTCGTGGGGCAGGGCGTCGAGGCGGCTGCCGATTACCACCGGGGTTTCGGCTGCGAGGGGCGAGCCGGCGGCGACGTGGGGAATGAAGGACAGAGGCTGGAGGCCCCACAGCATCTGGTCGAACTGGCGGGCGACGCCGCCATCGGGCGCGAAGACCGAGATCCGCAGCCCGCCTGCTCTTGCCTTGGTGCTCAGCACGCAGGCCACCCGCAGGCGGTCGGGGGCGTTGTGATAGAAGCGGATCTCGGTGCTCACGGTGTGGGTGCCCGGCCTGTCAAAGCCCGGCGCGGCCGATCAGGAAGCGGGTAAGCAGCGGCACGGGGCGCCCGGTGGCCCCCTTGTCTGCGCCCGATTTCCAGGCGGTCCCGGCGATGTCCAGGTGCGCCCACTTGTAGGCCTTGGTGAATCGGGCCAGGAAGCATGCGGCGGTGATGGTGCCGGCGCCCTTGCTGCCGATGTTGGGGATGTCGGCGAAGTTGCTCTTGAGCATGTCCTGGTATTCGTCCCACAGGGGCAGCTGCCACGCCTTGTCGCCGGCCGCCTGACCCGAGGCCAGCAGCTCGGCTGCCAGGGCGTCGTCGTTGGCGAGCAGGCCGGAGGTGAGGTTGCCCAGGGCGATGATGCAGGCGCCAGTGAGGGTGGCGATGTCCACCACAGCGACGGGGTCGAAGCGCTCGGCGTAGGTGAGCGCGTCGCACAGGATCAGGCGGCCTTCGGCATCGGTGTTGCGGATCGCGCTGGTCTGGCCGGACATGGAGGTGACGATGTCGCCGGGCTTGATGGCCGAGCCGCCGGGCATGTTCTCGGTGGTGGGAATCAGGCCGACCACGTTGATTGGGAGCTCCATGCGGGCGATGGCCTTGAAGGTGCCGAGCACGCTGGCGGCGCCGCACATGTCGTACTTCATCTCGTCCATGCCTTCGCCGGGCTTGAGGGAGATGCCGCCGGTGTCGAAGGTGATGCCCTTGCCCACCAGCACCACGGGTTTGTCCTTGGGTTTGCCGCCCTTGTAGTTGAGGATGATGAACTTGGGCGGCTCATGGGAGCCCTGGGCCACGGAGAGCAGCGAGCCCATGCCGAGCTTTTCCATGTCGGCGCGCTCAAGGATCTCGACCTTGATCTTGTGTTCCTTGGCGAGCTTTTTCGCGGTGGTGGCCAGGTAGCCAGGGGTGCAGACGTTGCCGGGCAGGTTGCCGAGGGTCTTGGCCAGGGCCATGCCGTCCGCAATCGCTTCACCTTCGCGCAGGGCTGCGTCGAGGTCGGCAGCGGGCTTGCCGCGGGTGACGAAGACGAGCTTCTTCACACCCCTCTTCGACTCGTCCTTCTTCGATTTCAGTTCATCGCAGCGGTAAGTGCTGTCCTTGAGGATCTGTGCGGCCTGGGCGATGCGCCAAGCGGCGTCGCGGCCGGGCAGGTCAACATCGGTGAGGCAGAAAGCGGCATCGTCTGCCGGCGAGCCGGCCAGCTGGCGGGCGGCGGCGGACACCGCATCGCGGTAGGTCTTGTCGGTGAGCTCACCGGCTTTGCCCAGGCTGACCAGCAGCACACGCGGCGTGGCCAGACCGGGGAGGGCGTGAAGGGTGAGGGTGGCGCCTGCCTTGTCGTCCAGATCACCCCGGGCGAGGATGGCGGCGATGCTGCCGTCAGAAGCCTTGTCGAGGGCTTTGGCAGCGGCGCTCAGCTCGCCACCGGCAAATACGCCTGCTACCACACAGCCGTTCTTGAGTTTTTCCGGCGACCCGGCCTTTATGGTAAATTCCACCCGCTTCTCCTTGGAAACACGCGTCAATTGGGACTTCGCGGCACATTATGGCCGGCACCCCGGCGGACGTCAAAAAGGCCTTTCCCCGGCGCGACCATTCCCCCCGCATGATTTTTCTCCGAGCTGCCCAGCGCGAATTCACGCAGAACGCCGTGGCGGTCTTCGTGGCGCTGTTCGCCATCCTGATTTCCACCGTTCTCATCCGGCTGCTGGGGCAGGCGGCAGGTGGGCGTGTGCCCGCCGATGCGGTGCTTGCCCTGATCGGTTTCGGTGCCATTGCGCAGATGCCGGTGGTGCTGTCCCTCACTGTCTTCATCGCGATCCTCATGTCCCTGTCCCGCTGCTATCGGGATTCGGAAATGGTGGTGTGGTTCTCCAGCGGCCTGCCGCTGACCGCCTGGATGCGTCCGGTGCTGCGTTTTGCCGTGCCGGTGGTGGTGCTCATTGCGGCCATGTCGCTCTTCGTTGCCCCCTGGGCCCAGAAGAAGAGTGTCGAGTACAAGGAGCAACTGAATAACCGGGATGACGTCTCCCGGGTGGCGCCGGGGATGTTCCGCGAATCCTCCGGCGGCGAGCGGGTGTTCTTTGTCGAAGCGCTCTCCGGGGACGAGGGGCGCGTGCGCAACGTCTTCGCCAGCAGCATGCAGAATGGTCGCCTTGGGGTGATGGTGGCGGCCCAGGGGCACATGGAGGTGGATGCCTCCGGCAATCGGTTTGTGGTTCTCGAGAACGGGCGTCGCTATGAGGGAACGCCCGGTACGCCGAGTTACCGGGTGATGGAATTCGAGCGCTATCAGATCCGTATGGAGTCCAAGGAGGCCAGTGGAGGGCCGCGCCAACCCAAAACGCTGACCCTGCCAGCCCTCCTGAAAAACCCCGATAAGCGCAATCAGGGGGAGCTGCTCGGCAGGATAAGCACGCCTGTGCTGGCGATCATGCTGGCCCTGCTGGCTATTCCGCTGTCTTTCGTCAATCCCCGCGCGGGCCGGACCAACAACCTGATTCTGGCTGTGTTGGTGTATCTCATCTATAGCAACGCGCTCAGCGTTTGCCAGGCCTGGGTTGGTCAGGGCCGCCTGCGTTTTGAGGTGGGGCTGCTGGCGCCGCACCTGATCATGCTGGGGGTGCTGGCCATCCTGTTCTACAAGCGTCTGAGTGTGTTTGCCCGGTGGCGGAGGGGCTGATGATTCCTGTCTACATCCGCTATATCAGTCGCGAGATCTACGCTGCAGTGGCCCTTGTCCTGCTGGCGTTCCTGGGGCTTTTTGCCTTCTTCGATCTGGTCAATGAACTCGACGAAGTCGGCAAGAACGGTTACGCGCTGCACCATGCTGCCATTTATGTGGCGATGATCATGCCGGGCCGGGTGTATGAGCTGATGCCCATCGCCGTATTGATTGGCAGCTTGTATGCGCTGACAACCCTGGCCCGTCATTCGGAAATCACCGTGCTGAGGGCGTCGGGTTTGTCCACCCGGCGTTTCCTGTTGGCCCTGCTCTCGGTGGGAAGCGTTTTTGTGCTGCTGACCTTTGTGTTCGGTGAATATCTTGCACCGCCCGCCGAGCGAGCCGCCCAGCAGTGGCGCCTCGCGGCAACCCGTTCCATGGTTTCCCAGGAATTGCGCACCGGTTTGTGGGTGCGGGACGGTAATCTGTTTGTGAACGTCCGCAGCATTCTTCCGGACACCTCGTTGCAGGGCGTCCGTATCTACGAGTTCGATGACCGTGCGACGCTGCTGTCCATCAGTGAGGCGGAATCCGGGGCCTTTCAGGAAGGGGCCGGATGGCGTTTGAAGGGTGTTGGGAAGACCCTTTTCCTGGGGGAGCGTACCGAGGTTCTCAAGCTGCCGGAGCTGGTCTGGCGTTCGGAGCTGACACCGGATGTGCTGTCGGTGTTGATGGTCGTCCCCGAGCGGATGTCGGTGACGACGTTGTATTCGTATATCCGCCACCTGGAAGAGAACAAGCAACGCACCACCCGCTACGAGATCGCGCTTTGGAAGAAGCTCGCCTACCCGTTTGCATCCCTCGTCATGATGGGCCTGGCACTGCCCTTCGGCTACATGCAGTCCCGCATGGGCGGGGTCAGCCTCAAGGTCTTCTCAGGGATCATGATCGGTGTTGGCTTCCACCTGCTGAACGGGCTGTTCTCCAACCTTGGGGTGATCAATGGCTGGGTGCCGGCGGTGGCGGCATTGACGCCGAGCATCGCCTTTTTGCTGGCGGCGATGGGCATGATGTGGTGGGTGGAGCGCCGCTAGCCTTCAAACCAGGGTCGATGCGGGCAGCAGCACGATGCGTGTGCCCGCCAGCCGGTCGTGCAGAAACTGTTTGTCCTTGTCGATCAAGGCCCACAGCAGGCCGGCACCGAAGAGCAGCACAGACGGCCAGGCCAGTGCATACCTGAGCCATCCCTGGCGGAGCGATACAGGATTGCCGTCGATATTCACGATGCGCAATTTCCAGGTCTGCATGGCCAGGGTCTGCCCGCCGCGCCGCCAGTACCAGAGAAAGTACATTCCGAGTACGGCGAAGATGTAGATCCAGAGCACGCCACCTTCGGGCGTGTAATCGGTGCCGATGCCGACGATCAGCAAGGGCACCATGAAAGTCAGGGCGAGAACGCCCAGCAGCAGCAGTGATTCGTAAAGCATGCTGGCAAGCCGGCGGCGTAATCCGGCGAGCTCAACGGTCTGACGACGGGAGGGCTGACCCCCGGTCGCGGTGGCTTGAGAAGACATGGGTGAGGTCAGGGTTTGACGCCTGCGGCGACCGTCTGGCCGGCGGGCGTGACTGCTTCTGCAGCCGGTGAAAGGAGCGGGGGGGCGATGACGGGCGTGGCAGGTTCAGGCGCAGGTGGCGGAGTGACGACAACAGGCTTGCGCGGCACGACCACACGCGGCGGCGGCGGTGCCGTGAGAGGCTTCAGCGGCGCGGCGATTGTCTTGACGCGCGGAGCCTTGACGGGCGGCTTGGCGGCAGCTTCCTTGAAGCGGGTTTTCTCCTCGCTGGGCAACTCCTGGTAGGCGTTCCATTTTTCGCGCAGTACTTCCCGCTTTTCAGGAGGGATGCGCTGAAGGTTGCGATATTGATCCCGCGCCGTGGTGCGCTGTTCGGGCGTCAGGGCGAACCACGTCTCCATCCGTCGCTGCAGGCGTGACTGTTCCTCGGGGGTGTAACCCGGAAAGCGATCAGCAATGCCTACCCATTTGCGCCGTCTGTCGTCAGGAAGATCCTTCCATTCACTCGCCAGTGGAGCAAGGGTGCGCTGCTGGTCCGGTGACAGATCGTTCCAGGCCGGCGCCGTTATGGGGGGCGTGGCCAGCGCCTGACTTGACCAGGCGAGGGCGAAAGCAGCGATCAGTCGGGTGAATCGTTTTGAACCCATGCGTCGAATCCGCGATCCAGGTAAGCGTCAATCGGGAGGTCGTCGGCGAGCAATGCGCTATCGACTTCTTCAAGGTCGGCGACATGTTGCCATTCACCCAGCAGACCGCTGCCCAGGGCAAGAAGGATGACCAGAATCATGGCCAGCGTCGTGCGCCCGTGGGGCAGGATGTGCTCAGACAAGGTCTGGCCGAGGCCGGCGAGGCTGAGCTTTCTCACTGTCTGCTTCTGGCGGGAAAGAGCGCGTTGGCGGGCCTGGAGCAAACGATCGGCAACCGGGGGCGAAACGTTGCGCGCAGACACGTTGAGGTGTTGGCGGATCCGGTGCTGGAAGTCCTGTTCGTTCATGGTTTGATACCTTTTGCAGCAAGTGCAGCGGCAAGGGTGTGCGTGGCTCTTGAGCAGTGCGTCTTCACGCTGCCTTCCGAGCACCCCATTGCCGCCGCCGTTTCAGCGATGTCCATTTCTTCCCAGTAACGCATCAGGAAGGCTTCGCGTTGACGGGCGGGAAGCTTTTCGATTTCCTTCTCTATGACACCGAGAGTCTGGCGCTGTTCCAGCTGGGTCTGGGGGGATTCACTCTTGTAGTCGCTGTCGGCGGACTCGAGGGTGTCGAGCGGGTCGTGCTCGTCGTCCTCGGGGCCGGAGAAGGCAGACAGCAGTGTGGTCCACATATTGCGGACCTTCTGGCGGCGATAGTGATCCCGGATCGCGTTCTGCAAAATGCGCTGGAACAGCATGGGAAGCTCGGCGAGAGGCTTGTCACCGTATTTCTCGGCGAGCCGCATCATCGAGTCCTGCACGATGTCGAGTGCAGACTCTTCGTTGCGGACCGCGAACAAGGCTTGCTTGAAGGCCCGTTTTTCGACGCTGGCGAGGAAGTCCGATAGTTCGAGACGGGATGGCAGGGGGTGATCCTCGGTGATCCGGAGAGGGCGCTCCCGGAGGTCGTCGGTTGGTGGTGCAGTCGCAGGGAGAGTGGCACCGATACGGTGCGCCTTGACCAATCGCCGGGTCGGCGGTATGGTTCAACGTTTTACATCGCCGATACAGCTCGGGTGAAGTGATGGTCATTACCGGTGCGGAAATTGTAATCAGGTGCCTCCAGGAAGAAAAGGTCGATTATCTTTTCGGCTATCCAGGTGGCGCCGTCCTGTACATCTACGACGAGCTTTTCAAGCAGGACAAGGTCCGTCACGTCCTTGTGCGCCATGAACAGGCCGCCATCCATGCCGCTGACGGTTATGCGCGCTCCACCGAAAAGGTGGGGGTTGCCCTGGTGACATCCGGTCCCGGCGCCACCAATGCGGTGACGGGCATTGCCACGGCGTTCTGCGACTCTATTCCGATGGTGATCATTTCCGGCCAGGTGCCCTCTGCGGCCATCGGCCAGGATGCATTCCAGGAGGTCGACACCGTTGGCATCACGCGGCCCTGCGTCAAGCACAACTTCCTTGTGCGCGACGTGCGTGAGATTGCAGAGACGATCAAAAAGGCCTTCTATCTGGCGAAGACCGGCCGGCCAGGCCCGGTGCTGGTGGATATTCCCAAGGACATCACCGCCCAGAAGTGTGAGTTCGTCTACCCGCAGACGGTGTCGATGCGCTCCTACAACCCCACGGTCAAGGGCCATCACGGTCAGATCAAGAAGGCACTGCAGCTCCTCCTCGAAGCCAAGCGCCCCATGGTATACGCGGGTGGTGGCGTAGTCCTCGGCGATGCGGCGGACAAGCTGACAGCGTTGGTGCGCAAGCTCGGCTTTCCCTGTACCAACACGCTCATGGGCCTGGGTGGCTACCCGGCTACCGACCGGCAGTCCCTTGGCATGCTCGGCATGCATGGCAATTACGAGGCCAACATGGGCATGCACTATTGCGACGTTCTGCTCGCAGTGGGTGCCCGTTTCGATGATCGGGTGATCGGCAGTCCGGCGCACTTTGCGTCCGAACCGCGCAAGATCATCCATATTGATATTGATCCGTCCTCCATCTCCAAGCGCGTCAAGGTCGATGTGCCCATTGTTGGCGACGTGGGTGAAGTGCTCGGCGAGTTGCTTGCCCTTCTCGACACAACTGCCGAGAAGCCCGACCAGGAGTCCCTGGGGGGGTGGTGGAAACAGATCGAAGAGTGGCGTCGTCGCGATTGCTTGAAGTTCACCCAGGGCGAAGGGTTGATCAAGCCCCAGTACGTGATTCAGAAGCTCTGGGAAGTCACGGGTGGTGATGCCTTTGTGACCTCCGATGTGGGCCAGCACCAGATGTGGGCAGCCCAATACTACAAGTTCGACAAGCCGCGTCGCTGGGTGAATTCCGGCGGGCTCGGCACCATGGGTTTCGGCTTGCCTGCCGCCATGGGTGTCCAGCTGGCACACCCGGGCTCACCTGTCGCCTGTGTCACCGGCGAAGGCTCGATCCAGATGAACATCCAGGAGCTGTCCACCTGCAAGCAGTTCCGTCTGCCCATCAAGGTGATTCTGCTCAACAACGGTTATCTCGGCATGGTTCGCCAATGGCAGGAGCTGTTCCACGGCAATCGCTACTCCGAGTCCTACATGGATGCCTTGCCCGACTTTTCGAAGCTTGCTGCAGCCTACGGCCACGTGGGTCTGCGCGTGGACAAGCCGGGTGATGTGGAAGGCGCATTGCGGGAGGCCTTCAAGCAGAAGAACGATCTGGTCTTCCTCGACTTCCAGGTCGATGCCACCGAGAACGTATATCCGATGGTTCAGGGTGGCAAGGGCCTGACGGACATGATTCTGTCTGCAGAGGACCTCTGATCACCCGGGAAGCTTGCTGTGGGAAAGAGCTTGCAGCGGCTTCCCGAATCATCACGAACGCTCGACGCCCAATGGTTGCGCGAGCTGATGGTCACCCCGAATAAAAAGCCTATGAGACACGTCATCTCCCTTCTCATCGAGAATGAATCCGGTGCGCTATCGCGCGTTTCCGGCCTGTTTTCCGCTCGTGGCTACAACATCGAGTCACTTACGGTGGCGCCCACCGAAGATGCTTCCCTGTCCCGCATGACGATCGTCACCAGTGGTTCGGACGACGTCGTTGAGCAGATCACCAAGCACCTCAACAAGCTTGTTGAGGTGGTAAAGGTGGTTGATCTGTCCGAGTCGGCCCATATCGAGCGTGAGCTGATGCTCGTAAAGGTGCGGGCGACGGGCAAGGACCGGGAGGAAATGAAGCGCATGGCCGACATCTTCCGCGGTCGGATCATCGACGTGACCGATACCAGCTACGTGATCGAGCTGACTGGAAATCAGGCCAAGCTTGATTCCTTTGTTGGCGCCATCGACGCAGGCTTGATTCTCGAAACCGTTCGCTCCGGGATCTGCGGCGTTGGCCGTGGCGACCGGATCTTGAAAGTTTGATGCGGGACATGGCTCGGACATTGACGTCCGTGTCGTCCCGTGACTTGCTCCTCTTTTGTCAGAAAGGCATGAAATGAAGGTTTATTACGATAAGGATGCGGATCTCTCCCTGATCAAGGGCAAGCAGGTCACCATCGTTGGTTACGGCTCCCAGGGCCATGCCCACGCTCAGAACCTGCGCGACTCCGGCGTCAATGTGACGGTCGGCCTGCGCAAGAGCGGTGCCTCCTGGGCCAAGGCTGAAGGCGCTGGCCTGAAGGTTGCCGAAGTGGCTGACGCCGTTCGCGCCGCCGACGTGGTCATGATTCTGCTGCCGGATGAGAACATCCCTGACGTTTACAAGAACGACATCGAGCCGAACATCAAGCAAGGCGGCGTGCTGGCCTTCGCTCACGGCTTCAATGTGCATTACAACCAGGTCATTCCCCGTGCTGACCTGGACGTGATCATGGTCGCCCCGAAGGGCCCCGGCCACACCGTGCGCTCCGAGTACCTGAAGGGTGGCGGCGTGCCGTCCCTGATCGCCGTGTACCAGGACAAGTCCGGCAAGGCCCGTGACATCGCCCTGTCCTACGCTGCTGCCAACGGCGGCACCAAGGGTGGCGTGATCGAAACCAACTTCCGCGAAGAAACCGAAACCGACCTGTTCGGCGAGC
>NZ_JBIJDC010000137.1:0-11678 GCF_044344315.1 Zoogloea sp. | reverse complement strand
GACTTCAGTCGCCCTCGGACTTCGATCAACGCGTTGCCGGTGATCAACGATCGGATGGGCGACTGAAGTCGCCCCTACGAGTCGCCCCTACACGTTGCCCATCCGAGTCACCCCTGAAAGTCGCCGCTACAGGGTGCGTGTGTCCAGGCCGTACTTGGTCATCATCGCGTCGTTCATTGCCCACAGGATGTCGAGCTTGAACTTGAGGATATCCAGGGCACGCTCCTGCTGGACGCGGGTGTCGAAGTAGGCGAGGGTCACGGCGAGGCCTTGTTCCACGTCGCGGCGGGCCTGGGTGACGCGGTTGCGGAAGTACTGCAGGCCGTCGGTTTCGATCCACGGGTAGTGCTCGGGCCAGTTGGCGAGGCGCTGCTTGTGGATGGTGGGGGCGAAGAGTTCGGTGAGGCTGGAGCACACCGATTCCTGCCAGGGGCGCTGGCGGCAGAAGTTGAGGTAGGCGTCGCAGGCGAAGCGCACGGCGGGAATCACGTGGCGCTGGTCCATGATCTCTTCCCGCGACAGGCCCACGGCCTGGCCCAGACGCAGCCAGGCTTCGATGCCGCCCGCGTCGTCACCGTGGCCGTCGTGGTCGAGGATGCGCTGGATCCATTCCCGCCGCACGTCCCGGTCGGGGCAGTTGGACAGCACCGCCGCGTCCTTCTGGGGAATGATGATCTGGTAGTAATAGCGGTTGGCCACCCAGCCCTGGATCTGCTCCCGCGTGGCCTTGCCGGTGTTGAGCATGACGTTGAAGGGGTGGTGGATGTGATAGGCGCTGCCCTTGTCTCGGAGCTGCGCTTCGAATTCTTCGGGCGTCCAGGGACGAAGGGGTGTGCTCACAGGTCGATCTCCATGCCGTCGTAGGCCACCTCGATTCCGGCGGCGGTGAGGATGGCCCGCTCGGTGGAACCCTCGTCGAGGATGGGGTTGGTGTTGTTGATGTGGATGAGGACGCGGCGGATGTGCCGGGGCAGTCGGGCCAGCTGCTCGATCATGCCGCCAGGGCCGCTCTGGGCCAGGTGGCCGATGTCGCGGGCGCGTTTTGTGGACAGGCCCAGCCGGATCATCTCGTCGTCGGTCCAGAAGGTGCCGTCCACCATCACGCAGTCGGCCTTGCGCATGGCGGCAAACACGGCGTCGTCCACTTCGGCCAGGCCAGGGGCGTAGAACACGCGGCGGCGGGTGACCGGATCGTCGATGCACAGGCCGACATTGTCGCCGGGCACCGGATTGCCCCGGTGGGGCGAGTAGGGGGGCGCGGCAGAGAGCAGGGGCAGGGCCTGCCAGTCGAGGCTTTCGCTGCCTTCGGGGTGAAAGGGCTCGCCGCCGGCGGGCAGGGGGCGACGGTCAACCCCGCAGTAGTGTTCCAGCAGATGCAGGATGGGGTTGCCGCGGGTCAGGTCTTCATACACCGGGTCGGTGCACCAGATCGGCCACGGGCTGCCCTTCTCGCGCAGCATGTAGAGGCCGGTGGTGTGATCGATCTGCGCATCCACCAGCACCACCGATTCGATGCCGCAGCCGCGCAGCCCGCCCGTCGGCCAGGTGCCGGCGAAGGCCTGAAACTGCTGGAGGATGTCGGGGGAGGCGTTCACCAGGGTCCAGCGGGCGCCGTCGGCGCTCACCGCGATGGAGGACTGGGTGCGGCGTTGATAGGCGCCGTGGCCTTCGCGTACGGCCCGGCAGTTGCGGCAGTTGCAGTTCCACTGGGGAAAGCCACCGCCGGCGGCAGCGCCGAGAACTCGGATTTTCATGGTCGGGGGCGTGGGAGGTCAGGCGCGGCGCCGGCTGCGGGGGGCACAGCCGGCGCTGCCGGGGCCGGGCTTATTTGGCGGCGATGTACATGGTGATTTCGAAGCCGAAACGCAGGTCGCAAGCTTGGGGGGTGGTCCAGGTCATGATCAGTCTCCAATATTCGAGTTGAGGTTTTCCGGCCCGCCGGTGGCAGTACCGTGAGGCAGAGTGTGTCAAAGGGCGGCATACTCCCGCCTCACGAAAATCATGATTTCCGGGCCAGGCCCGATGCCCCATGTCCGTCGATGCCTGCTTCCTCTTTCCCGTTGGTGACGGGCACCGCCTGTGGGTTGAGACCCGCGGCAATCCGGCGGGCGAGCCGGTGCTGGTGCTCCATGGAGGGCCGGGCAGCGGCTGCAGCCCGCGTTTTTCCGAGCTTTACGACAGGGTGCGGCAGTTTTTGGTGCTGCCCGACCAGCGCGGTGCCGGCCGATCCGAACCGGCCGGGGAACGGGGCGCCAACACCACGGCATACCTGATTGCCGACCTGGAGGCCCTGCGCCTGCACTTGGGCGTCGCCCGCTGGCGGGTGACCGGCGGCTCCTGGGGCGCGACCCTGGCCATTGCCTATGCGGCGGCCCATCGTGATGCCGTGACCGACCTGGTGCTGCGCAGTGTGTTCGTCCCCGGGCGGCGCCAGATCGAGCGTTTCTTTCAAGGGCTGCGCCTTGGCCCGGAGGGCGGGGGGCTCGATGTGCTGGCCACGCACCTCGACCCGGCCGACGGCGAAAGCGCCCGCCAGGCCGCGCTGGCCTGGTGGCGCCACGAGATGGGCATGGCCGGGGCCACTGCGGCGGCAGCGCCGGAAGGTGAGGCACTGGATCGCCTCGTGCTCAAGTACCGCCTCCAGGCCCATTACCTGCAGTCGGAGTGTTTTCTTGGAGAGGCGGCGTTCTTCGCCGCCTGTACGCATCTGGCGGGGGTGCCTGTGGCCCTGATCCACGGCCGTGAGGACCGGGTCTGCCCGCCCGATGGCGCAGAGGCCGTGCATGCCGCCCTGCCGGGCAGCCGGCTGATGTGGGTGCAGGGCTGCGGGCACGATCCCTTTCATCCGGCCATGCTGGCGGCCTGGCGCGTGGCCCTGTCCGGCCTGCCGCCCCCTGCCTGATCATCATGCCCCGACACCTGCTCTACCTGATTGTCTTCATCGAGGGCTTCTGCTCCCTGGGCGCCGAGGTCATCGCTCTGCGCCGGCTGGTGCCCCACGTGGGCAGCTCGATTGTCGTCACGGCCCCGACCATTGGCTTCTTCCTGCTGGCCCTGGCCCTGGGGTATGCATCGGGCGCCAGGGTCGGCGAGCGCTTCACTGCCGTGGTGGCCCGCAACTTCCTGCTGTCGGCGCTGCTCGTCGGCCTGGGCCTGGCCCGCGTTACCGTGGACGGGATGTTTGCCCACCTGCAACCGGCGGGCGTGGCCTATCTGCTCTTCATCGGCGCCGTGCTGTGCCCGGTGGCCTGGCTGCTGGGGCAGACGGTGCCGGTGCTCACCAACCTGATGAAGCACATGCGCACCGGCGAGGCCAGCGGCTATGCGCTGTACTGGTCCACGCTGGGCTCCTTTCTGGGCTCGGTGAGCCTGTCCCTGCTGGTGATGCAGTGGCTGGGGGTGTCGGCAGCGGTGCTCACCTGCGCCCTGTTGCTGGGGGTGGGCAGCCTGTTTCTCGGTGTGCGGGGCTGGCGCCCCTGGGCTGCGGCCCTGACGGCAGGGCTGGGGGCGGTTGCCGTCAACCTGTATCCGCCCACCCAGGTGGTGGACACGGCCAATGCCGATTATGCGGTGGAGGCGGTGAAGCTGCCCGATCACACGGACCCCCGGGCCTTCTTCGTCAATAACTCGCTGGCCTCCCTGGTGGACGACAGCGAACCGCCGCGTTATGCCCGCTACGTGCAGCACCTGCGCCGCGTGCTGCTGGACGACCTCGCCCTGCGTAACAAGGCCGTGCTGGTGCTGGGGGCCGGCGGCTTCACCCTGTCCCACCGGGAGCCGTCCAATCGCTACACCTATGTGGACATCGACCCGAAGATCCGTGAGATCGCCGAGACGCGCTTTCTCAAGGCGCCCATCCGCGGCGAGTTCATCGTGGATGACGCCCGCCGCTACGTGCGCGCCACCGGGCTGCGCTACGACGCGGTGGTGGTGGATGTGTTCAGCAGCCACACTTCCATCCCCGGCCACCTGGTGACCCGGGAGTTCTGGCAGGACGCGCGCCGGGCGCTGGCGCCGGAGGGTGTGCTGCTGGCCAACCTGATCCTCGATGGCAAGCTCGAAACCCCTTACGCCCGCAACCTGCTAGCCACCATCGAGAGCGTGTTCGGGCGTTGCGGGGTGGATGTGCTGCACCGGGGCAAGCCGCTCTCCAACGTGATCGTCAGCTGCTATGCCAGCAGCCGGCCGGGCGGGGTGGCGCCCTATTCGGACGAGCGCAACGGGGCTGATGTGGATCTGGCGCGCTCGCGCTGAAGGGTGATGCCGGGCAATTGATTCGGGTCAATGAGGTGGCGGGACGTGGCGGCATACGATCCGCTCCACAACCCGCACAACGGGTTTTCCCATACCCCACATCAAGATCAAGAGAGCCCCATGCTGACATCCCGACTCCTCCCCCTGATTCTCGTTGGCCTGCTGGCCGCCTGCGGCAAGTCTGAAGCGCCGCCCGCTGCGGCCCCTGCCGCCGCACCTGCCCCGGTGGCGGCTGCGCCGGCCCCGGCTCCGGCTGCAGCCGATGGCGGCAAGGGCGCCGACATCTTCAAGAAGACCTGTGCCATGTGCCACCAGACCGGCGTGGCCGGCGCACCCAAACTCGGCGACAAGGCCGACTGGGGGCCGCGCATCGCCCAGGGCAATGACACCCTCTACAAGCATGCCATCGAAGGTTTCAATGGCAGCAAGGGCGCCATGCCACCGAAGGGCGGCAGCCCGTCCCTGAGCGACGACGACATGAAGACGGTGGTGGACTTCATGGTCGCCAAGTCCCAATAAAACGGCGCCACCACGCCCCATCGCATCTCGTCTCCTTCTCACCTCAGCGCGTACCCCCCACGCGTGAAGGCCCGGTCGTCTCCATGCGGCCGGGTTTTTTTCGCCTGTGTCGCCTTCCCCGGATGACAGAGGCCTGCAGGCGACTATCCTGAAAGTCTGAGTGGGCGGCGTTTTCGGACAAAGGGAGGAGGGCGCGATGGACATCCTTGCAGCGGTCGGGGCCTGGGAGCAGGGCGCCCGCAACGAGCGAAAGGACGTGGAGATGGTGCAGACCGTGCTGACCCGGGCAGCACGCCTGCTGGGCTGGCCCGACGTGGACCCGAAGGGGGTGGATGGGGGCATTGCCCGGCCCCCCCGCAAGTCCAGTACGGTGCAGGCCATCCAGGCCTTTCAGGCCCGCGCCGGCCTGAGCCCCAGCGGCCTGCTGGCGCCCGGCAGCGCAGACTGGCAACGCCTTGTGCAGGCCGTGGACGCGGCCCCGGCGCCACCGGGGGGCGACAGCTTCTTTCCTTTTGCCAAGCCGGCCGTGGCCGACTGGACCCACCCGCCCCGTTCCTTCGGATCCCGTCGCAGCGGGGGGCGCCGCGCCCATGCCGGCTGCGACCTGTATGCCCCGGTGGGGCGCCTGATCCACGCCGTCCGTGACGGGGTGGTCATCCGCGACCCCTATCCTTTTTACGCCCAGACCGATGCCCTGGAGATCGACCACGGTGATTTCGTGATCCGTTACGGCGAAATCAAGCCGGACTGCGCTCTGCGCAAGGGCGAGGAGGTGAAGGCCGGGCAGGTGATCGCCCGGGTGGGGCTGCTGGTGGGCATCCAGGTACCCAGTGCGATGCTGCATATCGAGATGTACGACGGCAGCGCCAGCGGCCCCCTGACAGCCCCCGAGAGCGCGTCCGCCCGCCGGGCCGACGGCGTACCCTTCCTGCGTCGGGCTGACCTGATCGACCCGACGCCCTTCCTCAACACGTGGCGTACGCGACTGGCCGGTACATGAAAATCCTCGTTTCCCTGCTCGCCGGCCTGATGGTCGGCAGCGCCCTGGCGGCATCTCCCTGCGAACTCGGCCCGCCTCGGCAGGGCGACCACGAAGCCCCCAGCCTGGAGGCGGACTTTGATGGCAACCGGCGGATTGACCGTCTGTGGCTCCTGCCTGCCGCCAGCCAGCCCGAAGCCCGCGGCCGGGCCATTGACCCGTGGCGGCGCCAGCAGCGCCCCTTCGACCCGGCGGCGCTTGCGCTGGTCATCGACCGGGGCCGTGGTGGCGCTGGCTGCCTGCTCATCCAGAACCGGCGCTTCTTCGCCACCCCGATCTGGGAGGAGGGGGGGCCGCCGGTGCAGATTCTCCCTCGTCTCTCGGCTCAGGCCCGTGCCTGGCGTAAAGCGGCCCGGGGCTGGCGGGGTGACGGTGTGTTGCTGGGCACCGAGGCCGGCGTGGACATCCTGCTCTACTGGGACGGCCGCCAGCCGCGGATCGCCCAGCGCAACGAGGCGCCCTGACTGCCCACCTGTTACAGGAGACTCCCATGGCCGTACGTTTCAAGTATTCCCGGGATTTCATCGTTGGCGGGCCCGGGACGGCCCCGCTGACCCCCAGCTTTCAGCTGCGCGAATATGCTCGCCCTGATGGAACGGTGCTGATTCACCGAGAGCTGGTCGGTTCGGTGCAGGTGCTGCGCGATGCCGTGGGGATGCCCCTGAAAGTCGTCTCTGTGGCACCGGCCGACGGCCTGGGGGCGGGCCTTGACGGGCGCTTCGTGTGGGTGACGGCGGCGAAGCCGGCCGAGGTGCTCAAGTCGGCCGCGCGGCTGGCCCAGGAGGGGCATTTTCTGCGGGTCGAAGCCCGCGGCGAGCGGATCTACCTGGAGATGCCCGACCCTGCCGCCCTGCCAGCCTTGCGCCCGGAGTTGGCCATTGCCAATGCCTTGCGCGTCACGGCAGCCTTCGAGACCAGCGGCGACCCCTTTCAGCAGGTCACCGGTAATTTCGATGGGGCGGGGCTGTCCTTCGGCCCGTTGCAGGTCAATCTCAAGACCGGCACCCTGCAGGAGCTCTTTGCCCGCTTTGCCGCCCGCAACGGCCCGGCGCTGCAGGCCTGCTTTGGCAGCTTGTGGCCCGAATGGCAGGCCATGCTGCGCCTGCCCAGCCGGGCCCGGCAGATCGCCTGGGCCGATGCCCTGTCCCGCGGGGGGCGCAAGACCGACTTCGAGCCGGCCTGGAAGGCGGCCCTGCAGGCCGTCGGGCGCACGCCGGATTTCTACGCCGAGACCCTGAGCTACGCCTATGACATCTACGGCCGCAAGCTGATCGTGGCCCTCTCGTGGCTGCACGGCCTCAAGCCCATCCGCATCGACAACCTGCGCTGCCTGGCCTCGCTGTACGACCTGTGCGTGCAGCAGGGCAGCCTGGACAAGGCCCGGGACGCCATCCGCAACCGGGTGGCCCGGGAGAACCCGGCCGACCAGTTCCAGCTCACCCGAATCGCCGTGGAGGAGCGTGGCAAGACAGCCCTGCCCGAATGGCGCGCCGACTGCGTCAGCCGTCGCCTGTGCATCCTGGAGCGCGAGCCGGTGGTGGTAAGCCTGAACGGCCAGTCCGCCGAAAGGGAGAACCCCCAGCTCTACCTCCTGCGCAATGCGCCGGTGAGCCGGATCGAGCAGTATCTGCTGTAGGGGGCTGTTGTTTCCGTGGGGTCGAATGAACCGGCGTTCCCCGGTCGAGCTCCCTGAACCAGACGCAAACCCAATGCTGACGCGGGTCTGGGTGCCCTCGGCCGGATCACCCGACGGGCGATGCTGGAGGGACCGTAGGGACTGTAGGGGCGACTTCAGTCGCCCGCGGAGGCCAGATCAAGGGCATGTCTGTGATCGATGCGGGGATGGGCGACTGAAGTCGCCCCTACAAGTCGCCCCTACAGTTCGCCTCTACAGGTCCAAGACGGCCCCTGGCTGTGTGGCTTAGTGGTTGTGGTGAGCGCCGCTCAGGCTCTTGATCACCTCCCGCGTCACCTCGCTGAACTGCAGCACCTTGCCGCCCTGGGCCTTGATGTGGGCGTCGGCGGCTTCGCGGGTGGCGAAGGCGGGGAGGTTGGGGTCGTTCATGGGGCCGAGAGCCTTCGAGCCGATGACGTAGAAGGCCTTTTTTGCATCCACCCAGGCCTTGGTGCCGTAGTCGGCCACCCAGATGGCGCCCACGTCGGCAGCCTTGTGCTGCTTGTCGAAGAGCACCATGTTGTTGAGGAAGCGGAACATGTCCACCGGCGAATCAAAGGTGCTGGCGCTCTGGTCGTTGAAGACGATCTGGCCCATCCACTGGGGTGTCCGGTAGGGGTACATGCCACATACCGGACAGCGGGTGGAGCGCTGCACGTACTGGGGCGAGAGGTCGGCCGCCGCGGCCACCGGGGCCTGGGCCAGGGTGAGGAGGGCGGTGGCGAGCGCAGCGCAGAAAAGGCGGGGCGTCATGTCGGTGGGGCTCCGGCGGAGGTGGTCAGGCGGTCCAGCAGCGGGTCGGCCAGGATGGCAACGATGACCCGCTGCAGATTTTCCCACGGCGCGGCGCCGGTAAGGGTAAGCGGATCGTGGTGCAGGCTGCCGTCGGCGCTGTGGAGGTGATTGGGGAAGGTGGCGAGATCCCGGTGCAGGGGGGCGGTGTCGATGCGCAGTTCGGCCTCGCCCCAGGCCCAGGTGATGGCGTAGGCGTGGGGGTCGGCGATGCGGGCCTCCAGGCTGACGCCATTGCTGAAGTGGGCAATGAGGGCATCGAGCTTGAGCTCCACGGCGCGCTCCAGATGTTCGCCGAAGTGCTCTTCAATGCGTGTGGCCAGATCGAGGTGCATGCTCATCGTCCCTGGCTCTCCTCGATGCGTGCGGCCAGATCGGCGCGGACCTGGATGGCCAGGTCGGCGAGGATGCGGGCCGACAGGTAGTGTTCGTAGGCGGGGTGTTCGGGCAACTCGCCCTTGCTGATGCAGGCAAGGGCCTGCTCCGGGTCGGCGGCACCCACGCGGGCCAGCACGTCGTCCCGGGCCGTGCGGACTTCGTACATCAGCCGGGCGATCTGTTCGATCTCCAGGGCGTCTGCGGGGGGGAGTGTGCTGTAGATCGGGTCCATCGGCTTACATTCTCTGGTCGTGGAGGGCGCCGCCGTCGAGGCGGGTCATGTCGGCGGTGATCTCCGCGTAGGGAAGGACCTTGCCCCCTTCGGCCGTGGCGAACTTCTGCGCACCTTCCCGAGTGCCGAAGGACGGGATGGTGGGCCCCATGGCGCCGCGTTTCTTCGAGCCGACCACGTAGAAGGCGGCCTTGGCGTCGATCCAGGCGCCTTTGGGCGCGGCCCAGTCGGCCTTGTCCATGTCCTGCACGTAGGCGGCGGACACCTTGCGGGCCTGTTCGGGCTTGAGCAGCAGGGAGAACATCTCGGTGGTGTCGCAGAAGAACTCGGGTTCGGGCTGGCCGGCGTAGTGGATCTGGGCCTTGGGGCCGGGGTAGTCGGCGAGCAGCATGCCGTCCAGGGCGCAGTAGGTGTCCTGGGCGATCTCCTTGGGGGTGACGGTGCTGGTGCTGTTCTGACCACAGGCGGCGAGCAGGCCGGCGGCCAGCAGCAGCACGGCGGTGTGGGCGAGGAGGGGGGGGATTTTCATCGTTCGAATCTCCAGATGGCCACGGCGAGCGGGCCGACGATCCAGGCGAGCATGACGCCGCCGAGGGTGGCGGGGTTGCTCAGGGCTTCGGGGAAGACGGTGGCAAGGCCATAGAGGGTGCGCACTTCGTCCAGGCTGAACACATTGAGCACGCGGAACACGTCGGCCGGGTTGAGCAGCAGCAGATAGGGGAAGATCGCGCCGCCGTAGTCGCCGGCAGTGATCACCAGGGCGCCCAGCAGCAGCAGGTCGAAGACCAGCACGAAGAAGAACCAGGTGCCGATGGCGAGGCCGGAGGCGCGGGTGCGGTCGGCGGCGAACACCGACAGCATCACGGCCAGGCTCAGGAAGGCGAAACCCAGCAGGATGGCCGAGGCCATGAAGCCGACGTAGTGGAAGAGGGCGTCCAGGCTGAGGCTGGGGGACAGGATGACGCCCACCGCGCCGAAGCCGGCGATGGTGGAGAAGGCCAGCGCCCCTGCGAGGCCGGCGTATTTGCCGAGGATCAGCTCTTTGCGGGTGATGGGCAGGGTCAGCAGCAGGTCGAGGGAGCCGCGCTCGCGCTCGCCGACGATGGCGTCGAAGCCGAGGATCAGGGCGATCAGGGGGATGAGATAGATCACCAGGCTGACCAGGGAGGCGATGGTCACGTCGATGGAGCGAAAGCCCACTGCGCCCTGCTGGGCGGCGCCGAAGTAGGCGATGACCAGAGCAAACACGGTGAACACCAGGGCCACGGCCAACACCCAGCGGTTGCGGATGCGGTCCCAGAATTCCTTGCCGGCGACGATGCCGATCTGTCTGAAGTCGATGGAGAACATGGCTCAGGCCCGATAGCCGAAGAACACGTCTTCGAGGGACGGTTCGCGGACGTGGAGGTCGCGCAGGGTGTCGCCCAGGGTGGCCAGGCGAGTGAGGGCCGGCATCTTGGCGTCGCGGGATAGGCGGATGTGCAGCATGCTGCCGGACTCCTCGATGCTTTCGATGGCGAGCCCTTCCAGGGCCCGGCTGACCTGCTCGCGCAGGCCGGCACCCCCGGCGATCTCCAGGGTGAGGGGCAGGTTCATGGCTTCGCGCAGGGCCTGGACGGTGCCGGTGGCGCGGATCTGCCCGCCTTCCATGATGGCCAGGCGATCCACTCGCTCCTGGATCTCGGCGAGGATGTGGGAGGTGAGGACCATGGTGACGCCCTCGCCCTTGAGCTCGCGCAGGATGCGATAGAAGTCGCGGATGGCGCCGGGGTCGAGGCCGGTGGTGGGCTCGTCGAGAAACAGCAGGCGCGGCGTGCCGAGCAGGGCCTGGGCAAAGCCGAGGCGCTGGCGCATGCCCTTGGAGTACTCGCGCACGCGGCGCCCGGCGGCGGCCGTGAGCCCCACCTTGTCGAGCAGGCCGGCACATTCGCGGCGTGGCACGGCCTTCAGGTCGGCAAAGAAATACAGGGTCTCGAGCCCGGTGAGATTGTCGTAGAGGACGACGTTCTCCGGCAGATAGCCGATCTTGCGCCGGGTTTCCCGAAAGCGCGGGCCGGTGATGGGCTCGCCGTCCAGGTGAATCGTGCCCGAGGTGAGGGGGATCAGGCCGAGCATCATCTTGAACAGGGTGCTCTTGCCGGCGCCGTTGTGGCCGATCAGGCCGAAGAGTTCGCCCGGGGCGATGGACAGGTCGACACCTTTGACGGCCTGGATGCTGCCGAAATCCTTGGTCACCCCGCGGGCTTCAACGATAGTGCTTGCCAAGCCAGTTTCTCCAGTCGGAATGTTCGGGGCGCATGCGTGGCTTGGGGTCCACGATGCTGGGGGCGCGCAGCAGGGGAAACTGCTGGGCGATGAGGCGCAGGGTCTGGATGGCCGGGCTGGCCAGCAGCAGTTTGACCATGGGGTGGCGCCACGAGAGGCGGTCCACCATGTCGTTGGCCTCGTAGGCCACATCTCCGTGGCCGTCGCCGTTGCGGTCCCAGCCCACGTAGTTGCTCCAGTGGTTGCCGTTCTCGGCGCCCCACTTTTCATCTTTCGAGGCCACGTACTTCACCTGTTCGCGGTTGGAGATGAAATCGTTCTTCTCGACCACGTTGCGCACCGAGCCGGCCCACACGTGCATGCCCACCTGGTTATCCACCACCAGGTTGCCGCGCAGGGTGTTGTATTCGGCGTCGTAGATGAAGAAGCCCCGGGCGTTGCCGGCGACGATGTTGTTCTCCACCACGGCGTCCTGGATGGTGCGCAGCATGATGCCGTGGTCGGAATTGCCCCAGGCCCGGTTG
>NZ_JBIJDC010000193.1:0-3325 GCF_044344315.1 Zoogloea sp. | reverse complement strand
GAGCCCATGCTCGACATCGCCGACCTGATGCAGACCGACGCCGACGGCCGCGGGGTGATCAACATCCTGGCCGCCGACAAGCTCTACAACGCCCCCAAGCTGTACTCAACCTTCCTGCTGTGGATGCTCGCCGAGCTCTTCGAGCAACTGCCGGAGGTGGGCGACGTGGACAAGCCCAAGCTGGTGTTCTTCTTCGACGAGGCCCACCTGCTCTTCAACGAGGCCCCCAAGGCCCTGCTCGAGAAGATCGAACAGGTGGTGCGCCTGATCCGCTCCAAGGGCGTCGGCGTGTACTTCGTCACCCAGAACCCGCTGGATGTGCCCGAAACCGTCCTCGGCCAGCTCGGCAACCGTGTTCAGCACGCCCTGCGCGCCTTCACCCCGCGGGACCAGAAGGCCGTCAAGACCGCCGCCGAGACCATGCGCGCCAACCCCGAGTTCGACGCCGCCACGGTCATCACCGAGCTCGGCGTGGGCGAGGCCCTGATCTCCTTCCTCGATGAAAAGGGCCGCCCCCACATCGTCGAGCGCACCTCCATCATCGCCCCGGCCTCGCGCCTCGGGCCCCTGACCCCCAGCGAACGCAAGGCTGCCATTGAAAACTCGGTGATCTTCGGGCACTACGAGGCAGTGGTGGACCGGGAATCGGCCTTCGAGAAGCTCCAGGGCGGTGGCAGCGCGGCCCCGGCAGCCGGCAGCCCGGCCCCCCGCGGCGGTCAGGCTGCCCCGGCAGAAGAGAGCGGCGGCGGCCTGTTCGGCGGCCTCAGCGACATCCTCTTCGGCACCACCGGCCCCCGCGGCGGGCGTCACCCCGGCCTGGCCGAAACCGCGGCCAAGAGCGTGGCCCGCACCGTCGGCTCCACCATCGGTCGCGAGATCGTGCGCGGCGTGCTCGGCTCCATCCTCGGCGGCGGCAGCCGGCGTCGCTGAGGCCGTGTCCGACAGGCGCACGCCCAAGCCCCCTGCCCCCTTCGCCGTTCCCGGCAGCCGCCTGTCGCGCCTCGCGCGTCTGGGCGGCCTCGCTTCGGGGGTGGCGGGCGGCATGCTCGCCGAGGGCCTGCGCCAGCTCGCCCAGGGCCGCCGGCCCAGTGTCAGTGAGCTGCTGCTGACGCCGGCCAACGCCCGCCGGGTCACCGACCAGCTCGCCCAGCTGCGCGGTGCAGCCATGAAGGTGGGGCAGCTGCTGTCCATGGACGCCGGCGACCTGCTGCCCCCCGAACTCGCAGACATCCTCGCCCGCCTGCGCGCCGATGCCCGCCCCATGCCCATGAGCCAGCTGGTCACGGTGCTGGAGGCCAACTGGGGGCCAGGTTGGGAGAAACAGTTCAGGCGCTTTTCCTTCACGCCCATGGCCGCCGCCTCCATCGGCCAGGTGCATGCCGCCGAAACCCTGGACGGGCGGCCCCTGGCCATCAAGGTGCAATACCCGGGCGTGCGCCAGAGCATTTCCAGCGATGTGGACAACGTCGCCACCCTGCTGCGCCTGTCGGGGCTGCTACCGTCCACCCTGGATGTGGCGCCCCTGCTCGGCGAGGCCAAACGCCAGCTCCACGAAGAAGCCGACTACCTGCGGGAGGGGGAACAGCTCCAGCGCTTCGGCGCCCTGCTGGCCGACAGCCCCGACTACACCCTCCCCGGGGTGCACCCGGGGCTCACCACCCCTGACATCCTGGTCATGGACTTCGTGGACGGCGTCCCCGTGGAGTCGCTGGACACCGCGCCCCAGGCGGAGCGCGACCGGGTGATGGGCCTGCTGTTCTCCCTGCTGTTCCGGGAGATCCTGGAATTTCACCTGGTCCAGACCGACCCCAATTTCGCCAACTACCGCTACGACACCGTCTCCCGGCGCCTGGTGTTGCTGGATTTCGGCGCCACCCGGGCCTACTCCCCCGCCATGGTGGATGCCTACCGGCGCCTGCTGAGTGGCGGCGCCCTGGGCGACACGGCCGGCATGAACGCCGCCGCCAGCGAGATCGGCTACTTCCAGGCCGACATTCGGGAACACCATCGCCGCCTGGTGCTGGACATCTTCACCCAGGCCTGCGAACCCCTGCGCCACAGCGGCCCCTACGACTTCGGCGCCTCAGACCTGGCCCTGCGCATCCGCGACGTGGGCTTCAAGCTGGGCATGGACCGGGAGTTCTGGCACACCCCGCCGGCCGATGCCCTGTTTTTGCACCGCAAGATCGGCGGCCTCTACCTGCTGGCGGCGCGGCTCAAGGCCAGGGTAGATATCCGTGCCCTGTTCCTGCGCCACGCCGTCGAGGCCACCGCCGTCCTCAAGCACCCTTGAGGACGGGGGCTTCCCAGTCCTGGTAGTCGTCGGTCTGGCGCATGCGCAGGGCGCGCTCGGCCGAGCGCAGGGTGTTCTCGATCAGCATGGTCACCGTCATCGGGCCGACACCGCCGGGCACCGGGGTGATCCAGCTGGCCTTCTCCTTCACGCCCTCAAAATCCACGTCGCCAACGATCTTGCCGTCAGGCAAACGGTTGATGCCCACGTCGATGACGATGGCCCCCTGCTTGACCATCTGCGGCACGATCAGCCCGGGCTTGCCGGCTGCCACGATCAGGATGTCGGCAAGGATGGTGTGCTGGGCCAGGTCGCGGGTCTTGGCGTGGCAGATCGTCACGGTGGCTTCGCGCTGCAGCAGCATCAGGGCCATGGGCTTGCCGACGATGTTGCTGGCGCCCACCACCACCACGTTCTTGCCGGCCACGTCAGTGCCGGTGGTGTCGAGCAGCAGCTGCACGCCGTAGGGGGTACAGGGCGGGAAGATGGTGTTGCCCACCACCAGCCCGCCCACGTTGTAGAGGTGAAAGCCGTCCACGTCCTTGTGCACGCTGATGGCCTCCAGCACCTTGCGGCCGTCGATGTGGGGCGGCAGGGGCAGCTGGATGAGGATGCCATGCACGGCCGGGTCGGCGTTGAGGCGGGCGATGGTGGCGAGGACTTCCGACTCCACCGTGTCGCCCGGCAAGGCGATGTGGAAGGAACGCACCCCGCATTCCTCGCAGGCCTTCACCTTGTTGCCCACATAGACCCGGCTGGCCGGGTTGTCGCCCACCAGGATCACCGCCAGACCCGGGGTGACGCCCTGGGCCACGAGGGTGCCGACGCGAGTCTTGAAGCCTTCGCGGAGTTGTTTCGAGAGGGCCTTGCCGTCAATGATGCGGGCAGTCATGGGTTCAGTCTCTTGCTTGAAATGTTTGGGAGTCGGCGGATGCTTCCGTGGGGTCGAGTTCATTCGACCTCCGCACGTGGATGACAGGCCGGCCGTTGATCACAGTCCGCGGGCGACTGAAGTCGCCCCTACGGGGGAAG
>NZ_JBIJDC010000135.1:0-11799 GCF_044344315.1 Zoogloea sp. | reverse complement strand
TCAGCGAAATTGAACCGAATTTGGTCGCGATCATCGTTGCGCGGCGGAATTCATTGAAAACCTCGGGTTATTCGAGGTGCCCTACGGTCTCGGCGCTCGGCAAGGTTGGTAAATGGCTCCTGGACCCGACGGATCTGACGATTGCACCCAGCGGCGGGGATCTGACAGGACGGGTGATTTCTGATCAATTGGCTCGCAATGATGTTGTGCTCCAAAGCACCCAGGGCGCCTCGAACGGAAACGGGGACATTTTTGTCAAGGACCGCATCAGCTGGACCTCAGGTACAAGTCTCAGCCTGCTCGCGGGGCGGAATATCCTTATCAATGCTGAGATCAATGCGTCGGGGAGCGGGGCTGGCGTAGCACTGAATACGGGGCTGTTCGGCGGTGGACAGTATGTTTTGGGTGCGGGAGGACGCATCACACTGTCGGGTGCCAGTCCTGAGTTTGCGATCAATGGAGAGAACTACAAAGTCATTCAAACGGTCGCGCAGCTACAGGCAATGAATGACAACCTGCTTGGCAGATATATCCTCGGTACTGATATCAACGCGAGTGCAACATCCAACTGGAACGGCGGAAAGGGGTTTCTGCCGATTGGACAAGGTGCCAGCAACTTCATGGGAGTTCTGGATGGATTAGGGCATCAGGTTAATGGCTTGTACATTAATCGGCCCAGCGAATCTGAAGTTGGTCTTATTGGGTCAATGGAGGCGACGGTCAGGAATATTGGAGTCTCTGGCGCCAACATTACCGGCCTGGATTCAGTAGGTGCCTTGGCGGGGCAGCTTCGCTGGGGCTCATCGGTCAGTCAGTCCTTCGCATCGGGCAAGGTAACTGGAAGAGGGAATGTCGGAGGCTTGATTGGCTTTGCCACCCCATATCACTATGGCGTACCTTATTGGTGCAGTCAGTGCATTGCAATCGATCAGTCGTACGCTGATGTTGCCGTAGCCGGTCAAGGCGGCGTAGGTGGCTTGGTGGGTACCATTGACCAAACCTCGATTACAAATTCGTATGCAGTAGGCAATGTCAGCAGTCCGGAGATCGTGGGTGGATTAGTTGGACATAATTGGTCAAGCTACATCGTCAACAGCTACTCAAGCGGGCAGGTCCAAGGTCAAGCTTCTGGCGTTGGCGGCTTGGTGGGTTTGCGCAATGGTAATGTCATCAATAGCCACTATGACAGTCAGACTTCCGGGCTCCCGGGTGGCAATACCACCGCAGAGATGAAGCAGCAGGCAACGTTTTCTGGTTGGGACTTCAACGGAGTCTGGCGCATTGTTGAAGGTAGCTCTTATCCGATACTGCGTGCACTGACGAAGGATAAAATCACGTTGACTGTCTCTGCAGCCAACGAAACAAAGGTATACAACGCACAACCCTGGAACCCGAATCCAAGCGACTACATCAGCTATGCCGGTTTTGCCACGGGTGACAATTCTGGTTCCTTATCAGGCGTGCTGCGGCTTGAGGGTGCTGCGATTGGGGCTGTGGATGCTGGTACATATGGATACAGCGGGGCCGGGCTTTCGTCTCAGAAGTATGAAATTTCCTACTTGCCGGGCTACCTCACCATTACTCCAAGCCCCATTTCTGTAAGTGGTGCGCGCCCGTACGACGCGAGCAATAAGGCATATGCAGAAAGCGTTACGTCCCTGAATGGTGTTTTTGAACGCGATAAAGGCTTAGTTTCGGTCACTTCCGGCAGCGGGGTGCTCTCCGGCGTGAACGTCGGAGAGTGGGCGCTCAGTTCATTGGATACGCTGACCTTAGGTGGACAGGCTGCAGGAAACTACCGATTGGTCGCGAGCGGGGGCAAGTGGGCCATCTCTCCTCGCCCAATAGAGCTTATTGGCAGAAAAGTGTATGACGGATCAACGGTTGCAGCAGCATCCGATGACGTCTTAATTAAGAATCTCATTCCTTCCGACGCACCGTTTGTGAGTGTGGATACTAATAAAAACGGAACTTTAAAAAGCAAAGATGTCGGAATAAGAGCTTTGGAAGACTTGGGGTCTCTAAGTGTTTCTGGGAGCGCGTCTTCCAACTATGTCTTGGTTGGTGGGGCGTGGGTAATTGCGCCGAGAAATCTAGTTCTGAGGGCTAATTTTCAATCAGTCCCTAATAGCTTTCTTGATTCCATGGTTGATGAGTACGGGAATGTCGTTCCGATGTTTTTTGATCCGTATAAATATTCGATTGATCTACCAAATGGTAATTCAGGCTTGGTTAATGGCGATAAAGTGCTGGGGGCTTTGTCGGTGGCTGGGTATGATCGATTGCCGGGTGTGTATGCCATAGTAGAAGGCAGTGGATTTTATGCGGGGCCAAATTACTCCATTTCATTTATTCCGGGGACGTTATCTGTAAGCGGATCCCTTAGTGATGCTGTGCTTTATTCGACATTAAGAGTTCCGGAGGTAATAGGAGGTCGGGTTGTTGATAGTGTGGTTGTCGATCCCGTTAAAGAAATAGCAAGAACGTTCGGCGTGGCTAGCGAGGTAAGTGGTTTTCGTAGTGATCCTGTGATGACAACACTAATGTGGGGTTCTGCTATATCTAGAATAGCTGTCACTGGGATTGATGCCTATAAGAGTGGTCAGATTAACGCATTGAAGTCTGTAGTAGTAGGAAGTGTAGGTGATTATTGTTTAGTGTTTAATTGCTCTGTGGATAGAAAAGAGCACTTGGAGAAATCGGTTTCGGTTGTGTTTGATGTTGTTAATAGTGCTTTTTCGATATCCAGGAGTCTTGATTCTACTGTCAATCGTGTCCAGAGCTTGGATAAATCACTTCATGATTCAATATCCACGAATTTTGGAGAGGGGACCGCTGGCTTCTTTGAAATGGAGGAGCAATGGGGGCCTTTGATTGAGAGATTGAAAGTGAAGGAGTTGAGGGAAGGGGTATTTGATATAGGGAGAGAGGCTACGATGGGGGCGTACTCCGTTTTTAATACGATTTTTTCTGAAGATTAAAGAAGCGCTGATTACATCGACTTTTTCCGAACCAGCCCCTCGTAACCTCTCGATTTACATCGGCAGGCCGGAGCAGAGGTGGAATAAATCAGCGTTTCCTTAAGCTATTCTAACGATCACTTTTAGGCATAAAAATGCATTTCGATAAATTGGTTTTTTCCCTTGTGCTTTGCGTTGTGCTATTCGATGTTAGAGAGCCTTGCGCCCAAGCGAGGCCCGATGCTGGCTCCTTGCTTCAAGAGAAAAAGCCAGTATCGACATTTCCCCTGAAGGGAGAAGCACTTATGCCAAAGCAGGCTGATCGGCTAGGGATTGGTGGAGATTCATCTCCCATTGACGTTAGGAGCGTCAGATTCATTGGTGCAACTATGCTCTCCGGAGAGGAGCTGGAAGTACTGATCGCCGACCTAAGGGGTGAGAGCCGCACTCTTCGTCAGCTGCAAATCGCCGCCGCCAGAATTACCGCCCATTACCGTCGTGCCGGCTACACCCTTGCACGTGCTTATCTCCCGCAGCAGAAGATGCAGGACGGAATAGTCACCATCGAAGTGCTGGAGGGCAAGCTGGAGGGCGTCAAGATCGACAACGCTTCACGCCTGTCGAACGAAGCGGTCGGGTCTCGTTTATCCGGCGTGAAGGCTGGCGATGTGTTCAACAAGTCTTCATCAGAACGGGCCTTGCTGCTGCTTTCCGATACGCCGGGTGCGGGGGTGGTGGATTCGCGCTTTGCGCCGGGCAGTCAGCGGGGCGAAAGTGTATTGGTGACCCGCCTGGAAGGGGCGCCGGTCATCGTCGGGCGGATTGAGGCAGATAACCACGGCGGCCTGTATACCGGTCGCAACAGGCTTGGTGTGTCCGCCGATCTCAACAGTGTGCTGGGCTTGGGTGAGCGCTTTTCGGGCAAGGTGCTCGCGAGTGACGCGGAGCTTTACAACGCGCGCCTGGCAGCCCAGGTGCCAGTCGGGTATGACGGGCTGACGCTGGGGGCAGCGGTATCGCACAACACCTATGCCCTGGGGAGTACCTTCAAGGCATTGGATGCGGTGGGCCGGTCTTCCACTGCCGAGCTTAATTTGCGCTACCCATGGGTGCGTTCCGTTGATTTCAACGTCTATGCGCAAGTTGGCTACGAGTATCGCAAGCTGAAGGATGATGTGCGCAGCACCGCAACGGTGACCGAAAAGCATGCCAACGTGGGAACCCTGAGCGCCTTTGGCGACGCACGGGACGGTCTGGGCGGTGGTGGCCTGACCCAGGCAAGTCTGATGTGGAGCCAGGGGCTGCTTGCGTTCGATAGCCCGGGGGCAGAGGCCATTGATGCTCAGGGGGCTAAGACGGCGGGTAGTTACAGCAAGCTCTACCTCACTGCCGAGCGCCAGCAGCGTTTGCCGGCCGACTTCATGCTCAATCTGTCCCTGCGGGGGCAGTGGACCGATGGCAATCTCGATTCATCCGAGAAGTTCAGCCTGGGTGGGCCTTACGGTGTCCGCGCATTTGCCAGCAGCGAGGCCCTGGGTGACAAAGGTTGGCTGGGTAGTGTTGAGCTGCGCTATGCGTTCTCGCCGTCCATCGTGGGGAGCGTTTTCCATGATCACGGTGAGGTGTCGGTCAATGCGCGCCCCTATCTGAGTACACCCAATACCCTCCGGCGGAGTGGCAATGGTTTCGGTCTCACCGGGAGCTATGGAAGCTTCGATTGGCGTGCCTCCGTGGCCTGGCGTGATGGCAAGGCGGGCACCGCCGAGCCCGACCGGCTGCCCCGCCTGTGGGCGCAGGCTGGTTGGCGGTTTTAGTTATCCAAGCTCGAGAACCACGTGACGGCTGACGGTATTCCGATGGGCGTCCGTGTATCGACGAACGCAAAGAACTCGCTTGGACGTCCTTGGTGAATCGCCCCCTTGAAAAAGGATATGCCCATATTTTTGTAGTAACGGAAAAGTCTTGACTTCCAGAATTCTTGTTACAACAATAAAGCCGATGAGCACGTACATTCTTTGGGATGAAACCAAGCGACGAGCCAACCGTAACAAGCACGGGCTGGATTTTCTTGATGCTGTGATGGTGCTGGAAAGCCCTTACCGTCTTGACGTTGAGAGTGTGCGTGGTGGTGAACAACGGACTCAGTCGTTTGCCTATGTTTTTGACGTGTTGGCGGTACTGACGGTGGTGCATGTGGCGCGGGAAGATGCACTGCGGATTGTCAGTTTTCGGCCGGCGAGTGAAGAGGAAAGGGGTGCTTACCATGGCTGGCTCGAAGATGACTTCAATGACACCCGATGAGATGAGGGCCGCCATTGAGCGCGGCGAGAGCAAGACTGACTTGACCAAGGTGCTCGCCACGGCGCCGTATGCCTGGGATGGCGAGAGCGAAGACGAGAAGCCGCTGACGTGGGAGGAGATGCAGGCGGGGATCGAGGCCTACCGGAAGCAACGTGGGCGCCCGGCTGGAAGCGACAAGGAGTCGACCACCATCCGTTTCGACCGCGACGTTCTCGCCGCTTTCCGCGCAGGCGGACCGGGTTGGCAGACGCGCATGAACGCAGCGCTACGCGACTGGCTGGAGACCCACTCCCCGGTGTGATGTCCAAGGCCGTGCCTTTTTGGGTGATTTCCTTGCCTTCGGGGGCGACTCAGGCAGTCGGCCTTATCCCCGCAGCCCGTCAGCAGCGCCCTGCAAACCCTCCAAAATACTGTCGGCCACCGGCATGGGGAATTCCGGCGGGAGTTGGGCGCGCACGGTGGCGACGACCTGGGGGGTTTGCGCGATCAGTTCATCGATCAGCGCATCGGCCGGGCGCCCATCCTCGGTCGACACCCCATGGCGCTGCCCCACGGCGATCCAGTGCCGGTGGAGGATGTCGCGCATTTTCCAGTGGGCGTTTTGTGATCGCACCGCCATGGCCATTCTGGCTTTGAAGGGGGAGAGCTTTCCGACGCCTTCGCCTACCACCGGGTAAGCCGAGAGCACGTCGTACAGGGGCGTCAGCTGGTAGCGTCCGCCGGGGTGCAGGAAGAGGCTGAAGTTCTTGGCATGGCCGTCGGTGGCGCAGAGCATCCAGAACACCAGTTGCGCCCGGACGAAGCTGCGGCGGTCGTGGTCGCGTGTGGTCGAGCCATCCAGCACGTCCATGATGCGATCCATGCCGGGCCCGCCGTCGGCTTCGTACTTGAGGCTAGGTGGTGTGCCGGTGGCCTGGCACATGTCTTCCTGGGGCAGGCGGATCAGTCGAATGTCGCCAGCCGGGCTGGTCCACCAAGCCCGGTCAAAACGTTCGACCACCAGCGCTTTCACGTCTTCAAACTGCCGGGGCTGGCAGGCTGCAACGGGCAGGCCGAAGGCCCGGAGGATCAGCGCGCACAGCCACTCGTTTTCGACCGAGTCACGCAGGTCCAGCTTCATGCCGCCAATCAGGCCCAGGGGCAGCTTGAAGATATGGGTCGTTGGCGTGCTGCCGCGCGGTAGGTACCACTCGCCGTTCTGGTGAAGCAACGCGGTCTTCTCCTGGGCGCCTGCGATGGAGATGCGCAAGTCCGTAGTGTCGTCCTGCAGCCCCAGCATGCGGGTGCTTGTCGTTTCTCGCAGTGCCCGCGCCACCTGGGCTTCGTTGAGCGGCTCTGCCTGTAGCGGACCTGGCCCGGCGCAGGTCTCCCCGGGGGGCAGTATTTCCAGCGCGCCCACGCAGTCCCGGCCGATCTGCGCCAGCAATGCAAACGCGTCGGTGCTGCCCGCCTTGTAACGACGGGCGAGGCGTTCGCGGATGTCCTGGCTGTCGGGCAGCAGATTCTCGAAGTAGGCGCGCACCGTGTTGCCGCGGTGGGCCTCGTTGCCCGGCATGAAGGGCAAGGACAGGGAGAGGGGGCGCCCTTGCTCCGATTGGGTCCAGGCGAGGTCGTACTGCAATATGTCCGGGCCGTGTGCACCCAGGCTCCAGGTGCCCACGAAGGCGCCATTCATCCAGAGCCCGAGGGAGCGGGTGTGCGAGCGGCGCCCCATGTGCGCTTACCAGACAGGTCCGTCGGGAGAGCCTGGCGTCGATGCGGGTTGCGGGTCGGCGCCGGGTTTGCTCAGGACGAGCTCCACGCCCAGGATCCTGAGCAATTTCAGGAGCCGCCCGGCGCTGACCTTTTCGGCATTGCGCTCCAGCGCCGAGTAGGTCTGTTGCGTAACCCCCAGGCGCAGTGCCACTTCGCTTTGGGTCAGGCCGGCATTCTTGCGGAAGGCCTGCAGGAGCATGGGCAGTTGCTCCGCGGTGCGTACCGTAAAGTGTTCCATACAGGCCCCAAGCTGTATTTTCTATATACGCATCGTAGGCTGTAAATCTGCGATACGCAATACAGGCTGTACTACAGGGGCCCGGGCATTCTTACCCCAGGAACATCCGGTAAGCCGGGTTGCCCGTCTCGTCCACATACTCATACCCCAGCCGCGCCAGGAAGCCCTGGAAGGCTTCGCGGTCCTGCGGGGGCACCTGCATGCCCACCAGCACCCGGCCGAAGTCGGCGCCGTGGTTGCGGTAGTGGAACAGGCTGATGTTCCAGTCGGAGCGCAGGGTGTCGAGGAAGTTGAGGAGGGCGCCCGGGCGCTCGGGGAAGACGAAGCGGTAGAGCACCTCGTTCTCGGCCTGGGGGGCGTGGCCGCCGACCATGTAGCGGATATGGCTCTTGGCCATCTCGTCGTCGGTGAGGTCCAGGCAGGGCAGGTCGTGGCGTTGCAGCAGCTCGGTGATACGCACGCCTTCGGCCCGGTTGTGCACGCCCACGCCCACGAAGATGTGGGCCTTGGCCGCATCGGCGTAGCGGTAGTTGAACTCGGTGATGTTGCGGTTGCCCAGCAGGTCGCAGAACTTCTTGAAGGAGCCGGGCTTCTCGGGGATGGTCACGGCCAGCACGGCTTCGCGCTGTTCGCCCACCTCGGCCCGCTCGGCCACGAAGCGCAGGCGGTCGAAGTTCATGTTGGCGCCGGAGGCCACGGCCACCAGGGTCTTGTCCTTGAGGTTGTGGCGTTTGGCGTATTCCTTGGCGCCGGCCACGGCCAGGGCGCCGGCGGGCTCAAGGATGGAGCGGGTGTCCTCGAACACGTCCTTGATGGCGGCGCAGATGGCGTCGTTGTCCACCAGGATCATCTCATCCACGTATTCCTGGCACAGGCGGAAGGTCTCTTCGCCCACCAGCTTCACCGCGGCGCCGTCGGCAAACAGGCCCACCGTGGGCAGCTCGATGCGCTTGCCGGCGGCCAGGGACTGGGTCATGGCGTCGGCGTCGATGGTTTCCACGCCGATCACCTTGATCTCCGGGCGCACCCGCTTGATGTAGGCCGCCACGCCGGCCAGCAGGCCGCCGCCGCCCACGCAGCAGAACACCGCGTGGATGGGCTTGGGGTGCTGGCGCAGGATCTCCATGCCGATGGTGCCCTGGCCGGCGATCACCTCCACGTCGTCGTAGGGGTGGACGAAGGTGAGCTTCTCGCTCTTTTCGAGCTCTTTGGCGTGGCCGTAGGCGTCGGAATAGCTTTCGCCGGCCAGCACCACCTCGCCGCCATGGCGCTTCACGGCGTCGATCTTGATGGCGGGGGTGGTGGTGGGCATGACGATGACGGCGCGTGCGCCGAGCTTCTTGGCCGACAGGGCCACGCCCTGGGCGTGGTTGCCGGCGGAGGCGCAGATCACCCCGCGCTTGAGGGCCGCCGGGCTGAGGCTGGCCATCTTGTTGTAGGCGCCGCGCAGCTTGAAGCTGAACACCGGCTGCATGTCCTCGCGCTTGAAGTAAATCGTGTTGTGGATGCGCGCCGACAGGTTCGGAGCCAGGTCGAGGGGCGTTTCGATCGCCGCGTCATAGACCTGGGCAGTGAGGATCTTCTGGAGGTAGTCGGGGTGCTGCGCGCTCATGGCTGAACCTGTGCTTTTCGGCTGGGGAAGCGACAAAGGGTAGCAGCCGGAGCGCGGGCGCTGCAACATGATGCCCTTTTGCCCCAGGGAGATGACAATGGCCGACATCCTGCGAGGCGGGACGACCCCGCGGTATTCCGATTTCACAGTTCATGGTGGCGTGGTGTATTGCGTCGAGGTGCCCCCTTCGCCGGCAGCTGACATTACCGCCCAGACAGCGGCGATGCTCGCCAGCCTTGAGGCGCTCCTCGGGCAGGCGGGGAGCGGCAAGGATCTTTTGCTGATGGTGACCCTTTATCTTGTGGATATGGCTGACTACGATGCAGTCAATGCGGTCTGGGATGCGTGGGTGCCGCCGGGTACCGCGCCGTCCAGGGCCTGTGTGCAGGTCAAGGCCCTGGCCCAGCCGGGCTGGCGGGTAGAGATTGCCGTGCAGGCAGCGGTCCGATCCAAATGAAAACGGGAGGAGATGAGCATGGGGATCAGGGAGCATGTCGGCCGCTGGGCCGCCGCCTTGTGTCTGGTAGCGGCCGCCCAAGGTGCTGTGGCCGGGCCGTATTCCAATCTGTATGTGTTCGGCGACAGCCTGTCGGACACCGGCAATGATCTGCTGGTGACCGGCGGTGCCGTGCCATCGCCGGCCTACTACACCGACGGGGCCACCGTGGGGCGCTTTACCAATGGCCGTAACTACGTGGATTTCCTGGCCGATGGGCTGGGCCTCAGCGTAAGCCCGTCCCAGCTGGGTGGAACCAACTACGCCTACGGTGGCGCCCGCGTGAATGGCCAGGCGGCGGGCCTGCCGCCCACCGCCCTCAGCTTCAATCAGCAGGTGGCCAGCTATATGGCCACCCACGGCACGGGCACCGATCCGAACGCCCTCTATGTGTTGTGGATCGGTGCCAACGACCTGTCCGACGCCATCGCCGCGGCAGTCCAGGCTGCGGCGATGGCGGTCAATCCGGCCGACGTGCCCGGGATCATCAATGGTGTGTTGGGTACGGCCATCGGCTCGGTGATGAGCAGCCTCGGCAATGCCCTTGGCGGCCTGGCCTCCCTGGGCGCCAGCCATTTCCTGGTGCCCAACCTGCCGGACCTGTCCCTGACTCCCGAGGTCCGCGCTATCGGCAACCCCTTCGTCACTGGCGTTGCCCAGGCTGCCAGCGTCGGTTTCAATCAGGTGCTGAGTGGGTTCCTAGGCAGCTTTGCGGTGCTCGACATTTCGACCATCGACGTGTTCTCGGCCCAGACCCGCATGACCCTCGACCCGGCGGCCTTTGGCCTGGTCAATGTCTCCGACGCCTGCTTTGACGGGGATCTGGCGGGCACCGGCACGCCGGCCGTGTGCGCCAATCCGGACGCCTTCCTGTACTGGGACTACGAGCACCCCACGTCTGCCCTGCACGCCGAAATTGGCCGACTGGCCCTGCTGGCGGTGCCCGAGCCCGCTGGCTGGAGCCTGCTCCTCATCGGTCTGGGCGGTATCGGCCTGATGGGCCGTCGGCGCCGTCACTGAGTTGCTCAAGCTGGCCCGCCTGGCGCGGGCTGGCCAGTTTCTGGTCGGGCCGGACGCTGTCCGGCCCGATGCGTTTCAGGGGCCCGATGCCGATCCTTGCTGCCGGAACCGCCCCTTTCCCCACGTGTCGAACAGGCCAGCCCGGCGGCTTGTGCCAGAGCCCCTGCTCGCCGTAAGGCTTTGTTTTTCGACAGAAGGCGGAGCGGTCCGTTAAAATGCTCCGTTCTCCGCTGCACAGATCCAGGTATCCCGATGACCCAACGCCTGCGCGAAATTCCCTACAACTACACCTCCTTCTCCGACCGGGAGATCGTCATCCGCCTGCTTGGCCAGGACGCGTGGCAAACCCTCGACGCCCTGCGTTCCGAGCGCGTCACCGGCCGATCCGCGCGGATGCTCTACGAGGTGCTGGGGGATGTATGGGTGGTCCAGCGCAACCCCTACCTGCAGGACGACCTGCTCGGCAACCGGGATCGCCAGGGCGCGCTGATCGGGGCCCTGCGCCACCGCCTGCATGAGGTCGAAAAGCGCCGCGAGGAAGCCAGCGCCGAAGATCCCGAGCGCAGCGCCAAGGTGGCCAGCCTGGTGGTGGCCGCCCACGGCGCCGTCGACCGCTTCGCCAAGCTCTTCGAAGACACCGCCGAGCTGCGCAAGCGCGTGCAGCGCGAGCTCGCCCGCCACACCCGCAAGGACAACATCTGTTTTGACGGGCACGCCCGCGTGTCCCACGTCACCGACGCCACCGACTGGCGCGTCGAGTATCCCTTCGTGGTCCTCTACCCCGACACCGAGGAAGAGATGGCCCCGCTGGTGAAGAGCTGCATCGAGCTCGGCCTGACCATCATTCCCCGCGGGGGCGGCACCGGCTACACCGGCGGCGCCGTGCCGCTGGACGCCAAGTCCGTGGTCATCAACACCGAAAAGCTCATCAGCCTCGGCCCCGTCGAGGAAGTGGTGATGCCGGGCCTGAACGGCCCCATGGGCACCGCCTACGCCACCATCCGCACCGGTGCCGGCGTGGTCACCGAGCGCGTCTCCGAAGCCGCCTCGGCCGCGGGCCGCGTGTTTGCCGTGGACCCGACCTCCGCCAGCGCCTCGTGCATCGGCGGCAACATCGCCATGAACGCCGGCGGCAAGAAGGCCGTGCTGTGGGGCACCGCGCTCGACAACCTAGCCTGGTGGAAGATGGTCACGCCGGACGGCAACTGGCTGGAGGTGGAACGCCTCGACCACAATTTCGGCAAGATCCACGAACAGGAAACCGTGCACTTCCGCCTCAAGCGCTTCGACGCCAAGGGCTACAAGTTCATTTCCGAAGAAATCCTCTCCCTGCCCGGTGCCTCCTGCCGCAAGGACGGCCTCGGCAAGGACGTGACCGACAAGTTCCTGGGCGGCGTGCCCGGCGTGCAGAAGGAAG
>NZ_JBIJDC010000134.1:0-11845 GCF_044344315.1 Zoogloea sp. | reverse complement strand
AATAAGCTCCGCCAATGAATTGGATATGCTGCCTGAGTTCATAGTGCACTTTGGCAGCCTGGATGAATCTTCCGGTTCTACCCCTTTGCCTTGCGACGAGGAAAACGATGATCAAACAAGCCAAAAAACAACTGCTGATGGCCGCTGCACTTGCCGCTCTCGGCCTGTCCGCCTCCGCCAGCTTCGCCAAAGATGTCGTCGTCGATACGAAAGGCGAAGTGCCTTACGTGATCGACTCCCGCGCTGTTGTGGCCCGCAGCGGTCACGACCTGTGCTGGCGCACCGGCTACTGGACCCCGGCTGCCGCCGCCAACACCATGGCCGGTGAATTCCCCGTCGGCTGCGAATGCGACAAGGACGTCGTTCCCCAAGAGAAGTGTGTGAAGGCTGCCGCCCCCGCCGCTGGCTCCAAGGCTGCCCCGCTGGCTGCCGCTCCGGCTCTCGTTGCCGAGAAGATCAAGCTGGCTGCCGACGCCCTTTTCGAATTCGACAAGGCTGTCCTGCTGCCCGCTGGCAAGGCCAAGCTTGACGATCTGGCTGCCAAGTCCAAGAGCGTGAAGCTCGAAGTCATCCTGGCCGTTGGCCACACCGACCGCATCGGTGGTGATGCCTACAACCAGAAGCTGTCCGAAAAGCGCGCTGCCGCCGTGAAGGACTACCTGGTCGGCAAGGGCGTCGAAGCCAACCGTGTTTACACCGAAGGCAAGGGCGAGAAGCAGCCCGTGACCGGTGACAAGTGCAAGAACCTCGGCAAGGATTCCGGCAAGAACAAGAAGCTGGTTGAATGCCTGCAGCCGGACCGTCGCGTGGAAATCGAAGTGATCGGCACCAAGTAATCGCCGACACCAAGTATCCTGCAAGTCCTCAAAAAGCCCTGCCCAGCAGGGCTTTTTGTTTTTCCGCAGACCGGCCTCTCGCCCTACAATCTCGACCTGACTTCACGAATATCCGAAAACGCCTCACGCCATGAATGCCGATCCCGCCGAACTGCAAAAATTCAGTGACCTCGCCCACCGCTGGTGGGACCCCGAATCCGAGTTCAAGCCCCTGCATCAGATCAACCCCCTGCGCCTCGACTGGATTGACAACACAGTCGGCCTGAGCGGAAAGAAAGTGGTGGACATCGGTTGTGGCGGCGGCATCCTTGCGGAATCCATGGCTGCCCGCGGCGCGGAGGTGACCGGCGTAGACCTCTCCGAGAAGGCCCTCGGCGTTGCCCGCCTGCACCTCTACGAGAGCGGCCAGACCGTCAGCTATCGGCACATTTCAGCAGAAGACATCGCCCAGGAATCGCCCGCAAGCTTCGACGTTGTGACCTGCATGGAGATGCTCGAGCATGTGCCCGATCCGGCCAGCACCATCAGGGCATGCGCGACCCTGGTCAAACCTGGGGGCAAGGTCTTCTTCTCCACCCTGAACCGCAACCTGAAAGCCTACCTTCTGGCTGTTGTCGGGGCGGAATACATACTTAACCTGCTGCCCAAGGGCACCCACGAGTACGCCAAGTTCATCAAACCGTCCGAACTGTCTCGCTACGTCCGGGAAGCCGGACTGAACGTCGAAGAACTGCTCGGCATGGGCTACAACCCGTTGACCAAGATCTATGCTCTCGGTCTCGACACCGACGTGAACTACCTGATGTGCACGTCACGGAATGCCTGAAGCTGTCTTTTTCGACCTGGACGGCACGCTCGCCGACACCGCTCCCGACCTTGCGGGCGCCCTCAACCGCCTGAAGGCAGAACAAGGACTGGTACCCAGCCCGCTGGCCCAGCTGCGCCCCCAGGTATCAAACGGCGTGCGCGGGATGCTCGGAGTCGGGTTCGGCATCACGCCTGACGCCCCTCCCTACCCCGCACTTGCCGAACGCTTCCTGCATCTCTACGCCACCGCCCTCTGCGTCGAGACAAGACTTTTCGCCGGCATGGACGAGCTTCTCTCGCATCTTGACGATGCCGGGATAGCCTGGGGCATCGTCACCAACAAGGCCGAGCGCTTCGCCCGCCCCCTGATCGACGCCCTCGGCCTCACTGCCCGCTGCGCCTGCATTGTCGGTGGCGACACTGCCGCACGCCCCAAGCCCTTTCCCGACCCCCTTCTCCACGCCTGTATCTCGACGGGCATGCTCCCTGCCGACTGTTTCTATGTCGGGGACGACATCCGCGACATCCAGGCCGGCAAGGCGGCCGGCATGCGCACCGTCGCCGCCGCCTACGGCTACCTTGGAAGCTCGCCCCCCATCCCCACGTGGGACGCCGACGCCATCATTGCGCACCCGCTCGACCTACTCTCCCTGCTGGGAAAACACTGAGGGCGTGCTATCATCTTCATGTGATCAGGTAAAAACCTGAGCGCGGCAGTAAACACAAGGGGCCGACTTGGCTTCGACGTGGGTTGCAAAGCAGATCAGGGCATACCGAGGACCAGTTACCTCGTAAATCCACTGGAAATCTACAAACGCCAACGACGAGCGTTTCGCTCTGGCCGCTTAAGGCCTAAGCCACTGCACTGACAGGTCTCCTGGGTCAGATGGGGTCAAACCCGCCGCAGTGTCATTTACAGGGACTAGCAATGGATTCGGGTTACTTGGTCCGGCGCGAAACTCAAGGTGACTCGCTTGTGGTCGGCCTGCCGATTGGCTAAACCACGGGTTAAACCCAAATAGGTCGGCTAAGTATGTAGAACTGACTGTAGAGGACTTGCGGACGGGGGTTCGATTCCCCCCGGCTCCACCAATTCAACGCCAAGTGATTGACCTCACTTGGCGTTTTTCATTTTCCACACACCCAAGGACAAATCCTCCACGCCCCCTCAGCGGGCGACATCCACCAAGCGGGCCACGCCGTCGATCTTTTGCCCCGGCCTGACGCCCTTCTGACGGAACCAGCCCAGGTTCATTTCCAGAGCAAAGCGGGCCGGCTTGGCGGCGCAGTGATTGTCTTCGGTCTGGGGCTGCATGTCTTCGACGTTGAGGATGCGCCCCTCATCATCAAGGAAGGCGACGGACAGGGGCAGCAGCGTGTTCTTCATCCACATGCAGTGACGCTGGGGCTGGGTGAAGACGAACAGCATGCCCTGATTGGCGGGCATGCTGCGGCGTTGCATCAGCCCGGTCATGCGATTCTCCTGGGTGGCGGCCACCTCCGCTTCGATGCGGTACATGCCGGCCGAAAGCTCGGTACGGGGCATCGCAGACTGGGCGTGCACCGGGACGGAAAGCACAAGTGCGGCGAACAACGACACAGCAATGCGGAGCAGCGGCATGGCAATAACGATCCGGGAGAACGATGTGTGCGAACTTAGCATGAAACCGGTTTCAACTCCTGCGACGTGTGGGCCTCTGAGGGGGAGCCCCATCACGGCGGGATGAGGGGCGGGGCCGCGGGGAAGAGATCGATGCCGGGGTCGTCGGAGCCCCGGTGGGCTCCACGACGATCTGGCGCCACTCCCCGGGCGCAATCCCATCTAGAGACCAGCCCCCTATCCGCGCCCTGACAAGGCGCAGAGTGGGAAAGCCGACCTTCGCTGTCATGCGCCGGACCTGACGGTTCTTGCCTTCCTTCAGGACGATTTCAAGCCAGCAGGTGGGAATGGACTTGCGCTCGCGGATCGGGGGATTGCGCGGCCACAACCAGGCGGGTTCGCAGACCAGGCGGGCCTGGCAGGGCCGGGTGATGAAATCGCCCAGATTGACGCCCGCCCGTAGGGCCTCCAGCGCCGCCTCGTCGGGCACGCCCTCCACCTGAACCAGATAGGTCTTTGCCAGCTTGTGACGCGGATCGGCTATACGGGCCTGCAGGGCGCCATCATCGGTCAGCACGAGCAAGCCTTCACTGTCCGTGTCGAGCCGACCTGCTGCATAGACCCCTGGCACCGGGATGTAGCCGGCCAGCGTCTCGCGACCGGGTTCGCCGGTAAATTGACAAAGGACGCCATAAGGCTTGTTGAAGAGGATCAGCGTGCTCATGGGTCAGGCTCCAGAAACAACAAACCCGCCGGACCGGCGGGTTTGTCAGGCTGCGCAGATACGCTCAGACGGCGTAACGGCGCAGACGCAGGGAAAAGTCCTCCAGTTGCCGGATACCGCTTTTCTCGGCCCGGGCAATCCAGTCCTGCAGATCCTGAAGCAACTGTTCGCGAGTGGCGGTGGAGCGGGCCCATAGGGCGGTCAGCTCCTGGCGCATGGTCACGACAGTCTGCAAGCGGGAATTGGCCTGCAACACGGAGGCCAGGCGGGACTTCTCCTCGGGGGCCAGCTCGCTCTCGTCGGCAGCCAGCCAGCGGCGCAGCTCCGTGACGCTGAGCTTGTCGCCAGACTGAGCCTTGAGTGCGGCGAACTCCTCCTGCGCGATAAGCTTGAGAGAGTGCACGTAGCGGGTCATCACGTCGTAGCGACAGGTGATGATGGCCTGCAGCGTGTCGAAATCGGCCCGCGCCTTGGCAATCCCGAATTTCGGGGTGGGAATGGTCTTCTTGACCCGGGCCAGGCCGAGCATTTCGAGGATGCGAATGTACATCCAGCCGATGTCGAACTCGTACCAGCGGGCCGATAGCTTGGCCGATGTGGCAAAGCTGTGGTGGTTGTTGTGCAACTCCTCGCCGCCAATCAGGATGCCCCAGGGAAAAAGATTGGTGGAGGCATCTGCACAATTGTAGTTGCGATATCCCCAGAAATGCCCCAGTCCATTGATGACACCGGCCGCCCAGAAGGGAATCCACACCATCTGCACCGCCCAGATGAGCACGCCGGGCCAGACGCCGAAAAGAAGGATATCGGCCGCCAGCATGATCACGATACCGCTCTTGGGGTGGGCCGAGAGAATGTTGCGCTCGACCCAGTCGTCCGGCGTGCCATGCCCATAGCGGGAGATGGTCTCCCGATTGCGGGCTTCCTTAACGTAAAGGAGAACGCCAGTCCACAGCACCTTGTTAATGCCGTGGATCTGCGGGCTATGGGGATCTTCGGATGTCTCGCACTTGGCGTGGTGCTTGCGGTGAATGGCCGCCCACTCCTTGGTCACCATGCCGGTGCTCAACCACAGCCAGAAACGGAAAAACAAAGCCGGCAGGGGATGCAGATCAAGGGAGCGATGCGCCTGATGGCGATGCAGGAAAATGGTGACCGAGGCGATGGTCACGTGGGTCATCGCCAGGGTGACGACGACGTAGCCCCACCAGGGCATGTCAAGCAATCCGGAAAACATCAGGCCGTGCGTCCTTGTTCGAATAGTGCGCGAATTCTAGTCGAGCCCCCTCCCCAAACCAAGGAAAGTGCTCAAATATCCGGGCCTTGGCGTCTGTAGCACAGCTTTACTGTGGCTGAATCGAGACAGCGCCGCCCAGGGCTTCTATCGGCGCGGATGGGGCCGGGTTGAGGACACGGACCTCCCGCTGGGGAAAAGGGATCTCGATGCCCTCCTCCTTGAAGCGCCGCCAGATCTCCAGATTGATCGCCGAACGGATTCCCAGGGTGCCTTCTGTCGGGTCGCTGATCCAGAAGCCGAGCTGCAGGTTGATGCCGCTGTCGGCAAAAGCCTCCACAAAGGCGCCGGGCGCCGGATCGGTCATGACGCGGGGCTGATTGCGGGCAGCTTCTACCAGGATGGCCATGGCCTTCTCCAGGTCGGTCGCATAGCTCACCTGAACGGGCAAGGCGATGCGCACCTTGGGGTCAGTGAAGGTCTCGTTCTGCACCACCGCACCGACAAGGGTTTCGTTGGGCACAATGGATTCGATTCCGCTCATGCCCTTGAGCACCGTGTAACGGGTGGTGATCTGACTGACCACGCCACGCTCGTTACCCACCGAGATCAGGTTGCCCATGCGGATCGAGCGGTCCAGCAGCAGAATGAAGCCTGACACGTAGTTGGCGGCGATCTTCTGCATGCCCAGACCAAGCCCGACCCCCAACGCCCCGCCAAACACCGACAAGGCGGTGAGATCGATGCCCACCAGAGGGAGGCCGATTGAAACCGCAAGGATGATCAGCAGGGCCTTGGAGAGGCGTGCAAAAACCAGCTTGAGGTTGGCGTCCAAACCCTCGGTGTGCATCAGGCGGGCTTCCACCACGCCGGCCAGCCACAGGGCGATGAGCACGGTCAGCATCACCGTCATCAGGCCCTGCAGCAGCATCCACAGATTGACGCTGACCTTGCCGACGGGGAAGCTGATCTGCTCCAGCCCGTCGATGACCGCCGGCAGCACTCCGATGATGTGCAGGGCCACCACCACCCACGCACCAAAGGCAAAGAAACGTTCGAAGGAAGCCAGCCAGCCAGCCCGAGGGAAAGCCCGCTTGAGGGCATGGACAGTCAGCCTGATCACGGCCATGGCCATCAACAGGGGCACCGCGAGCTTGAGCAGATTGACGTGGTGCCACCGCTCGAGTGTGACCCGGGCCAAAGCCACGAGCAGCAGCGCCGACAGGGGAAAGACCACCCGCCGCAGCCCCTCCTCGCCGGCACCGCGCACATAACCAAGGTCGCCCGACTGCCGCCGGTGCAGCACCGCCTTGACCTGACGGGCAATCAGCCCGGCCATCAGCAGGCACACCACAAGCACGCCCACCTGCCAGAAAATTGCCGGCTTCTGGATGTCGTCCCACAGTTCAATCAGCAAGTGTGCGATCTGGTTCTCTTCCATCCTTTTTCCTCTTCCGTTCGGGCAGTTCGTCGAGACTGTGCAGCAATTGCGCTTCGGCCTTGTGACGCCGCCAATTGCCCAGGTAGGCCCTGACCAGCGCCGGGTTGCCGCGCAGGATCAACAGGTTTTCTGCATTGGCCACCCGCGCCGAGCGGGTGAAGTTGTACGACCCGGTCACCACCGCTCCACGCACCGTTGCCGGGTCGAAGAGCATGACCTTGTTGTGGGCGATGTTGTGACGAGTCTCCACCCACACCGGTACACCGGCAGCCATGAAGTCTGGCAGCCTGCTGGCCGATGCGGCGCGATTGCTTTCCGCGTCGAGCATCACCTCTACACGCACCCCGCGGCGGTGGGCGGCGATCAGGGCCCGGGCCAGGGGTTTGCTGGTGAATAGATAGGCCTGCACCAGAATCTGTTCCCGGGCATCGTCGATGGCCTTCAGCAGCGCCGCTTCACCGTCGCCCCACGGCGAGAAGATCACCTCCACCGTACCGGTGGCTGCCACATTGACCGACGGCTCGGGCGCAAGCGCCCCGACCGGGGCCGCCAAGGCCAGCGCCAGGCCGGCCAGCAGCCACCGCCAAGCCGGCATCAGGCCTTGCGCTCAAGCACGGCAGCAAAGAACCCATCGGTATCGTGGGCCAGCGGGGTCAGACGCAGCTGCTCGCCGCATTCAACGGCGATGCCCTGCTTGGCCAGCACTTCCTGGGCATTGACCAGCGCAAAGCCCTCGTTGGCAGCCAGGAAAGCCTCAACGATGGCTTCGTTCTCTTCGACCAGCAGACTGCAGGTGGCATACACGAGACGGCCACCCGGCTTCACCAGACGGGCTGCACTGGCGAGGATCGCAGCCTGCTTGACAGTCAGCTCGGCCAGGGCCTCGGGGCTCTGGCGCCACTTCAGGTCCGGGTTGCGACGCAGGGTACCGAGGCCGCTGCACGGCGCATCCACCAGTACCCGGTCGATCTTGCCGGCCAGACGTTTGACCCGCGGATCGTTTTCGCTGGCGATGACCACCGGATGGATATTGGACAGGCCGGAGCGGGCCATCCGCGGCTTGAGCTTGGACAGGCGCTTGTCCGACACATCGAAGGCATACAGGCGGCCGCTGTTGCGCATCAGGGCGCCCAGCAGCAGGGTCTTGCCACCGGCACCGGCACAGAAGTCCACGACCATCTCGCCGCGCTTCGGCTGCAGCAGGTAGCCCAGCAACTGGCTGCCCTCGTCCTGCACCTCAAAACTGCCATCGAGGAACAGCGGGTGTTTCTGCAGCGCCGGCTTGCCCTCGAGGCGCACGGCAGTGGGCGAGAAGCGGCCCGGCGCACAGGCAATGCCGTCAGCTTTAAGGCGTTCGATGAGGGCATCCCGATCAATCTTGAGCGTGTTGGCCCGCAGATCAAGGGGGGCCGGCCGGTTGAGGCTCTGGGCCAGCGCCACCAGTTGCTCCGGGCTCAGGGTGGCGAGCAGGCGTTCGGCCAGCCAGTCGGGCAGATCGGCCGACTCCGCCAGGGTCAGCTCACCGCTTTCGCGGCCCTTGATCTCGGTGAAGAAGTCGGTATCACGACCATGCAGGCCGTCACCCAGTTGGCGCAGGGTGGTGCCTTCGACACGCGCCAGCCAGGCCAGCACCAGGTGCCGGGTTGACGCTTCCGGGCCGCACAGGCGCTCAAGGGTGCGCTTGCGCCGGAGCACGCCGTACACGGCCTCGGCCACAAAAGCCCTGTCCCGCGCACCGAGCTCGCGCAGATCGCGGAAGTAGCGGGACAGCACCGAGTCGGCGGGGTAATCAAAGCGCAGCACGGAACGAAGGGCCTGGCTGGCGGACTGGATCTGGGCGGGGGTAATGGTCATGTGAATCCGATACGGGAAAATAACAGCCGGGCGCCACTGCACCCGGCAAACTGTCTGAACTGCTACTGGGGCGCGGCCCGTTTGCCCAGGTCCACGCCGGTGGCGACCTGGTCGAGCACATCGCCATTCTTGTCGGTGATCTTGAGACGCACCGGCAGGTTGGCGTAATCCCGGGCCAGCCAGATGTCGATCTTCAATTCGCCACGGTGACCCGTACTGCCGAGATGGTAGGCGGAAACGCGGCCCGCCGGCACCTCGATCTCCTCGATGCCGAGGTTCTCGATCACCGAACGCACCGCACTCTTGCCGGTCACCACCAGCAACTCGGCCTTCAACGGCCCCTCAGGCTGAAGGGACAGGTGGTGCATCAGGGACAGCACGTCCTGGTCGCCCTCGGCGATCGAGAACTCCCGCTGACGCTCTCCAGCCACCAGCACCACCTTGGCCGACGACCAGTCAAAGTCGGCCTGCTCACGCATCCGGCCATCCCGTTCGACAGTGAACTTCTCGGGTTGCAGGCCCCGAGGACCGATCCGGCCTTCGCTGCGCTGGACCATCCGGAACGGCTTGATCAGCCCCACCAGGCCCGAGGTCTCTATCACCGTCTCCATGGAGTAATGCTCCTGATCGTGGGTCCAGGCGTGGGTGGTACGACCGATGATGAAATTCTGCTCGCCACGGATCACGTTGTACTGGATCTTGCCTGATGCCGCCCACAGCTCGCCCAGGCTCGGCCCGGCGCCCTTGGCGGGCATTCCGCCGGCACCGCCCTTGCCGCTGCCGACGGCCCCGGCCTCGGCATCGGGGGGCGGGTCGGTGCGGCGGGCTGCATCCTGGCCATCGCCCTCATTGCCCGCCAGGACTGCGTCCGGCGCAAGCTGGGCCGCGGGAGCGGCTGAAGCCTGCGGCTCGGCCGCCTTGACCGGCTTGCGTGGCCGGGGGCGCGGACGGGGTGGCGGCGCATCGCCCAGAACCACACGCTTGCGATCCGGGCTCTTCAGGGTCGGCTGGGGCAGCGGTGTGAGGCGCGCATCCAGAGGAGGCAGCACGCTGGCCTTCTCGTTGGGAATTTCCCAGGCGGGCCCGAGCAGCACGAACAGATGCACGACCGCAGAGACAGCAATCGCAAAAACCAGGGTGCGGTCGTAACGCCCGGCGGCTGCGGCCATCGACGACTCAGGCCTCGACCGGCGGCACCGTCCAGCCGTCGGAGCCGGCGGGCTCATCCTTCACCCGCACCCCGCCTGCCTCGGTGAGCTGCAGGCGGCCTTCCACAAACCAGCGCACGGCCTGCGGGTAGATACGGTGCTCCTGCACCAACACACGGGCGGCCAGACTGTCCTCGTCGTCACCTTCCAGCACGGGCACGGCGGCCTGGATCACCACCGGACCGCAATCCAGGGTTGGAGTGACGAAATGCACCGTGGTGCCATGCACCCGCACCCCGGCCTCCAGAGCACGCCGGTGGGTGTGCAGGCCGGGGAAAGATGGCAGCAGACTGGGATGGATGTTGAGCAGGCGACCAGCGTAGCGACTGACGAAGGCATCGGTGAGTACCCGCATGAAGCCGGCCAGTACCACCAGATCCGGAGACAAGGCATCGATCAGGTCGGCCAGGGCCGCGTCGAAGGCCTCCCGGGTCGGGTAAGCCTTGTGATCCAGTACCCGGGCTGCAATGCCGTGACGGGCGGCAAACTCCAGACCGCCGGCGTCCGGCCGGTTGGAGATGACGGCGACAATGCGTGCACCGGGGATCTGCGCCCGGACGATGGCTTCCATGTTGCTGCCACGGCCGGAGATGAGAATGACAATATTCTTCATATCCTGCTCATCCCGCTACCGGCGCCCGCCGACTCTTCAGCCAGCCGATGAACACCGGAATCAGCGAGATGGCGATGATGCCCAGGATCACCACCGACAGGTTCTTCTTGACCACCGGCATGTTGCCGAAACCATAACCAAGCCAGGTCAACGAGAAGATCCAGATGCACCCACCGAGAAAGTCGAGGGCCACGAAGCGGCTGTAGGTCATGCGTGCCACGCCGGCCACGAAGGGCGCAAATGTGCGCAGCAGCGGCAGGAAGCGGGCAATGATGATGGTCTTGCCGCCGTGGGACTCAAAATAGGCGTGGGTCTTGTCAAAGGCCGCGCGATTGAACAGGCGGGAATTCTCCCAGCGGAACACCTTTGGGCCAATGCTATGGCCGATCCAGTAGTTGGTGTTGTCACCCAGAACGGCTGCCGCGAGCAGCACGCCACACAGCACATAGATGTCCATACCGCCAGTCGCCGCAAGGGCCCCGGCCACGAAGAGCAGGGAATCGCCGGGCAGAAAGGGGAAGATCACCAGGCCGGTCTCGCAGAAAATGATCAGGAAGAGGATTACATAGATCCAGGTGCCGTACTGGGCCGTCAGGGCTGCCAGGTGAACGTCCAGATGCAGGATGATGTCGATGAATTGAGTAAGCAGTTCCATTGCCGCGCCGCAAAAAAACGAGACCGCCATGATACCGGAGCAAGGCCGCTGCCGCTTGATGCGGGCGGTACATCCGGTAGCGTCAAGCGGTACGCTGTCACACGGAGGCAGCGCTCGATGGTGCAAACTTTGGCACCTCCCCGTCTCACGAGGGACATTTATCACACAAGGACAAATGCCTATCCATTAGTATTCGGGGCCAATCAACGACCCGTGTCGTGCACCTTCTGCCCCGCGCGCAACGCGGGCTCGCTGATGCGCGTCCAGCAGGGTGCCTCCCATCCGAGCTGACGAATCGACAGGTAACACAAATGAGTTCTCCCCGCGTTTCAGTCTGCATTCCCGCCTGGTGCGGAGGCAGCTTCCTAGAGGCTGCCGTTCAATCCGTCCTGGCCCAGACCTGGATCGACTTCGAACTGCTCGTCATCGACGACTGCTCACCCGACAACACCCCGGAGTTGATTGCCCCCTACACTTCCGATCCGCGCCTGAAATTCATCCGCAACGAGAAGAACCTGGGGCCTCAGGGCAACTGGAACCGCTGCCTCACGGAAGCCCGCGGCGAATACATCAAGATCCTGCCCCACGATGACCTGATCTCACCCGACTGCCTGGCCCGACAAGTCGCTGCCCTGGACGCACATCCGAACACGGTTCTTGCCTTCTCCAGCCGGCACATCATCGGAAAGGCCGACAAGCCCCTCTTCGTCAAGCGCACCCCGTGGGCCACGGGGCCGGTTACCGCCCGCGACGCCCTGCGCAAGTGCATCCGGGCCGGCACCAATGTGATCGGCGAACCGGGCGCCGTGCTGTTCCGCCGCAACACCGCCCACAAGGCAGGCCCTTTCGATGCCAGCATCCCCTATGTGCTTG